>JAGXLL010000008.1 GCA_018334675.1 Bacteroidales bacterium | reverse complement strand
GGTATTTGTTTTCCTGCCGGGCTTTTTGGTGGATATGCACGGCCACTTCGTTGTAGAGCCAGAAACAGGGCAGCAGGGCACTGATGGCTTCGGGGAAGCTTTTCCAGGCGGCTGTAGCCAGCAGGAAATTGGAATAGGCTTCGGTGGACAGGGCTACATCCTTAGCTTTTTCGACCTGGAAGAGCTGCATGTATTCATCGTGCAGGGCTCTCTCGATATCCAGTCCTTCTTTGGCGAAGGCGATGAATTCCATCAGCTGGTCGTGATCGGGTGCTTTGGCAGCTATGGCGGCCAGGGTTCGGGAGTATTCTCCGATATAAACCACATCCTGGCTGAGATAGAACCGGAATTTTTCCTCGGCCAGGTTGCCCCCGGCCAGCTCGAGGTTGAAGGGATGGGCGATGATCTCCTGGTAGGTGGGCTCGACGGCCTCGCCCAGTTCTTTGAGAAAATCCATAATAAGTGGTTTTAATTCCAGAATTTGTAGAAGTGCTGAACCGGGCCGTTGCCATGGCCCAGCTGGTAGAGGGCTCCCCGCTCAATGGCCTGGTGGGTATACTCCAGGCCTTTCCGGGTGGCCTGGTGCAATGGCAGGCCCCGGGCGAGCCAGGCAGCTATGGCAGAGGCCAGTGTACAGCCTGTGCCGTGGGTGTTGCTGGTTTGTATTCGTGGGTTGGGTATTTCTATCATTTCATCTTCCCCGGGCAGATAGAGCAGGTCGGTAAGCTCTTCGCCCCGGGCATGACCCGACTTCAGCAGGATGCCCCTGGCTCCCGTGTGGGCCATGTCTTTGGCTGCCTGGCGCGCCTGGTCGGGTGTTTCGATTTTGCGGCCCAGGATGATCTCTGCCTCCGGCAGGTTGGGAGTGATAAGGGATGCCATGGGCAGCATCACCCCTATCAGCGTTTGGATGGCTTCGTCCTCCAGCAGTTTGTCGCCTGAGGTGGCCACCATCACCGGATCAACCACCAGATGGGGCGGAGGATACTGCTCCAGGGCATCGCGGATGGTGTGGATCACCTCGGAAGAGTGCAACATACCGGTTTTAACGACGTCGGCGCCGATGTCTTCCATCACCGTGGCGATCTGCTGGTGGATGATTTCGACGGGCACCGGATGGATGGCCTGCACGCCCCTGGTGTTTTGTGCTGTGATGGCCGTTATGGCCGACATGCCGTATACGCCGTTGGCCGAGAAGGCCTTCAGATCGGCTTGTATGCCTGCTCCACCTCCGCTGTCGGAGCCGGCTATGGTGAGTGCTTTTTTATAGTGGTGTTGGGTCATGGGTTTTACGTTTAAAAATGGCGATATCCTTCTTTGAGGTCTTTAACCTCCTGTTTGTCTTTCATATAGGTGATAACAGGATCTCCCTGGCTGAGGTGCCCGATGGGATGGAGGCTGCGTCCAAACTCCCTGCGGAAGCCACCGGACAGTTTTTCATACTGGTTGGCATCCATACTGAGCAGCAACACATAGTCCTCGCCTCCCGAAATAGCCAACTCCATGGCGTTCCATCCGCAGGCACCCGCCTGTTGCCTGAGCTCGGCAGATATGGGCAGTTGCTCCAGCTCGATGAAGCCTTTGACATTTGAAGCCTTCAGGATGTGCTGGAGGTCGGAGCCTATGCCGTCGGAGACATCGATCATGGCGTGTACCCCCTGGTGCCGGGCCAGCCACAGTCCTTCCGACACATGGGGATAGGGGGTCAGATGCTGGTCCAGCAGCCGGGCGGTGATTGGATCTTCGGGCAAGGCGTCGAGGATGACCTGCAGTCCACCCGCCGAATCACCTATCTCGCCGCTCAGGCAAAGGATGTCGCCCGGCCGGCCATCGGAGCGTTTCTTGATGTGTTGGTTGTTGATCTCGCCGGTTACTCCTACATTGATGACAATGGGGCCTTGCGAGCTGGTGGTGTCGCCCCCCAGCAGGGGCACATCTTCATCTTCACTCAGATCCTTATACCCCCGCATAAATTCTTCCATCCATTCCACATCCATGTCCTTGGGCAGAGCGATGGACAGGTAGGAAGCCAACGGTTTACCACCCATGGCCGCGATGTCACTCAGGTTCACCGCCAGGCATTTGAACCCCAGCTGGTAGGGTGCGATCTTGTCCCTCAGGAAATGGGTGTTCTCGATGAGCATGTCGGTGGTGTGCAGGTGGGAGGTATTTTTGGAGATGGGCATGATGGCGCAGTCATCGCCAATGCCCGTGATATGTTGGTTAACCAGTTCCTTAAATTCAGGGGCGATAACTTGTTCTATCAGTCCGAATTCTCCCAGTTTGGATATTTTCATAGACGTTGCTTTGACCATGGAGATGTAAAGTTCAGGAAAAATCCTCAGCCGGACAAATTTCTGGCCTGTTGCACCACCTGCTTCAGCTCCCGGGCAGCTTCCCCGGGATCTTCGGCCGAGCATATGCCGGAAACGACCGCTATGCCATCGGCACCCGCACGGATCACATCGGCCGCATTGTGTGTTTTGATGCTCCCAATGCCTACGGCGGGCTGCGGACATATGCCGGTGATACGGCTTACACCCTCCAGGCCGAGTGCTTCGGTGAGCTCTTCTTTGGTGGGGGTGGTATAGACCGGGCTGATGGCGATGTAATCGGCCTCGAGCCTGCTGACCTGTTCAGCCTGCTGATAGGACTCCACCGACAGGCCAATGATGGCATCCCTGCCCAGTATCTTGCGGGCCAACTCATAGGGCATGTCATGGCGGCCCAGGTGCACGCCGTCGGCTCCGACAGCCAGTGCCACATCCACCCGGTCGTTGATCAGCAAAGGGACCCCGTGGTGATCCAGTATCTTTTTAATGGAAATGGCCGACTCAATGAACGGGCGGGTGTCCAGATCCTTCTCCCTGAGCTGTACCAGGGTGGTACCACCTTTCACCGCTTTTTCCACCACCCACTGCAGGGACCTGCCCAGTGACAGGCCCCTGTCTGTTACCAGGTAAAGGGTGGGATCGAGTTTCTTAACCCTGGTCATTTTTCCAGCGTTTTTGGATTTGTTCCCCATTGATTTGATAAAGGGCATCTAAGAACCGGGTATAGAATGAACCGGGGGCATCAGCTTTTTCCCCGGCCATCTCACCTGCAATGCCCATCACAGCCATGGCTTCGCCTGCAGCGGCCTGGTAATTGCTGTTGACACTGGCAAAGGCTGCTGTAAGGGCGGTGGCTGTGCAGCCTGTGCCGGTGACTTTGCCCATCAGGTGGTGGCCATTGTTGATCTGATCCACCTGCTTGCCGTCGGTGATGTAATCGGTTTTGCCGCTGATGCTTACCACCGCTCCTGCGGATTGGGCCAGGTCTTTGGAGGCTTCCAGGGCCGCCTCGGCAGAAGCGGTGCTGTCGACACCCTTGGTGGTGAAGCCGGCCCGGGCAATGGCCAAGATCTCCGAGGCATTGCCCCGGATCACATCCGGGCCCACCTGCTGGATCAGTTCCTTGGTGGTGTTGGTGCGGAGAGAGGTGGCCCCTGCACCAACCGGGTCAAGAACGACCGGTATGCCTTTGCTTTTGGCCGCCTTGCCGGCCACATGCATGGCCTCGATCCATTTGTCGCTCAGGGTGCCAATGTTGATCACCAGAGCGGAAGCCAGGCCCACCATTTCCTCCATCTCCTCAACGGCATGGGCCATCACCGGCGAGGCACCGATGGAGATCAGGGCATTGGCTGTGCCGTTCATCACTACATAGTTGGTGATGTTGTGAATCAAAGGGGCTTCTGCCCTTAGCTTTTCAAGATCCTGTATCGTCTGTTTTCTGTCTGTCATAAGCCTTTTATTTGGTTGCACGAATCGCTACATAATCTCCTTTTTCATAGCCCTCCTGGGGCTCTTCAAAACTATCATTGGCGTAAAGGGGATGACGCGTCAGGGTTTGGGCATATTCGAAATGACCGAATCCTGCCTGCTTCAGCTCTTCCACCTTTTCGCCGGTGGTGCGCCAGTTGGCATCCTTCACAAACTCAATGGGGTATACCGAAGGGGGCTTGATGCCACGGAACAGCTCATCATCCCAGGTGCCAACCGTTTTGGCCAGGTTGTAAAGCATGGCGAAGGAGCCTTCTTTGGGAACATCGATCACCACGATCTTTCCACCTTTCTTCAACCCGTACCAGGCCTTTTCAAAAGCCGCCTGCAAGTCGCTGATATAGCTGGGTGTACCGTTGAACAGGATGGTGTCGTACGTTTCTGTGCCCATATCGCCTTCTTCTGCGGTGCCGATGGTTACTCTCATGCCGCGCTTTTCAGCAATCTCCGCCATGGACTCGGACGGCTCAAGGCCTTCCGCGACGGCGATGTCATAATCCTTCTTCAGGAAAGATTCGAACAGCCCGCTTCCAGAGCCCACAGAGAGTGCCCTGCCGCAATCCTCCATGACTTTTGCTACCAGGGCAACCTCCGAGCGCAGCAGGTTCTCGTTTTCCATGAACCAGGCATCATACTTGCCGGCGTACTGGTCGAATGAAAGCTTTTTCTGTGTTTGTGTTTTGTTACTCATGACATTTGATTTTTTTCAGATAAATAAAAAAGCCGTTTTGCGGTGCCTGGCCTGCAGCAAAACGGCTGGAGAGTAAATGGAATGTATCGGGTTTCTTCTCCCTGCGCTGTGATTATACAGATCAGGTTCAAAGGGTATACTCTCAGCCTGCCGCAGCAAGCACCCCTAAATGCTTGTTTTCTTAAGGTAAAACGGTAAAGAACGCAATGTTCTTACAAAATTACAAAAATAATGTTTAAAAATATTGAGAATTTGATGAACATTGTCCAGGGTAAGCTTATCTCACGCTTCTGTAAGCTCCGCAAAAGATGTTTCCTGGCGCGGGATGAGTCTTTTTCTTCAATCAACAGGAGATGTGAATATTTGCTTCTTTATCGGGTTTTTTGGGGTTCCTTAAAAAAAAGTGGGCTTGTGTAGGCTCGGGTCGGAAATGTTGCGGAGAGAGGGGGATTCGAACCCCCGGTCCCGCAAGGCGGGACAACGGTTTTCGAGACCGCCGCATTCGTCCACTCTGCCATCTCTCCGTTATTTTATGGTCCGGGTTAACGATGCAAAACTATGAAAATTTTGCTTCATTGTCTACATTAAAGACAACCTATTGCGAATAACCGAATTTTTGCATGGCATCACCAGCAATCTCATAAAACTGCTCTTTCCAAAAATCGGGCCATTGGTCATATGTCGGAAAAAAGGGGGTCTGGGTCTTGTTGACTTTTCGCTCCAGCAACTTTTCCACCTGCGGGTGTTTGTAATGCAGTCCCTCAAAGTGATCGAGCACCTTGAAAACGCCTTCCTTATCACCTGAGAAGATGTCTTCAAAACGGATCCATATATCGGGATGTTTGCTCACAGCCATCAGGTTGATGGTTTTCCAGTACCAGGCCAGTTTCTGCACGGGGTTCCACTTATCCCAGAGCTCCTGTGCCTGTCTGTCCTCCACATGTTCGGGCAGGAGATGATTGTTGGTGATGTACCGGTATTTGTTCAGCCAGGAGGTGACCACCGACCTTCCGTCGCGTATCACATGGACGACCGATCCTTCGGGGAAAACCTCCCTCAGAAAGTCGATGGCCGCTGCCAGGTGGTAATTGGTTTCCACGTACCATTCCTCTGCCCGCTTGCGGTGTCTTTTGATCCTGGGCAACCGGAAATAATGTTTCTCGAAGAGGGTGGGCCTGCGGGTGATCAGCTGGTGGCTGCGCCTTCTGAAGGCAGGCCTGGGCTCATGCATGCTCCAGGCATTGTCCACATACTCGTTGAACAGGGTGGTGAAAAAGTCTGTCCCTGTGCGGCCGGTGGAAGTGATGAATATGGTTTTCATAGTCTTGCCAAACAAATGCGAGGCAAAAGTAATAAAAAAATCAGCGCTTAGCGCAGCGCTGAAAAATGTCCGGAAACGAACAGATCCAACGCTTAGCGCTGCGCTAAGCGCTGGATTTTTACTGGATTTTTATTCAAAAAAATAGTCATCCAGGGTCCAGCTGCAGGCAGTGACCCGTTCATTTTCGTTGTAGGCCTTGTGGTTGAAGTCCCGGACCACCTCCAGTATTTTGCGGGCATTTTGATCATCGCTGAGCTGAAGCAGGATAGATGAATTGTGGCTGGGCCATACGGCTGTGTTGAGCCGTGGGGCTCCCCGCACATTTTTGGCGGGTACCTGTTCAATGATCTGGTAATCCTCTAGGCCGTTTTCTTCGAGCTTGGCGATCATGATGATGAAAGGATCCTTGAAGGATTCGAACTGTGCGGCCATCACCTTCTGCACACCCGGTCGGTTTCTTTGGCCAGGGCTACTTTTTCTTTCAGTGAGAGGCCCTTCCCAAGGGTTTGGGCAATATCGTCGATGGTCGTCTTTTTGAATCCAAACTTGCTGAAGATATGGTTGGCGATGCGGACGATGTGGTCCTTGATGTTTTCCCCACTAAATTTTTCGAACATTTTTTTCAAAAGTTCAAATTTTAGATTGGGAGGGGTAACTTCACCCAGATTTTTTAATTTTACCTGGCGTTATACACTTCAAAAAGCAAAATGGCTCATGCAACAATATCTTGAATTACTGGATCATGTGTTTCATAATGGTGCCCGTAAATCGGACCGTACCGGCACAGGAACCATCAGCACATTTGGCTATCAGCTTCGTTTCAACCTGCAGGAAGGGTTTCCCTTGCTGACCACCAAGAAGGTCCATCTGAAGTCCGTTATATATGAGTTGTTGTGGTTTTTAAGAGGAGATACCAATGTTCGGTATCTGAAGGACAACAAGGTACGCATCTGGGACGAATGGGCCGATGAGAACGGTGAGCTGGGTCACATTTATGGATATCAGTGGCGTTCATGGCCCACGCCTGACGGCCGGCATATTGATCAGATCAGCCAGGTGCTGGATTCGATCAGGAACAAACCCCACTCGCGCCGACACATTGTGAGTGCCTGGAATGCAGGGGATCTGGACAACATGAATCTTCCGCCCTGCCACATCCTTTTTCAGTTTTACGTCCATGACGGCAAGCTTTCGTGTCAGCTTTACCAGCGCAGTGCCGATCTTTTCCTGGGGGTGCCCTTCAACATTGCCTCTTATTCGCTTTTAACGATGATGGTGGCCCGGGTGACGGGTTTGCAACCCTATGAATTCATTCATACCCTGGGGGATGCCCACATCTATCTGAATCATCTGGAGCAGGTGAAGCTTCAGCTTTCCCGCGAACCAAGGCAGCTGCCCACCATGCGCATTGATCCACAGGTAGAGGATCTTTTTGGTTTCGACTATTCCGATTTCACCCTGGAGAATTATAATCCTCATCCGCCCATCAAAGGGAAAGTCTCCGTTTAATTTCAAAGTCATTGACGCATTATGCTTTCATTAATCGTAGCAGCTTCAGAGAATAATGTTATAGGCAAGGACAATGATTTGTTGTGGCATCTGCCGGATGACCTCAGGCACTTCAAGCAAACCACCAGGGGGCATCATGTGATTGTGGGGCGCAGAACCTTCGAATCTTATGGCAAGCCGTTGCCCGGGCGGACCAACATCATCATTACCCGCAATGACAATTATCACGCGAAGGACTGCATTGTTGTGCATTCGCTGGATGAAGCTTTGCGACAGGTACATCATGACGATGAGCCTTTTATCATAGGAGGTGAGAAGATCTACCGGATGGCTTTGCCCCGGGTGGATCGCATTTACCTCACCCGTGTTCATGTGGAGCTGGAGGGCGACACTTTTTTTCCGCAGCTGGATATGGACCAGTGGAAGGAGGTAAACCGGTATGAGCATGAGAAAGATGAAAAACACCGGTATCCTTTTTCGGTGATCACCCTGGACCGCCGGCAGTGAAGAATTTGCAGGAGTCCATGGGGTTTAGGTTTTTGCGATCCCTATTATTTTGTATCTTTGCAGGCACTTTGAATAAATTGAAAATTTAAAATCTCAAATTCTTTTTTTTATGGGAAAAGGAGACATGAAAACCGCAAAGGGCAAGCGTTTCCGTAAGTCATACGGAGTGAGAAGGCCCCGGAAGAAAACTCAGATGAAGAAAAAGGCGCTGGAGAAAAACCCTCAGGACAATGCCCCTGAGCTGAAGGAAAAGATGAGCGAGGTCAAGGCAGAGGAGAAGGAGAAGAAGAAGGAGACCTCCGGTTCCAAGAGCAAGGGAGGCTCCTCAAAGAAGAAGGAGACCCGGGAAGAATAAGTTGTTTTTCTGACAAACATAAAAAACCTTTAAGGCGAATCGGCGCTTAGTGTTTTTAAAGCGAGCGCCAATTCGTCTTGGTGCTTATTCGAAATTCAAACCTCGCTGGTCATGATGAACAGGGGTTTCATGGCGAAGCTCTTGTATTGCGGGCGCAGGCGATCGATGTTGTAATGTTGCTGCACGTTCACTGTTTTGCTTTTGCTTCCCACCACCTCGATGGGCACATTATCGTAATGACCATGTTTGAGTACCACCAGCCTGCCATGGAGGTTGTTGAGTATCAGGTCGAGGGCCAGGTTGCCGTAGGCCATCGGCACGATCGAGTCGATGGAGTCGGGGTCGCCGCCTCTGACCAGGTACCCCAGTTTCTGGTTGATGATGCCCACCCTTTGGCCGTTGTTGTATTTGGGAGAGATTTTCTTGATCTGGTCGGACACCAGATCGCCTATGCCTCCCAGCTTGGCGTGGCCATACATATCTTTTTCCTGATTTTCATATACCATTTCGCCCCCCCCGAACATGGCTCCTTCTGATACCAGTGCCACCGAGTAGTTGCTGGGATGTTTGTCGCGGTCATGCATCAACAGGTCGGTGAGGTGTTCGATGTCGAAGCGGTGTTCCGGTATGACGCATCTGTCGGCAGCTCCGGCCATGGTCGGCAGCATGGCAGTGAAGCCGGCATAGCGCCCGAAAACCTCCAGGATCATCACCCTTTCGTGGGAGCCCGCAGAGGTTCTCAGGATGTTGGTCATCATGATGGTACGGGTTACACAGGTACTGAAGCCAATGCAATAATCCGTACCTGCCACGTCGTTGTCCATGGTCTTTGGGATGCCTACTACTTTTACCCCTTCCCGGTACAGGCGCACGGCATAGGAAAGGGTATCATCGCCCCCCACGGGAATCAGGAAGTCGATATTGAGATAATCTATATTTTTAAGTACTTCCGGGGTGAGGTCGTTCATCTCTTCCTGGTAGGTATCCTGAAGATGGGTGGGTACTTTATCTTTGGGAACTTTGCTGGGATTGACCCTGGAGCTGTGCAGAAAAGTGCCCCCTGTGCGGGCTGCCCTATTGACCACATTTTCCGTGAGCTCCATGTAACAGTGGCAGCCTTCGTCTTCAGCATCCCGTTTGAGATCCACCAAACCAGCCCAGCCCCGCCGGATGCCAATAACCTTGTAGCCTTCTCTTAACGCTCTGATGGTTACCGCACGAATGGCAGGATTGAGACCCGGAACGTCCCCGCCTCCTGTTAATATACCGATAACGCCTTTGATCTTGTTGGTTGTAGCCATAGCAATTAGTTTTGGATAATACAATGCAAAGGGCTAAATATACACAATATATCCTTTTTTGAAAAGGAACAAGGCCAGAATTTCAATAACCGCAGCGGGCGCGAAGGGGTGCAATTATTTGGTGAAGATGTGACCCTTGAGGTAGTTCCTGGCATTGCCCAGCAATTCAATGTTTTCGTCCAGGTCGCGGCATCTCATTCTGCCTCCGCGGGCAGATAGTTGTTCGGCCCAAAGCTCTTTCTTGCCGAGTTTTTTTGACCAGTAGGGGGTCAGCAGGGTATGGGCTGAGCCGGTGACAGGATCCTCGTTGACCCCTATTGAAGGGGCAAAAAAGCGGGATACGAAGTCGGCCTGCACACCCGGGGCTGTCACGATCACTCCGCGGGTGTCCAGTTTTTTCAGCAACGTGAAATCAGGTTCCATCTCAGTGATGTCTTTCTGTGATTCAAACACAGCCATATAGTCTTGACCCTTATACAGTTCGGCCGGCTCTTTGTGAAGGGCTTGCGTCAGCTCCGCGGGCATGTGGGCTTTTTCATAATTTCCCGCGGGCAGTTTCATGGCCAGGTAATCTTCCTCTTTCCTAACCGTCAGCTCGTGTTGGGTTGAATGAAAGGTGACCTCATTCAACGCGGGCTCCAGGATATAGAGCACCAGATGCCCGGAAGCCAGGGTGGCGTGACCGCACAGGTCGACCTCCACCGTGGGGGTGAACCATCTGATCTTATAATAGTCGTTTTCTTTATGAATGAAAGCTGTCTCAGAAAGGTTGTTCTCCATGGCGATGTTTTGCATCAACTGCTGATCCACGCATTCATCCATGACCACAACGGCTGCCGGGTTTCCCTCAAAAATGTTGTTGGTAAATACATCCAACTGGTATATGGGTAGTTTCATAATGCTTCGGTTTATATAACGATCCATTAAAAATAAGTGATCAGCAGGAGAAAAACAACCCCCGGGGGCACTCCATCGCCTGAAAAAATGACAGAAGGTTTATTACATCAAGATTTTTTAGTATTTTTGGTAAGAACCTTAAAATCTGCAATGTGTTATGGTAGTTGAACAAAAGAAAACCAACGCTGGTCAGGGACTCGGTATAGCCGGACTGGTCCTGGGAATCATTTCCGTTCCTCTGGCCATTATGGGCTGTACATTTGCCATTGCCCTGCTCTTTGGTGCAGTAGGGATCGTTCTGAGTGCTGTTGGCCTTTCTCAGGCCCGGAAAAGTGAGGGGGCCAAGGGGATCACCACGGCCGGCCTGGTGGTTTCGATCATTGGCTCGGTGATTGCTGTATTGTGGTTTTTCTTCCTGGGTGCCTTCTTCCATGGTGCCGTACATGACCGGGGGAGCTGGTTCGATAAGCTCGAACAACTCGAAGATATAGGCAGAGATCTGGAAGAGGATATAGAAGGGATGGAGCAGGATATGAACGACGAGAATATGAAGGACCTCGAAGAGAAGATGGAGGATCTGGAGGGAGAAACAGAGGTCGAGACTCAGGAAAAACCTGAAGACAGTGCTGATGTCGAGGAGGCGGAAAAGGAGCTGGATAAGCTGAAAGAGGAGAAAGACCAAAAATAGCCGGACCTTCATGCATAAGGCCACTCTGCGGGACTCTTATCAGATTCTGCATATCATTTTTGCCGGGGTCATTTTGATGGTATTCATCTATTCCGGCCTTTTTTCGCCGTCGAACGGTGGACATCCCATTCCTTCACAATACAAGCTTATGGAAGGTAAAGCGACAGCCAGTACAGGCATGTCGCGGGCCTTCTCCTCTATTGTGCGTTTGGATTTCAGCCAGGCCGAGGATTACAATGCACACAGCCTGGAAGTGTCCGGTTTTTTCTTTGTTCAGTTTTGGTTGCGGGTGCTTTTTTTTATCCTCTATGCCCGCCATAGCAGTAAACGGCTGATCGCGGCCGATGTATCTATATCGATATTGCTGTTTTTGTGGTGCTTTAGGGAGCTGATTGCTTCGATGTATGTGTAACCGGCCACTGCAAAGCCACGGCGCATTAAAAGCAGACGGGGGCCTGTATGGCTTATGGACGGTTGGCGTAAGAGGGGTACCTAGGCCGGGCGGGGCACCAGGTTGTTGATGATGGATTCGAAGATGTTTTTGCCTTCCGTGTTACCCAGCATCTCATCACCTGCCCTTTCGGGATGGGGCATCATACCGAAAACATTTTTGTTCTCGTTGCATACCCCGGCTATGTTCTCCAGCGATCCATTCGGGTTGGCATCGGTGGTGATCTGGCCGTATTGGTTGCAGTAGCGGAAGAGGATCTGACCCTGCATCCTCATCTTCTGCAGGGTGCTCTTTTTGGCGTAGTATCTTCCTTCGCCATGGGCGATGGGGACCTTGATGGGCCGCGGCTTGTCCAGGTCACGGGTGAGTACATTTCCGTTGTTGTCGGGCAGGATGTGTATGTTTTTACAAATGAACCGCTGATTGTCATTGTGCAGCAAAGCGCCAGGCAAAAGACCTGCTTCACAGAGCACCTGAAATCCGTTGCAGATGCCAAAAACAAAGCCGCCCCGGTTGGCAAAGGCAATCACTTCTTCCATGATAGGCGAATAACGGGCTATAGCGCCCGATCTGAGGTAGTCGCCATAAGAGAAACCTCCCGGAAGGATAACCGCGTCAACCCCTTTCAGGTCGTGTTCCTTGTGCCATAATTCTACCACTTCCTGATTCAGAATGTTGCCAAGAACGTAGAAAGTATCGTGATCGCAATTTGAGCCCGGAAAAACAACAATTCCAAATTTCATATGATTATCTTATTATTTATTATGGTCATATGGAACTTACCATGCCAAAATAATCATCTCATTTGTGATATTAATGATTATTTTGGCATGGACGTTTCATGTAGTCGTATTTTTAATATTGATGCCTGCTGCAACCATTTATACGGTTCAAATATAGAGAAATTAAAATTAAGGACAAATACACGCCCCTGTGTTTTAAAAATAAAACTTACATTTGTGTGTATAGGATGATCTGTTAAATTCTTTTTTATGGGCTTTCTGAAAATATTGCTGTATATACTTCTTTCCCTGGCGATCCTGTTGGCGGTTTTTCTTGTGTATTTTACCCTGACTGATTACCGGCCGGATGAGGTTGAAACCCTGGCCGTCAAAGATTCTCCTGATGTAATTGAAACCGATACCCTTTCGCTGATGATATGGAACATTGGGTATGCCGGTTTAGGAGCTGACATGAGTTTTTTCTATGACGGAGGGGACCGGGTAAGAAGTTCCGGGAGGCAGACAAGGCATAATTTGGAGGCGATCACCGAGGAACTGGCCCGGAATGAACCGGCCGATCTTTATCTGTTACAGGAAGTGGATGTAGCGTCCAAAAGGAGTTACCACACCGATCAGTTCCGGCAGATCCACTCGGCCCTGCAAACCTATAATGGGTATTTTGCGCTGAACTACCGGGTACAGTTTGTTCCTATCCCTCCTTCCAATCCCCTGGGAAAGGTTACGAGCGGACTGGCCAGCTTCTCCTCCTTTGTGCCGGCACGGGTGATGCGCCATGATTTGCCGGGCGGATATGCTTGGCCGAAGCGCCTTTTTATGCTCGACCGCTGTTTTATGACCCTGCGTTTCCCCGTGAGGGGAGGACAGGAGCTCGTGGTGGTCAATACCCACCATTCTGCTTATGATCAGGGTACCTTAAAGAGAAAGGAGATGGGACACCTGAGGTCCTTTCTGCTCTCGGAATATGAAAAAGGCAACTATTTGATCGTGGGAGGCGACTGGAATCAGTTTCCTCCCGGCATCCATCGGCGTAAGGAGGCCCTGGCGCCTGTCGGCAGAACCTCAACCCGCACCATTGATGAAGATTTCATGCCCCGGGGGTGGCAATGGGTGTATGATCCGGCCACTCCCACCAACCGTTCGCTGAAAGCCCCTTACCAGGCTAAAACCCAGACGGGCGTGATCGATTTTTATCTTGCTTCCCCCAATATTACCCCGCTTGATGTACAAACCCTGCAGCTGAATTTTCAACATACCGATCATCAGCCCGTCCGGGCCCGCTTCCAGCTTAAGTGATCCCTTTTCAGCCGTTTTTACACCGCCTGCAGCTTACTTATGGTAAAGGAAAGGCTGTCGCAAATGTTTTACGGCATCTTTGTGTCCGCCATGGCGTGCCGAAGCCCTCGAAAGACAGTGTTTTAGGGTCACCCTCTGTCAATTATGCCATAAATCATACAGGGATGGGTTCATATTATTTTGAAAAACTATAATTTTGACGGGAATTCAACACAGACATTTGTTATGGATAAACTACAGGACAAACTCAGTTTCCGCGATGACTTCCCACCTACATCGACCGAGGCGTGGGAGGAGAAGATACATGAAGATCTGAAGGGGGCTGATTACCAGAAAAAGCTTATCTGGCGCACCATAGAGGGTTTTAGTGTGAGGCCCTATTACAGGTCGGAAGATCTGAAGCACATCACCCATCTGCGTGTTCATCCCGGTCAATATCCATGGATAAGGAGTAAGAAGGACCGGGACAACAGCTGGTGGATCTGGCAGGGCATCGATGCCCGCGATGATGTCCGGCAGGCCAACCAAAAGGCCCTGGGTGTGCTGAACCGTGGTGTAGATGCACTGACATTCCGTTTGGATGATTCGAAGCCTTTAGAGAAGAAGGATCTGGATGTTTTGCTGAAGGGCATTTGTATACCGGCCATTCAGCTGAATTTTGAGTCGGGTAGCCGGTCGGCGGAGGTTGTTGAATTCCTCAAAGAAAAGCTCAAGCAGGATGGCACGGATGCCAGGGAGTGCAAGGGCGGTGTAGATTTTAAGCCGCTTGATGAGCTGAACCGCAAGGGCCGGCTCGATGAGAAGGCTTTTGATCAGACCGCCGCATTGGTCCGCCAAAGCCAGGGATTCGGCGATTTTGCCGTGATAGAGGTGGATGGCTCCACCCTGCACAATGCAGGGGCCTCCAACGTTCAGGAGCTTGGTTATGCCCTGGCCATGGGCAATGAGTATCTTGCCCGGCTCACCGACCAGGGTCTGTCGGTCGACGAGATAGCGCCTCGTATACGCTTTAAGCTGGGTATCGGACCGGCTTACTTCCTTGAGATGGCCAAGCTTCGTGCCGCCCGCATGCTCTGGTCCCGCCTCGTAGAGGCTTACGAGCCTGATGAGGAGTCATCCACCCAGATGACAATCCATGCGGAAACCTCCCGCTGGAACCAAACGGTATACGATCCTTATGTGAATATGCTGCGGGGAACCACCGAGGCCATGTCGGCCGCTCTGGGTGGAACAGACTCCCTGGCGGTAACCCCCTACGACAAGCCTTTTGAGAAGCCCACCGATTTTGCACAGCGCATGTCGCGCAATACACAGATCATACTGAAAGAAGAAGCCTACTTCGACAAGGTGGTGGATCCCGCAGGTGGTGCTTATTATATAGAAAACCTCACCCAATCGATCGCTGAGCACGCCTGGAGACTCTTTCAGGATACGGAAAATAACGGTGGATACATTGCGACTTTCAAGAATGGAAGCGTACAGGAGAAGATCAGGGAGGTGGCCAACCAACGCAACCTGAACCTGGCCCGCAGAAAGGAGGCACTCGTAGGTGTCAACCTGTATCCCAATGCCCGGGAGGTGATGGAATCCGGTTACGATGCTTCCACCCTGCATACCGACAGCCAGGAGGTATCCGGTGCCATCGCTGAACCCATCAAGCCATACCGTGGTGCCGAAGAGATTGAGCAGATGCGGTTAAAGACCGAAAGAAAGACCGGAGACAGGCCTAAGACCTTTATGCTCACCATCGGTGATGCCAAAATGAGAAGGGCCCGGGCCCAGTTCTCTGCCAGCTTCTTTGCTGCAGCCGGATTTGAGATCATCGACAACATCGGCTTCGATACCGTTGAAGAGGGTGTTCAGGAAGCTTTAAATAAAAAAGCCGATATTGTAGTGGTTTGCAGCTCCGATGAAGCCTATCCCCGGGTGGCCCCCCAGGTTTATCAGAAACTGAAAGATCAGGCCATTGTGGTAGTCGCGGGTTATCCCAAAGACAGCATCGAAATGCTCCAGGAGAAAGGCCTGAAGCATTTTATCCATGTGAAGTCCAACCTGGTCGAAACCTTGAGCCGTTTCCAGAAAGAGCTGGGTATTGAATAATTCATTAAATCAAAAAGCTATGAGACCAAATTTCAACAATATACAGCCCGACTTTTCCCCTCTCAAGGGAGAGGACCATCGGGCCGGAGACAAGCCGAACTGGGAGACTCCTGAGAAGATTTCGGTTAAGCCGGTTTATACGCGGGAGGATCTGGAGAACCTGGAGCATCTGGAATATGCCGCTGGTATTCCGCCCTATCTGCGGGGTCCTTATTCTACTATGTATGCCATGCGGCCCTGGACCGTCCGGCAGTATGCCGGTTATTCGACGGCAGAGGAGTCCAATGCCTTTTACCGGCGCAACCTGGCGGCCGGACAAAAGGGGTTGTCCGTGGCCTTTGACCTGGCTACCCACCGGGGTTATGATTCCGATCATCCCCGTGTAGTGGGTGATGTTGGAAAAGCTGGTGTGGCCGTCGATTCCATCCTTGATATGAAGGTGCTCTTCGACCAGATCCCGCTGGACCAGATGACCGTTTCCATGACCATGAATGGTGCCGTGTTGCCGGTGATGGCCTTTTACATTCAGGCCGGACTGGAACAGGGTGTGCCTCTGGAAAAGCTGAGTGGAACCATTCAGAATGACATACTCAAAGAATTCATGGTCCGCAACACCTACATCTATCCGCCCGATTTCTCCATGCGGATCATTGCCGACATTTTTGAGTACACCTCGAAGTATATGCCCAGGTTCAACTCCATCTCGGTTTCGGGTTATCACATGCAGGAGGCCGGTGCCACCGCCGACATTGAACTGGCCTATACCCTGGCCGACGGTTTGGAGTACCTGAGGGCAGGCATGAATGCCGGGCTGAACGTGGATTCTTTTGCCCCGCGCATCTCTTTTTTCTGGGGCATAGGCATGAACCACTTCATGGAGATAGCCAAGATGCGGGCTGCCCGCATGCTTTGGGCCAAGATCGTCAAGCAGTTTGATCCCGGGAATCCCAAGTCGATGGCCCTGCGCACCCATTCCCAGACTTCGGGCTGGAGCCTGACCGAGCAGGATCCTTTCAACAATGTGGCGCGCACCAGCATAGAAGCTATGGGCGCTGCACTGGGCCATACCCAGTCACTCCATACCAACGCCCTGGATGAGGCCATCGCCCTGCCCACGGATTTCTCTGCCCGTATTGCCCGTAATACCCAGATCCACCTGCAGGAAGAGACCCAGATCACCAGGTCGCTCGATCCCTGGGCCGGCTCCTATTATGTGGAAAAACTCACTGATCAGATCGCCCGCCGGGCCTGGGAGCATATCAAGGAGATCGAGGAACTGGGAGGTATGGCCAAAGCCATCGAGACCGGCATCCCGAAGATGCGCATTGAAGAGGCCGCAGCTAAGAAACAGGCCCGTTTGGATACCGGTAAGGAGGTGCGGGTTGGTGTGAACAAATATCGCCTCGACAAGGAGGAACCCATGGAGATTCTGGATGTCGACAATACCGCTGTACGCGAAGCACAGCTCAAGCGCCTCAAGAAGCTCAGAGAGGAACGCAACGAGGAGGAGGTGCAGAAAGCCCTGGATAAGATCACCGAATGTGCCCGCAACGGCGAAGGCAATTTGCTGGAGCTATCGGTTGAAGCTGCCCGTAAACGGGCCACCCTGGGTGAGATATCCTATGCTTGTGAGAAGGTGGTGGGCCGCTATACGGCTGTTACCCGTTCCATTACCGGTGTGTATTCATCCGAATCAAGCGATGATGAGCAGTTCCGTGAGGCCAAGGAATATGTTAAGAAGTTTGCCGGGCAGGAGGGACGTCAGCCCCGTATTATGATAGCCAAGATGGGACAGGACGGACACGACCGCGGTGCCAAGGTGGTTTCCACCGGTTATGCCGACCTGGGCTTCGACGTGGACATCGGTCCCCTCTTCCAGACACCCGCTGAAGCCGCCCGCCAGGCCGTGGAAAACGACGTGCACATCCTGGGCATCTCCAGCCTTGCTGCGGGCCATAAGACACTTGTTCCGCAGGTGATGGAAGAACTTAAGAAGCTCGGAAGAGAGGACATCATGGTAATTGTAGGTGGCGTAATACCCTCGCAGGATTATCAGTTCCTTTACGATGCCGGTGTAGTGGGCGTATTTGGCCCGGGAACACCCATCCCCGAGGCGGCTATACGCATCCTCAAGGTGATGGTGGATGAGGAATAAACCAGTAAGATGATTTACCGGCTTTTTGCCGGAAGTGTGGATATAATCTTTTCATTTATAGACGAGCCAGCGAAATTGAGCCATGTTTCGATGGCTCGTTTTTATGTTTTGGGTTTCATTATCTCGGTTTTCAGGGTTCCTTTTTTCAGGGTGTCATTATCCAGTGGTTTAATTATTCAGATTTCCTGGTTTTTTTCAGTGTTTCATTATCCAGGTGTTTCATTTTTTCGGGGGGTTCATTTTTTACCACATACCCTGGCCGCTGCTTCTGCTTGTATGTTTTCATCTTTTAAAAATATCTCCCGCGGATTTTTCGATTTTTGGTCAGATTGGTTACTTTTACATGAGAAAAAGGCGATTATTCTCTAATACATGACGACACGCAGATTCATTCCTTTGCTTCTGGTATTCCTGGCCGCCATGGCAGGCGGGGTGATTCCCGCAATAGCACAACAGCCTTCCATTCGTTCGATGAAATGGGGATCCAATTTGAAGATCAGCCTGGAGCTGTCCAATGACAGCAGTTATGTGCTGGATGTCAATCAGCTGCCTCATTCCAACCGTCAATACGGACAGCCTTCCGATCGCTATACATACTATCCGGCCCGGTTGTCGGAGGATTTTATTGCCGAGCTTAAGAAGATTCCCATCCGGGAGGCCGACACCTCTGCTCATGAACCGGATTACAGCTCTACCAATGCCACGCTTTGGAGTGCCCTGCACAATTTGATCGGGGGAGGGTGGCCCCACTTTATCAATACCCTGATCTATGCCCTGGAGAAAGGGTATCTCGATTTGAAGGCACCCTTGATGAAACGCCCCGACACCCGATGGAAACCCGATCCCATGACCGCGTCGTACCGCCGAACCCGCAAATGGGATTATTACGTGCCGGTGAACCAACGCCACGCCCACCGGGAATACAGAAGACGCAAGTCCGACCGGGAGCTGGGGGAGATACGTGATGTACCGGAGGATTTCATTCAGCTGTTCAAAGAAACCGGCAACTGGGAATACAAACGGATGATCAAAAAAGGCAGCAAACGAAAGGTGGCCCGCATCGACCTGGTAAAATTGCTACTGGGTTCCTATTACCTGGGTAAGCCCCAGATCAAATATATCAAGACGATGGTGCTTAAGGCGGTGAATGATTATTCCAAAGACCGCCTGCCTTCGGTGATCATCTTCGATAATTTCCATGCAGCCGTTGCCATGAGCCTCGACGAGACCGGGTACCGTGTTGACCGGATCGTCTTCAGCGATGCCAAACAGATCTCCCGCGGAACAAAGATAGAAAGGCGCCGGCAGATCAACGCCATTGTCGACAACATCAATCAGGTCAATAAAGAGCTGTTTCGTAAAAGGCTGAAATCACACTATCAATAAACCGAATGGGGTGGTCTCTTATGTAAATTCAGTTTAGATAAAAAGGTTCCCTTGCTTTCCATACACTAAACCCCTACCTTTAAATTTCGTTAAAAATCATTGCTATGAGCACACAGGAAATCCTTCGGAAATATCTGCCGCAAAGGGATCAGATGCTTCTGATGTTGCATGAGATCCAGCAGCACAATCCGGGCAACAACATCACCCCGGCGGATATCAGACAGGTAGCCGAATACCTGAATACCACCAGCGCTTCTGTATACGGGGTGGTAAGATATTACTCCATGTTCAGCATGGCGCCACGGGGCAAATTCGTGATCCGTTTCTGCAAATCTCCTTTGTGCAGAATGGTGGGTGCTTTCAACGTTTTGAAATCGCTGGAGAAAGAGTTGTCCATTCACATGGGTGAAACCACCAGCGATATGCTTTTCACCCTGGAGCCATCTGAATGTTTGGGCCATTGTGATAAAGCCCCTGTGATGATGGTCAATGATCAGGTGTATTTCCATCTTGATGAGGCCAGGTTGCAGGAAATAATTAGTCAGATCCGTGAACAGGAACTCAAAAAGCAACAATCGTGATACAACAGACCAAAATATCACTCCGTAATACCGGATCGATTGATCCGTTGAGCATAGATGATTACATAGCTGCCGGCGGCTTTCAGGCTTTTGAGAAAGCGCTGAGGCAGGATCCCGGACAGGTCATCAGCGAACTGGAGTCCTCCGGCCTCAGAGGGCGTGGTGGCGGCGGGTTCCCTGCCGGCATGAAGGTGAAATTCACCGACAAGGCCGACCGGCCTTTCGACGGAATGAAATATGTTGTTTGCAATGCCGATGAGGGTGAGCCCGGCACTTATAAGGACCGGGTGATCATGGAGCAGGATCCCCATATCATGATCGAGGGGATGTTGATCGCCGCTTATGCCATTCAGGCGCAGAAGGGATACATCTATATCCGGGGAGAGTACATAGATTCGATCCGTAAAGTGGAGCAGGCTCTGAAGAATAGCTATGATAAGGGTTATCTGGGTAAGGACATCAAAGGGAGCGATTTCTCCCTGGACCTGGAAGTGCGGTTGGGTGCCGGGTCCTATCTTTGCGGCGAAGAGCTCACCCTGTTGGAATCGTTGGAGGGCAAACGGGGCTATCCAAGGATCAAACCGCCTTTCCCTGCCAATGAAGGAGTCTTCAGAAAGCCTACCCTGATCAACAACGTGGAGACCTTTGCCCTGATGCCCTGGATCATCTCCGAAGGCTCAGAGGCCTTCAAGGCTATGGGCACGGAAAAGTCGCCGGGGACCAAAATCTTCACCATCTCGGGTGACATTGAAAAGCCCGGTTACTACGAGGTGGTGATGGGTACTACCCTGCGTGAGCTGATCGAACTGGCCGGGGGAATGAAGGATGGAGCCGACTTCCAGGCAGCTATTCTGGGAGGCGCTGCCGGCACTTTTGTCAATGCCTCCGTGCTGGATACCCCCATGGGCTTCGACACTCTCAAGGAAGTGGGGGCTACCCTCGGCTCCGGCGCAGTGATGGTGATGGACCCCTCCCGCTCCCTCTATGATATGATGGCCTCCATCCTGGATTTTTTCGCCCATGAGTCGTGCGGAAAGTGCGTGCCCTGCCGTGTGGGCACCACCTTGCTGGTGAACATGTGGAAGGACGTAAGGCAGAGGCGGAATGGCAACCGCACTGAGATGCTGGAGAAGATGGAAGAAGAGGCGGAATATATGCAGGAGACCTCCCTGTGTCCCCTGGGCGGGTCACCCATCATACCCATCCGTAGTGCCGTTCAGTATTTCAAGAATGAATTTTAAAGTCAGCTCCTATGAAACCCCCATCCAGCAACCTTCACAACAAGAACATGAGCAAGTATGGGGGTTCCATGTGACCAATTAATTAGATAAAAAATAAACACATGAAACCCCCATCCAGGAACCTACACAACAAGGACATGTTTATGCATGGGGGTTACATATGACCATAATAAATAAAAAGATAATCATATGAATAAGCTCGTTAACCTCACCATAGATGGAAAGAAATTTCAGGCGCGTGAAGGGGAAAACCTCCTGCAGGTGGCCCTGGACAATGGTATACAGATACCCTACCTGTGTTATCACCGGAAACTGTCGCCCACAGGAGCCTGCCGTATGTGTATGACTAAGGTCAAGGGCCAGAGCGGCCTGGTCATGTCCTGCACCGTGGCGGTAGAGAATGGCATGGAAGTGACGGCATTTGATGAGGAGATCGAATCGGCCCGCCGGCGGACCCTGGAATACCTGTTGGCCGAGCACAACGACCATCATGATAATACTTATCACGATGAGTTTTTGTATTGGGTGCAGCATTATAACCTGGACCGACGCGACAAACGGAGTTATCCCAACATCTACAGGCAGATGCGCTATCCGGTGGACGACAGCTCGCCCATCCTCTCCTACGACGGCACCAAATGCATCAAATGCTTCCGGTGTATCAAAGCCTGCGATGAGGTACAGGGAAAGAACGTGCTTTCCTTCAGTCAACGCGGACTGGCTTCCTATATCGTGGCCGGTATAGATAAATGGGGGGATTCGGAGTGTGACGGCTGCGGTGAATGTGTTCAGCTCTGTCCCACCGGTGCCCTTGTGGATAAACTTCACCGCGATGAGATCAACCTGGATAAGGTGGAGAAACAGGTACGTACCACCTGCCCCTATTGCGGGGTGGGATGCCAGATCCTCCTTTATATGCAGGATGGAAAGATCGTGCGTTCCGACGGGGTGGAAGGTGTGGCGCCCAACGATGGCAGGCTTTGTGTGAAGGGACGTTATGGATACGACTATGTCCAGTCGCCCGACCGCCTGAAGACCCCGCTGATCAAGAAAAACGGCAGCTTTGTTGAGGCCACATGGGAGGAAGCCCTCGAACTGATCGCCACCAAATTCAATGAGATCAAGGAGAAGCATGGGAGTGAGGCCCTTGGCGGATATGGCTCGGCCAAATGCACCAACGAGGACAATTACATCTTCCAGAAATTCATCCGGGTGGTCTTTGGCAACAACAACCTGGATTATTGTACACGCCTGTGCCATGCTTCCACAGTAACAGCCATGTTGAAATCGCTGGGCAGCGGCGCCGGCAGCAACTCCATCGAGGATTTTGCTAAAGCCGACTGCCTGTTCATCACCGGCAACAACATGATCGAGACCCATCCGGTAACCGCCACCTTTGTCAAGAACGGTCAGTATAAAGGAAACAGGATCATCGTATGCGATCCCCGGTGGACGAAGATGGTTCAATATGCCGATATCTGGTTGCAACCCCGGCTGGGAACCGATGTAGCCCTTCTGAACGGGATGGTGCGCGTGATCATCCAAGAGGATATGATCGATCCGACCTTCATCGAGGAGAAAGTGGAAGGCGGCATGGAATCGTTTGAGAAGCTGAAAGAGCTGGTAGAACCCTATACCCCTGAAGAAACCGAACGCATTACCGGTGTTCCCAGGGACAAATTTACGGAAGCGGCCAGGATTTACGCCCGCGCTTCCCGCGCCATGATTGCCACCGGTATGGGACTGAGCCAGCAGCAGGTGGGCACCAACATGGTTTTTTCACTGATCAACATGATGCTGGTCACCGGCCAGATCGCCAAGGAGGGCGCCGGCATCGACCCGCCGCGGGGACAAAACAATGTGCAGGGGGTAACCGACATCGGTGTCTCTCCCATCAACTATCCCGGATACATCCCGGTAGGCGATGAGGAGAACCGCCGGAAGCTGGCCCAACTTTGGAATGTGCCCTTTGAGTCGATGCCTTCTGAACCGGGCTATACCACTGTGGAGCTGATGAATGCCGCCTACGATGGCCAGATCAAAGGCATGTTCATCATGGGTGAGAATCCGATGATGACGGATCCCAACCTGAACCACACCGAAGAATCCCTGAAGAACCTCGATTTTCTTGTCGTTCAGGACATCTTCCATACCGAGACCACGCCTTTTGCCGATGTGATCCTGCCGGCGGCTTCCTATGCCGAAAAGGACGGGACGTTTGTCAACAGCGACCGAAGGGTGCTCCGCGTGCGTAAGGCCGTCGAGAAGCCCGGCCAGGCTGAGGAGGACTGGAAGATCATCCTGCGCATCGCTGAGAAGATGGGCTATGACATCGGTACGTACAGGAAGGCTAAGGAGATCTTCGAGGAGATACGCGAAGCTACCCCCATCCTGGCTGGCGTGACCTACGGGCGCATCGGGCAAGAGGGTCTGCAGTGGCCCTGCCCAACCACCGATCATCCTGGTACCCCCACCCTGTTCCTGGAGAAATTTAGTACCTCCCATGGCCTGGGCATACTCAACCCGGTGGATTATAAACCGCAAAGTGAGCCGGCTTCTGAAGAATACCCCTTCGTGCTCAATACCGGGCGGATAGTCTATCAGTATCATACCTCCACCATGTCGCGCCGAAGCAAGGCGCTCAACGATTTTGCCAATGATGACTATGTGCTGATGAACCCGGACGATTTGAAAAAGAATGGCCTGAGAGATGGTGACCGGGTGAAGATCTCCAACAAAAGGGGGGAACTGGAGACGGAGATACGCGAAAGCGACGGAGTGTCGAAGGGGGAGCTGTTCATGCCGTTCCATTACAGCGAGGCACAGGTGAATAAGCTTACCCGCAGCGACCTGGATCCCTTTTCGAAAATACCACCCTATAAATATTCGGCTTGTAAGGTGGAAAAGATTTGATGAGGTAAATGTTGCGGCAAAGCTATATTTGATGATCCAGCCCCGATTTTAGACAGGTTCCATTGCAGCAAGGCCTGAATGAATAATTTGTTACAGCGCAACCGGTTGGATGAATTGCAAGGTTATATATGATACCCAACTATCATTTTATCAGAGGATATGCCGGAGGCCGGGGCCCAACCCTGGCCCTCCTTTTTTTTTTACTTCTAAGTGGTTGTCACCAGAACACCCAACAAAAAGAACACGAGATGGCTACGAATGAACTCATCCTCTTTCATGCCGGCAGCCTTTCGGTGCCCTTCCGGGAGGTGGCCGATTCTTTCGGCCAGCAGCACCCCAACGTGGATGTCAAGCTGGAAGCAGCCGGCAGTGTAGATTGTGCCCGGAAGATCACCGAGCTCAAACGCGAATGCGACATCATGGCTTCGGCCGATTACCGGGTTATCGATAAGCTGCTCATCCCCGATCATACCGGTTGGCTCATCCCTTTTGCCGCCAATGAGATGGTGCTGGTCTACCATGGCCGCTCGCGTTACAGCGGGGAGGTCTCGGCTGAAAACTGGCCGGATTACCTGATGCGCGACGGGGTGTATTATGGACGCTCGAACCCGGATTCCGACCCCTGCGGATATCGGACGGTGCTGACACTCAGGCTGGCCGAGCAGCACTATGACAAGCCGGGGATGGCGAGCCAGCTGCAGGCCAAGGACCAGCGTTTCATACGGCCTAAGGAGACCGACCTGCTGGCCCTGCTGGAATCGGGCG
This sequence comes from Bacteroidales bacterium, assembly GCA_018334675.1. GTDB lineage: Bacteria > Bacteroidota > Bacteroidia > Bacteroidales > UBA12077 > JAGXLC01. The sequence goes on along the minus strand of JAGXLL010000008.1, from coordinate 44,623 downwards.
CCCTCGATTATGCTTTTCTATACCGTTCTGTGGCTGAGCAGCATGGCTTGCCTTATATTACCCTGCCCGACGCCATCAACCTGGGCAATCCCGGGCTGGAGGAGCATTATGCCGGGGTTACCGTGAACATCGCCGGCAGCAAACCGGGCGACACCCTTACCATGAAAGGGGAGCCTATGATCTACGGGGTCACCCTAATACAGGATGCCCCCAACCCCCAGGCAGCCCGGGAGTTCATGCATTTTCTGCTCACCAGCGACAAGGGAATGGCGATCATGGAAAGGAACGGCCAGCCTTCGCTGGTGCCTGCCGCCACTGACCATTATCAGCAGATCCCGGAGGGCTTTAAGAAGTATGCGAAGACCAACCAACGCTAAGCGCAGCGCTTAGCGCTTTCTTTTGCGACTTTTGAGCGCTTAGCGCTGCGCTAAGCGTTGGTTTGATTTCAACCAAACCGTCTGATAGGGTTCCAGGGTGGTTTTTTCGTCGGCCCCAAAGTCTCTTCCGCTGATCAAATCGTGCAGGTCCCCGGAGTTATCCAGCCGGGTCAGGTCGAATTCCTGCTGCCGGTTGGTGATGTTCGACAGGCTCCGGATGGCCTCGCCCGTCTCATGGCTTCTTTTAAGGGCAAAGAACGATTCACCTAAGTCCTGAATTTCCTGGGGGCTATCGGGATGAAAAGCAGGCTGGCTGGTGCGGATGCCCATCAGCCTTTTGGTTTCACTGAACACGCGATGGGCTGGATCCCCCTGATCGTTGAGCTTCTCCATCAGCTCTTGCCAGTCCCACTTTTTGCGGTTGATGCTTCTGTTTTTTCCTGTTTGTTCCACCCCTTCCTGATCGTTCTCCGTGGCCGTGAGCGAATGGATGTAGAAGCCGGGGATGCCCCGGAGGCTCATCATGATGGTTTGCGAGCAGAGGAAACGCTCGGTTTGCAGATCATCGCTCCCGCGGTGGGTGCCTTTCAGGGCATCAAACCAGGTGATGTTGATCTCATAGGGGCTCTCAGAGCCATCCGCATTGATCTTCGTGCTGAGGTGGCCTCCAAAATCCTGCATCTTTTCTACCATCTGATCCATTTCTTCCCGGGGGATCAGCCCTTCTGCCGGCCGTACCCTGATGCCGTCGTGTGAGGCGGTGAAGTTGAAAAAGGTGGCTTCGTTTCCCGGTTCCGGTATCTTCCGGGCCCATTGGCTTAGGTGTTTGGAAGAGCCTGTATGCAGGGTATACAGAATCAGAGGCGGAAGAGGTAACTGGTGGATCATGTGGGCCTCATTGCCTTTGTCCCCGAAATAGGAAAGGTTCTCGCCGTCGGATACGTGGGTCTCGGTCAGGATGACGCAGTCGGGATGGATCAGCTCGGCCAGCTCCCGGAAGAGCTTGACGATGCGTGGTGCCTGTGGCAGCCGGATGATGCGGATGCCCCGGTTGATATAGAAGAACAGAACCTTCAGCATCTCAATGTAATAGTCTTTGTCCGGTGATTCGCCCTTCAGAGAGTTTTGAAACCACTGACTGTGTGTGGATACATGGTTGATGACCAGGTCGGCCATCAAGTCAAAATCCTGCCCGATCTTCTCTATATCTTGCCAGTTTCCCAGTTTGGGATCAACCTGGTAATGGTCGATCCCGGAAAATCCCTCGTCTGAGCTATGGGGGAAGAAGGGGAGGATATACACGCTGCGGATTTCGTTGATCAGATGTTGCTTCAGGAAAGCATGGAGGGTTTGCAGGGGGGGCTGCCGGTCACTGATGATGCTGTTGGCATAGCTGATCAAGACCGTGTCGGCCTCATCCCACTTGGTCAGGCTGCAGGTTACCTCCTGCAGGTTTTCTTCGATCAATTGGTAAATTTTTTCCAGATAATCACCGGTAATGTGTTCTTCCGGATAGACCTCCATCAGCAGCTTCCTGATCCTTTCCCGGGCAGCCTGGTATAGGGTTCCCATGTTATTGTCTTTTTATGTGTCCCTGGATGTTGTACACTTAACTACCGCAAAAAGCCCGGTATTGTTCATGGAGCTATTCCTTGTTATCGGGTTACACCGCTTCATAAAACTCTTCCAGCCTCTCTTCCGGTACTTGGTGGCATAAAAAAAAAGCTGCCCGGCGGGGGCAGCTTTTCATACAGGGAGGGCTGATTATCCCAGGTATTTCTTGAGAAGCTTGTTCTTGGAAGAATGTCTGAGTCGACGGATGCCTTTTTCCTTGATCTGGCGTACTCTTTCACGCGTCAGGTTCAGTTTCTGACCAATCTCCTCCAGTGACATTTCAGCCACGCCCAGACCAAAGAAGTATTTGATCACGGCCTTTTCCTTTTCCGGCAGCACACTGAGGGTTCTTTCGATCTCCCGGCTCAGGGATTCGTTCATCAGGGTGCCGTCGGCATCGGGAGCGTCCGAATTCTCCATCACATCCAGCAGGCTGCCGTCTTCGTCATCATCAAAGGGTGCATCCATGGATAGGGGCTTGCCGGAGAGCTGCAAGGTTTTTTCCACTTTTTCCTTGGGCAGGTCTACCATTTCGGCCAGCTCCTCTGAAGTAGGTGTCCGGTCATTTTCCTGCTCCAGCTTGGAATAAGCCTTGTGCAGTTTGTTGATGGACCCCACTTTATTCAATGGCAAACGCACAACCCTGGATTGTTCAGCAATGGCTTGCAGGATGGATTGTCTGATCCACCATACAGCATATGAAATGAATTTGAATCCTTTGGTCTCGTCGAAGCGCTCTGCAGCCTTGATCAGGCCGAGGTTCCCCTCGTTGATCAGGTCGGGCAGGCTCAGTCCTTGAAATTGATATTGTTTGGCTACCGAAATCACGAATCGCAAATTGGCTCTTGTCAGTTTTTCCAACGCCGTCTTGTCGCCTTTCCTGATCCTCTGGGCCAACTCCACTTCTTCATCTGGTGTTAACAACTCCTCTTTTCCAACTTCTTGCAAATACTTCTCCAGCGACGAACTATCCCTGTTGGTAATCGATTTTGTGATCTTTAATTGTCTCATCTGGGCATCTGATTTTTTCTAAGTTCCAAATAATTAATCCTTTGTGATAAACGCAAAAAGAAGTGGTAAATTTTACAAAGGAACGAAATTTTTTGATAAATTGCTAAACTTTTTTTAACCCACCTGGCAGTCGTTTCCTTCTGTTTACTTGCTATTGTTGATTTAAAAGTTTATCTTTCAATTGCTGATGGGGATCTACGCAAACCACTCAGGAAAGTTTTATTTTATTTAACATACTGTTTATCCTTTTTCCCGATGACACAAAACGAGGGGTTGTTTTATAAAATTGCCCTGAGCATGATACCCAAAATTGGGCCGGTGTTGGCACGGCGGCTCATCAGTTATACGGGGAGTGCTGAAGGTGTTTTTCGAGAGGGCAAGGGCAGGTTGATGAAGGTTCCTCATATAGGTGCGCAACTGATAGCGGCTTTGAAGGATAAGGAGATATTTGAAAAGGCGGAGCGGGAATTGGCTTTCATGGAGCGTTACGGGATACGTGCTCTTTTTTATCAGGATGCTGCATATCCCGGGCGGCTGCGCAACTGTGAAGATGCTCCCATACTATTATATGTCAGGGGGGATCTGAATATTGAGGATCGCAAAGTCTTGAGCGTGGTGGGCACGAGAAGGGCCACCGATCGTGGGGTAGATCTATGCAGCCGGCTGGTGGATGATCTTGCCCGGAGCAGCCCGGATCTTGTTATTGCCAGCGGACTGGCCTATGGCATTGATATATGTGCCCACCGGGCTGCCCTTAAAAACAACCTGACCACCCTGGCTGTGTTGGGTCATGGTATGGATACCATCTATCCTTCTGTTCATCGCAAAACGGCAGCAGAGATCACCCGCCAGGGAGCTCTGATCAGTGAGTTTTCAAGTCAAACCCTTTTTGTCAGGGGCAATTTTGTAAGCCGCAACCGGATCATCGCTGGTTTGGCTGATGCCACCGTGGTGGTGGAGTCGGGAGAAAAAGGCGGGGCACTTATTACGGCCGATATAGCCAATTCATACAACCGGGATGTTTTCGCTTTTCCCGGCCGTGTGAGCGATCCCCGGTCAAAGGGCTGCAACCATCTGATCAAAACCAACAAAGCCTCTTTGATAGAAGGAGCCGCCGACCTGCAATACATCATGGGATGGGAGATCAAACGCCAAAAGCAGAAGACGGTTCAGGGCCGGTTGTTTCATCAACTGGAGCCTGAAGCACGTGAGATTGTCGACCATCTCAGGGAAAAGGGAGAACTCTCCATTGATGAGCTCAGCACGTTTTGTCAATGTCCTGTCAGTCGTATTTCGCCTATGCTCCTGGACCTGGAGCTCAAGGGTATGGTGCGTTGCCTGCCTGGAAGCCGCTATAAAATGTTGTCGCTTGGAGAATGACATGTGTCAGCTGATGTTGTAGAACATAACCCCCTCGCTGGACTGCTCATTGCCTTTATAAACAGATGATAATTGAGAAAAGATTGACTTAGACTGATTCTGTGTTAGTTGTCTGTGAGCAAAAATTGTTTTGATGATCCAAATTTTTACCTAAGTTTGTTTACCATCATCTTATACCTAAACCGAAATTTTCAAACTAAAACACATTCAACATGGATCCACGAGTAGAAGAATTTATGGCTCAAGTTACTGCCAAGAATCCCGGTGAAAGCGAATTTCACCAGGCAGTGCAGGAAGTTGCCGAATCATTAATTCCCTTTATTGAAGAAAATCCCAAGTATAAACATGCCAAGATCCTTGAGCGCATTGCCGAGCCCGAGCGTGTGGTTCTGTTCCGGATACCCTGGCTGGATGATAAGGGAGAGATACAGATCAACAAAGGCTACCGGATAGAGATGAACAGTGCCATAGGGCCCTATAAGGGCGGCTTGCGGTTCCACCCCACCGTGAACCTGAGCATCCTGAAGTTTTTGGCTTTTGAGCAGGTGTTCAAGAATAGCCTGACTACCCTGCCGCTGGGTGGTGGCAAAGGAGGATCCGACTTTGATCCGAAAGGTAAGTCCGATAATGAAGTGATGCGGTTCTGCCAGAGTTTTATGACTGAACTCTACCGGCACATCGGTCCCAATACGGACGTTCCCGCCGGTGATATTGGTGTTGGAGGCCGGGAGATAGGATTTCTTTTCGGACAGTATAAACGTTTGAAAAACGAGTTTACCGGTGTGTTCACCGGCAAAGGGATACAATATGGAGGTAGCCTGATCCGACCGGAAGCTACCGGTTATGGTGCCACCTATTTTGCCCAGGAGATGTTGAAGGCCCAGGATGATGAGATCAAGGGAAAGAAAGTGGTTATTTCCGGCTCCGGTAATGTGGCTCAGTTTGCCACTCAAAAGGTCAACGAGATGGGAGGCAAGGTGATCACCCTTTCCGATTCCTCCGGCTTTATTCACGATCCCAACGGAATCGATGATGAGAAGTTGGAATATGTGATGGAGCTGAAGAACATCAAGCGGGGCAGAATTAAGGAATATGCTGAAAAATATGGTGTTGAATATCATGAAGGACAACACCCATGGGGCGTTACATGCGATATAGCCCTGCCTTGTGCCACCCAGAATGAGATCAACGAAGAGGAAGCCAGGACCCTCGTTAAGAATGGTTGTAAGGTGGTTTCTGAGGGCGCCAACATGCCTTCCACCCCCGAAGCCATTGAAGTGTTCCTGAACAAAAAGATCCTGTTTGGACCTGGTAAAGCTGCCAATGCAGGTGGTGTAGCCGTCTCCGGACTCGAGATGACCCAGAACTCCATGCGTCTGCCCTGGACCCGCGAGGAAGTGGATAAGCAGCTCCAGCAGATCATGAAGGACATCCATTCTACCTGCCAGAAATACGGCAAGGAAGGGGATTACATCAACTATGTCAAAGGCGCGAACATCGGTGGCTTTGTCAAGGTAGCCGAGGCTATGCTGTCGCAGGGTGCCGTGTAATCTTCCGCTTTGTGAATCTTTGAATGCACAGGAGGGGCCCGGGCCCCTCTTTTTTATTTTGATAAATTTTTATCAAGTTTGCAGATGTTTATCAATCCCTGCATGACATATGGAATTAATTGATTCACACGCCCATATATATCTGGAGAATTTTAACGGCGACCGGGATCAGGTTGCTGAAAATGCCCGGGCAGCAGGGTTAAGCAGAATATACCTGCCCAACATCGATACCGAAACCATTGGGGATATGTTGGAGTTGTGCGATGGCGATCCACAGCTTTTCCGTCCGATGATGGGGCTTCATCCCACTTCTGTGGATGAAGGCTACACCGGGCAACTTGAATCGATCGGGGAATGGCTTGGTCAAAGAGAATTTGCTGCCATCGGCGAGATCGGCATCGACCTGTATTGGGATAAGAGCCGGTTCACACAGCAGCAGGAGGCATTCAAAACGCAGCTTCAATGGGCAATGAATAAGAATATGCCCATCGTGATCCACTCCAGGGAATCCTTTCGTGAGATCTTCGATGTGATCGACGAGGTGAATGACGGCACCCTGCACGGGATATTTCACAGTTTCTCCGGCACTCCTGAAGAAGCCCGCCATATCATCGACCTGGGTTTTTACATTGGCATCAATGGCATCGTTACCTTCAAGAACGCTACCCTGGATCAGGTGGTGCGCGACATAGACCTGGACAGGCTGGTGGTGGAGACCGATGCTCCCTTTCTGGCCCCTGTGCCCCGAAGAGGCAAACGCAATGAAAGTGCCTGGGTGCGTTATGTGGCAGAGAAGATTGCGGAGGTGAAGCACCTTCCGGTAGAAGAGGTGGCGGCGGTGACGACCCGCAACGCAAAAAACATTTTTCTTATCTGATGAAGCCAAAAGAAGAGGAAGCGATATTGATCATCTACACCGGAGGGACCATTGGAATGGTGCGGGATCCGGTTACCAGGGCATTGCATCCTTTTGATTTCTCCCATGTTCAGGATCAGGTGCCCGAACTCAGGAGCTTTGGATGCCGCATCGACACCATCACCTTCTCACCATTGATCGACTCTTCCGACATCAAACCGGAATTCTGGGTGAGGATGGTGCGCATCATAGAGGAGCATTATGAGCAGTATGATGGTTTTATCGTGTTGCATGGCACGGACACCATGGCTTATACTGCCTCGGCACTGAGCTTCATGCTGGAGAATCTCCAGAAACCCGTGATCCTGACCGGCAGCCAGTTGCCCATTGGTACCCTGCGCACCGACGGCAAGGAGAACCTGATCACCGCCATTGAGATCGCCGCTGCCCAAAAAGACGGTCAGCCCCTGGTTCCGGAAGTGGCCCTTTATTTTGAGAACAGGCTCTACCGCGGCAACCGTACCACCAAAACCAGCTCCGAGCATTTCAACGCCTTCTCATCGCCCAACTACCCCCCGCTGGCCGAGATCGGGATAAACATAAAATATAATTACGGGGCGATCCGTTATCCCACTTCTGTCAAGCCCTTGAGGATTCATCAGAACCTGGAGACCAACATTGCCATATTGAAGCTTTATCCGGGCATGAGCGAGAACATTGTCCGTGCAGTGATGGAGAACAAGCAGACCCAAGCCGTGATACTGGAGACTTATGGATCGGGCAATGCCACCACCGAAAGCTGGTTCCTGCAGAGCATAGAGGATGCTGTAAAACATGGAAAAGTGGTGGTAAACATCACCCAATGCCTTGCCGGCAAGGTGGATATGACCAAATATGAGAATGGTCAGAAACTGCTGGAAGCCGGTGTCATGAACGGCTATGACCTGACAACAGAGGCCGGTTTAACCAAGTTGATGTTCCTTCTGGGAATGAGAACTGGCAAACAGGAGATTAGATCTTATTTAAATAAGTCGCTGAGGGGAGAAATTAGTATGTAAATATTTTATGAATTAGATTTTTTTGTAATTTGTGCCGCAAATTTGAGGCAACTCTATAGGGAGAAGTGGCCGAGTGGCCTAAGGCGCACGCCTGGAAAGCGTGTAACCGTCAAAAGCGGTTCGAGGGTTCGAATCCCTCCTTCTCCGCTGAGGAGAAATAGGAAATGAAAAATTTTTAGTACTTTTAACCAACAATTCATTAATCAAAACAGAAGACAAACCATGAAAAGATTATTCACAACTATCGCAGTAATCGGATTAGTAATCTTGGGTACTTCTACGTTCGCCGTGGCTCAAGAGGAAGGACAAGCCGACACATCTGTACAGCAAGACACAGCGATGGCTGCAGCTGACACAGCTGCTGCTGAGACCGGAGCTGCCGAAGAAGAGGAAGCTGCAGAAGAGACCAGTTCTTTGCACAAGCAAGTCAAGCAAAAGTTCATCGATGGTGGACCTGCTTTTATGGGTATTGTACTCCTGGCACTGATCTTTGGTTTAGCTGTTTCCATTGAAAGGATTATTTATTTGAATCTTTCAACCACCAATACCAGCAAACTCCTGAAGAAGGTTGAAGACGCCCTGGAAGAAGGCGGTATTGAATCAGCCAAGGAAGTTTGCCGCAACACCCGCGGACCGGTTGCCTCCATCTTCTACCAGGGGCTGGACCGTGCCGATGAAGGTGTTGACGTAGCTGAAAAATCCGTTGTTTCCTACGGCAGTGTTCAAGCCGGGTTGCTGGAACAAGGCCTGACCTGGATTTCCCTGTTCATCGCTATTGCACCGATGCTCGGATTCCTTGGTACGGTTATCGGTATGATCCAGGCATTTGAAAACATTGAAGCTGCCGGTACCATTTCACCCTCTGTTGTTGCAGGTGGTATTAGTGTGGCTCTTATTACTACAGCCTCAGGTTTGATCGTTGCGGTTATTCTTCAGCTCTTCTACAATTATATTGTATCCAAGATCGACAGCATCGTGAATGACATGGAAGATGCTTCCATCTCACTGGTCGACCTGATTTACAAGTATGGTAAGAGAAAATAAGTAATCGCAAAAGCCTAAAAACCAGATAAGTTATGTTAAGGAAACTGATTATCATAATATTAGGGGTGATCTCCTTAGTCCTCGGCATCATGTATTACACAGGTGGCGAGATGGCTGGAGGAGAACCCGTTTACACGAACCATATTCTCATATGGGCAGCCATCCTGGCAATACTTGCAGCCGGCATGTCATTGCTGTTCCCATTGGCACAGATTATTATGCAACCCGCACGGGGTAAAGGAACCCTCATTGGTATCGTGGCGTTGGTTGTGGTTGTATTGATTGCATATGGACTGGCTTCACCCGAACCATTGAATTTCACTACACCCAACCCCAATAATGTACCCACAGTATTGAAGAACTCAGGTGCCGGACTGATCACCATGTATCTTTTGGTAGGAATCGGGCTGGTGGCCATTCTCTTTACTGAGATCTCTAAATCATTCAAGTAGAAAATATTTGGTGGGTGGTATCCGTTCTTAAAAGCGGATACGGCGCACTTAAAAAATAAAAAGGAAAATTATGGCAAGACCTAGCGGTGAATTTAATGCAGCCCCAATGGCAGACATTGCTTTCTTGCTTCTGATCTTTTTCCTTGTTGCCACCACATTTGATGTCGACACAGGGATTATGAGGAAGTTACCCCCCATCCCCGATGAAGAGCAGCAAAGGCAACAAGAGGATAAGCAGATCAAGGAAAGAAACGTCTTTGAGGTGCTGATTAACTCCAGTGACCAACTACTGGTGGAAGGTGAGCCAATGAACATCAGCAATTTGCGGGAGTCCGCAAAAGAGTTCATTGCCAATCCCCGCAATAAGGAGGACCTTCCGGAAATGGAGATGAAGGAGGTGCCATTCTTTGGTCAGACCGAGACGACCAAAGGTATCATCTCGCTTCAGAACGACCGGGGTACTTCGTATGAGATGTACATCAAGGTGCAAAATGAGCTGACCGCTGCCTACAACGAGCTGCATGACGACCTGGCGATGCAGAAATTCGGGCAGCACTATTCGGAGTTGAACGAAGAGCAGAAAGACGCCATCGGTGACATCTACCCGATGATCATCTCGGAAGCTGAACCTAAAAATGTCGGAGGCAACTAATATGGCTAAATTCAGAGAAGAAGGAAAGAAAACGATTCCACAGATATCGACCGCCTCGTTGCCGGACATCATTTTTATGCTCATCTTCTTCTTTATGGTGAGTACAACCATCCGTGAAACACAGCTGATGGTGAATAATGAAGTACCCGGCGCTACAGAGGTTAAGAAACTGGAACGCAAAGACCTGGTTAGTTACATCTACATTGGTAAGCCGAAACGTCAGTTTCAGGATATGTATGGAACCGAGCCCAGGATCCAGTTGAACGATTCTTTTGCAAAAGTAGATGATATCAGGGATTATATTTCCACCGAACGCAAGCAGCTCGATGAGAGCGAGCGACCCAAGATGACTACTTCCCTGAAAGTGGATGTGGACACCAAAATGGGGGTCGTCAGTGAAGTGAAATATGCCCTGCGAAAAGCCAGTGCGCTAAAGATCAACTATTCGGCCCTGGAGGTCGACCGGGTCTATTAGCGTACCTTACGGCAATAAACATCTTTACTTAAACCGCTTGGCAATCGCTGAGCGGTTTTTTTTGTGGGGAGAAATATCCAGCGAATATCCAGCGCTGCGCTAAGCGCTGAAAATGTTCGATAACGAACAAGCCCTGCACGGTCATCTTCAAAGAAACTTCTGGTCTTAGAGCTGAGATTTTTTCAGCTCCTCCATGATCTCAAACACCACCGGGCAGATATAGGTATCCCTGACCGCGAGATCGAGGATCTGGTGGTAGTTCTTTCGGTTGGTGTGGGGGTAATCGCGGCAGGAACGGGGCCGTTTGGGGTATATCGAGCAGTAGTTGCCGGGCATCAGGAAGGGGCAGGGGGTTTGGCGGAAGACGTAATCTCCTTCATCATCTACTTTCAGGTATTTTTCGGTGAAAGCGGAAGGCTTCATTTGCAGATGCCGGGCGATGCGGTCGATATCCCTTTCATAGATGATGGGTGAGATGCTCTTGCAGCAATTGGCGCAATCCAGGCAGCTGAACTGGCTGAAAGCTTGCTCATGCAGCTCATGGACCTGTTCATCCAGCCGGTGTTTCTTTTTTTTGCTAAGCTTGCGGATGAAGCTACGTGTTTCCGGCTCAGCCTGGGCGGCCCGTTGGCGCAAATTATGTAATGCAGGTTTATTCACTGGGACGGATGACGGTTTTTTTCCTGAGTTTGGGCATGCGTTTGATCTGTGACATGAACAATCCCGCTATAACCAGTGCGATGCCGCCCATCTTGATTACCGTCAGGGTCTCTCCCAACAGGAAGAAGGCAAATATGGCCGTTAGCACCGGGATGGCATTGGTGAAGGCATTGGATTTGGTGACCCCGATCTTGTTGATGGAGAATGTGAAGAAGATGAAGGCCAGGGAAGATCCAAAAATTGCCAGCTCCAATAGGGGAAGCACCGCCTGGGGCTGAAAGCCCACTGAAATAAAATGTTTCCAGTCGAAGATCAAAAAGAGAGGCAGATAAAAGAAGATGCCTATGATGTTGTGATAGGTGACGATGCTTACCGCATTGTACTTCCCGGATAATTTTTTTACCACGATGCTGTATCCTATCCCCGCTGCCACAGCCAGGAAAAGAAGCAACACACCCAGCGGAGTGGCCTCCACGTCCTCTCCGCGCTCAAAGATCACCAATCCCACACCGATGATCGATATTACAATTCCAATGATGTTAAAACGCATGATCTTCTCTCTGAAGAAATAGGAAGTTGCAAACGGGCTGAAAAGCGGTATAGTGGAAATGATCACTGCCGAGATGGTGGAAGAAACCAGGCTGACTCCAAAGCTTTCGCATAAAAAATAGAGAAAAGGCTGAAACAGGGTGACCAGGAAAAAATATTTCAGATCGTGCTGCAGGTCTATCTTCTGCAGTTGTCTGAAGGGACCCATCAACATTACCAGGATCACCGAGGAAAGCACCAGCCTTAGGAAAACAGTGGTGATGGGACGGTAGGTCTCAAATGCCATCTTGTACCACACATAGGTGAGGCTCCAGAAGGTCATGGCCAGGATGACACTGATGTAGGCGGTTATCAGCTCTTTTTTCATGTTTCGGCATCGATTTAACGGCACAAATATCCCAAAAAAATAATTTAGACCAAGGAAATACTAAATAAGTTTCGTAGAACATTTTTGGATAAATTGTGTTAAATTTACATTCTTTTAAACCTAATATTTTTTATAATTATAGAACTATGGGTACCGATTCCAATGAAATACTGATTAAGATCAGAAAGATTGTACGCTCGATTAACCTGGAATCAAAAAAAATACAAAAAGAGTATGGTGTCAGCATCCCCCAGATATTGTGCCTGGAATATCTGAATCGCTCGGAGAATTATCAATCCACTCAAAAAGAACTCCGGGATTATCTGAATCTGAATTCCAGTACCGTATCGGGGATTATCAAACGGTTGGAACGTAAAGGCTATATTGCGCGTCTTCCCAAAAGGGCAGATAAGCGAACCACCCACATTGTGATGACTTCCAAGGGTTCGGATTTGCTAAAGAACACCCCACATCTTCTGCACGAGAAATTGTCCAAAAGGTTGGAGGATGTTCCCGATGACCATACAAGCGGCATTAGCGAAGCCCTTGATTTGATCATTGATTATCTGGGCATTGATGATGTGGATGCTTCCCCGGTTATCACCGTGGAGGACCGGCTCTAATCGCTGTGATGCCCCCAGGGCATGGCTCTTTTTTCACCGGGAAGATTTTAGCTTTAATTTTGTTGTGCAGAAACATTTTGGTAATGTTTTGTTCATTGATTTATAGCCAGCATTTTGGATATATTTTTTAATATTGAGTCTCCTGATAAAAATAATTTTATTGAAACCCGGGCAATTTTATGGTTTTGAAATGCACTGAAAAAATGGGTTTTATCAAGCAGACTATATGTAATGAACTCAATATTTTTTTATGAACATGCATGATGTGTAATGGTTGGCAAGGGGAAGGGAAAATGAAAAAAGCATCTGAATGGATATTTATTATGACAAGGATAAGCTGGTAGCCTTACGAAGAAAGCTGCATCAATATCCGGAATTGTCTGGACAGGAGTATCATACAGCCGAAATGATCCGGGAGTATATTAGCAGGCACCAACCGGACCGGATTATAGGCGATTTGGGGGGAACGGGTCTGGCTGTTGTTTATGAGGGTAAGCAGGAGGGCCCGACGGTGCTGTTCCGGTGTGATTTGGATGCTTTGCCCATTGAAGAGGTCAATGCCTTTGCGTATCGTTCCCAGTATCCCGGAGCCGCCCATAAATGTGGGCATGATGGTCATATGACGATCATGAGCGGTTTGTCGCAGGTGATCTCAAATAACAGGCCGGAAAGAGGCCGGGTTGTACTTTTGTATCAACCTTCCGAGGAGAATGGACAGGGTGCCGTAAAGGTACTGGAAGACGATCAATTTGAGCAGATCCGGCCCGACCGGGTTTTTGCCCTGCATAATCTACCCGGCTATCCGCCCGGGTCGGTGATCCTGAGGAAGGGAACCTTTGCTGCGGCCTCCAAAGGGATGATCAACAAGTTGCATGGCAAGACGGCCCATGCCGGGGAGCCCGAGAACGGACGCACCCCGGCATTGGCAATGGCCCGCATCGTGGAGGAGCTGACCCACATGCCCGGCAATCTCTCCCTGAATGATTATGCGCTTATCACCGTTATCCATGCCCGGCTGGGAGAGATCGCCTTTGGCACAACCCCGGGTTATGCGGAAGTGATGGCCACCCTTCGAACCTACTCCAACGCGGATATGGAAAAGCTGACCCGGCAATCCATAGCCACGGTAGAACGCCACGCCCATGACCATGGACTGGGGAAAGAGGTTTCCTGGACCGAGGAGTTTCCTGCCACTGTCAATGATTCCGAATCGGTGGATCTGATTCACCGTGTGGCGGAGGAGACAGGTAATCAAACCATTTTTATTGATGAACCTTTGCGATGGTCCGAAGATTTTTCCAACTTTACGCTAAAATATCCCGGGGCGTTGTTTGGATTGGGCTCCGGCGAAAACACCCCTCAATTGCACAATCCGGATTATGACTTTCCAGAGGAGATCCTGGATCAGGGAATCAGAGTTTTTTATGGCATTTATCAGCATTTATTAAAATAAGGCAGCATTATGGCCGGAACTTCCCGAATAGAGATCAATCAATCGGCATTGATCCATAATTTGACGTTTCTGCATAATTACCTGGGCACGGATGTGAAGATATCCTCGGTGGTCAAGGCCAATGCCTATGGTCACGGTATCGAGCAGTTTGTTCCCATAGCGGAATCCGCCGGTGTGGATCATTTTTCTGTTTTCAGTGGTGATGAGGCACAGCGGGTTTTTAAGATCAAGAAGGAGGCGACCGACGTGATGGTGATGGGTTGGATGAGCGACGAAGAGCTGGAATGGGCGGTGAAGAACGGAGTGGAATTTTTTGTTTTTGAGCTGGAGAAACTGGAGGCTGCCCTGGCTTATGCCCGGCAATACAACACAAGGGCCATCATACACCTGGAGGTTGAAACCGGGATGAACCGAACCGGCTTCTCTCAGCAAGCCCTCCATAAAGTAGTTAAGATCATAACAGGCAATGAGCAATATTTCAGGGTCCGTGGCCTGTGTACACACTATGCCGGGGCTGAAAGCATCGCCAATCATGTACGTTTACAGAAGCAGATCAAAAAGTACAACCGCATTTACAAGTGGATCACCAACCGGGGTATACAACCTGAGCTGCGGCATACGGCCTGCTCTGCTGCAGCAGTGACCTACCCCCGCACACGCATGGATATGGTGCGTATAGGGATCCTGCAGTATGGTTTTTGGCCCAGCCCTGAGACTTTTATCCATTTCGTCCATAAGCGGATGGAGAAATCCGAGGTGCTTAAGCGGGTGCTCAGCTGGAAAAGCCAGGTGATGACCATCAAAAATGTCAAACCCGGGGAATTTGTCAGTTATGGCACCCATTACATGGCTCAGGAAGAGAAAACCATTGCCATCGTGCCCGTTGGCTATTCCCATGGATACAGCCGCTCGCTGAGCAACCAGGGAAGGGTGCTGATCGACGGCCACCGGGTACCTGTCATAGGCATTGTGAACATGAACATGCTCATTGCCGATGTCACCCAGGTACCAGATGTGAAAAAAGGTGATGAGGTAGTACTTATAGGCGACCAGGATGGGGTAACCATCACCCTGGCCTCTTTTGCTGATTTTAACAATCAGCTGAACTATGAGTTGCTTGCCCGGCTGCCCCTGGATATACCCAGGCAGATTATTAACCAATGAAATGAAACGTCCCCGCCTTAGCGGGGTAAGTTCCATCTGACCATTGAAAATGAAAAAATAAACAGATTTATGGCATTTGTAGAACTGGATAAAAAGAAGTTACATCATAATTACGAGTACCTGAAGGGCATGCTGGGAGACCATGATATCCGGCTGGGGGTTGTCTCCAAGGTGCTATGCGGCAACAAGGATTTTTTGAAAGTACTCATAGATATGGGCGTTGATCATATACTGGATTCGCGCATGTACAACCTCAAAGCTGTTAAAAGCCTTGATGAGAGCATTGAAACGGCTTATATACGGCCGCCCTCCAAGAGGAGCATCAAAAGCGTGGTTCAATATGCCGACATCAGTTTCAATACCGAATATTACACCATCCAGCTGCTCTCCGAGGAAGCCCGGCGTCAGAACAAAACCCACAAGATCATTATTATGATTGAAATGGGGGACTTGCGGGAAGGCGTGCTTGGTGAGGAGTTTATGGATTTCTACGCCGGGATCTTCAGGTTGCCCAACATCGAAGTGGTGGGCATTGGCGCCAACCTGAACTGCCTGAATGGGGTGATGCCCAGTCATGATAAGCTCATTCAGCTAAGCCTTTACGAGCAGTTGATCGAAGCCCGCTTCAAGCGCAATATTCCTTATGTGTCGGGCGGCTCGTCCGTTGCCCTGGAGCTGATCTACAAGAATGTGCTTCCGGAGGGGATCAGCCATTTCCGTATAGGAGAGACGCTGTTTTTCGGCAACAACCTGTTCACCGGAGAGAAGATTGATGAGATGGAGCAGGAGATCTTCAAGTTGAATGCTGAGATCATTGAGCTCACGGAGAAACCCGTGGTGCCTACCGGAGAGATCGGTGAGAATGTAGCAGGGGAAGTCAAGGAATTCAATGAGGATAATTATGGTAAGACTTCCTACCGGGCGATCCTGGATATTGGCCTGCTGGATATTGATCCTCAGAATATTGAGCCACTCGATGAAGGGGTCCAAATAACCGGCGCCAGTTCCGATATGATCGTGGTGGATCTGGGCACGGAGAAGCCAAATTATAAGGTTGGGGATCTGCTTGCCTTCAAGATCAATTATATGGGTGCACTTACCATTCTGAGCTCCCAGTATATTGCCAAAAAAGTGGTATAATACTATTTGGCGTACTGATTCAATGCGTGTTTCAATTGATTGAGCTCCTCCTCCTTTAGCCCGGTAATGCTCACCGGCGGGTATTTGGCCGTACCCTGTGGGGTTTTCACATAAAATACGATTTTTTGTTTCAAGGGTTTTCTCAGGATTTTATAGCCCTGATACTTATTCTTGTCTATTTCTATGGAATAGCGCTTATTGTGGAAAGGCCTGAGTGATGCGTAACGGAAAAGCAGTTTTTCGCCCCCGTCGCTGAAATAGATGTAGTTGAAGTCCTTAAGATATTCATATATATTTTCCAGGATGTAGGCCAGGGCAACAACAACGGCCCAATGATACTTGTTGAGGCCCAGGAATTCGTGGCGGACCAGATCGGTGGTGACCAATACGATCACCAGCACCATAAAGCTGATGATGCTGATGTATTGGATCTGATTGATCCGGACCGATTTTTTCGTGTTTTCTATTTCCATCGGAAGCGGGTTTTATTTGGATTTCCTTCTTTTAAGTTCTTTTTTTATCAGACCCACCTCGCGGTTGGTTTGACCGGCAACGGCTGTATTTTCTTCGGCTCTGCGAATCAGGTAGGGCATTACGTTTTTCACCGGTCCGTAAGGAAGATATTTGGCCACCCGGTAGCCGTGATGGGCCAGGTTAAAGCTGATGTGATCGCTCATCCCATAGAGCTGTGAGAAATAGCAGCGGGGATCCTCTTTGGCGATGTGGTGCTGTTCCATTAGCTCGGTCAGGTAGCGGGAGCTCTTTTCGTTGTGGGTACCGTTGAAGATGGCCACCTGATCGATGTTTTCCACCGAATATTTGAGGGCTCCATCGTAGTCGCGGTCGGTGCTTTCCTTATCGGGCTGGATGGGATCGGTGTAACCATACAAGGCAGCCCACTCCCTTTCCTTTTCCATGTAGGCTCCCCGTACAAATTTGACACCGTAGATATAGCCTTCTTTCCTTGCTGTTTCTATCTCCTTGCGCAGGAAATCGAGGCGGTCCCAGCGGTACATCTGCAAGGTGTTGTAAACGATGGCCTTTTCCTGGTTATACCTCTTCATGTTTTCCCTTACCACCTCGTCGATGATGGCTTGGTAGCCGACTTCTTCAGCATCGATCAGGATGGGCACATCATTTTGGTAGGCGCGTTCGCACAGGGTTTGGATTCGCTCGCGGAAACGCAC
Organism: Bacteroidales bacterium; assembly: GCA_018334675.1. Classification (GTDB taxonomy): domain Bacteria; phylum Bacteroidota; class Bacteroidia; order Bacteroidales; family UBA12077; genus JAGXLC01. The sequence goes on along the minus strand of JAGXLL010000008.1, from coordinate 27,011 downwards.
CAATTCCTGCTTTTCCGCATCGTTCAGCTCTTTATTGGTGCTGGCTGTTTCCAGTACCTTGCTGGGAGCAAAAGCCGTGGGTTTAAATACGGCAAAAGGGATGTTTTCGTTTTGGGCCGCGTTGTCGATGGTGTTAAGGGTCTCTTCCAGGGCCGCCTGGATGTCTTCGGGATTCTCCTTTCCTTCCACCGAATAGTCCAAAATGGATTCCACACCGTATTGGGCCATCTTTTTTACCACCGGATCACATTCGGAAATGGTTTCGCCGCCGCAGAAATGCTTATAAACAGTGGGTTTTACGATCCACTTGATGGGAAAGTTGATCTTCAGGGCAATATTCAGGAAAAACTTTCCGGTTTTCACGACTATTGGTCGGGCCAGGGTATTAAAAAGAAAATGTGACTGTCGCAGGTCGTTATTACTTTTGCTTTGAAATGCTATCTTTGTATTTTCGAAATCTACCATGAGTAAAAAAATTTTAGCTAAATATGCAAATAAATTCATTTAATAGCAAAATTTTCATCGAGCCAACCATTGGCGCGGGCCTTTCAGAAGCTATTGACTCGCTGGCGCCCAGTCGCATTTTCCTGGTCAGCGATGAGAACACCCATACGCAGTGTTTGCCTTTGATAGAAGAACTCCTGAGCGGACAAAAGGTTCACGAAACCGTCATCGGTCAGGGAGAGGCCAACAAACGGCTGGAGACAGTGGTACAGATATGGAACCACCTGCAGGAGGAAGGGGCTGACAGCCGAAGCCTGGTCATAGCCCTGGGAGGGGGCATGCTGCTGGATGTGGCTGGTTTTGCTGCCGGGACTTTTAAAAGGGGCATCCCCTTGATCCATGTTCCCACTACATTACTTTCCATGGTGGATGCTTCGGTAGGAGGTAAGACAGGCATCAACTTCAACGGCTATAAGAACCACATCGGGGTTTTCCGGGCTCCGGACTATGTGTTTATCTATCCTGCATTTCTTAAGACGCTGGACCATCGTCAGCTATATTCAGGCTGGGCCGAGATGGTCAAACACGGTATGATCCAGTCGCAACGTCATTTCGAGCGCCTGATGATGACCCGGCCCGATAACCTGCCTGATGGTGAGATGGCCCTTTTGATCCGGGACTCGGTGGACATCAAAAACTATTATATCGCCAGCGATCCCTATGACAAAGGCATCCGAAAGGTGCTGAATCTTGGCCATACCCTGGGTCATGCCCTGGAGAGCCTGGCCATGGAAAAAAACCAGACCCTGCTCCACGGCGAAGCAGTGGTTCACGGACTGATTTGCGAATACAGCTTGTCCATGAAGTTGTTGGGTGCCGAGCCTACCCCTTATCAGCAGTTGAGGAGCCATGTAAGCAAATACTATCCGAATTTGCAGGTAAGGGCAGATGATTTCCCTGTGATCCGCAGGTTTCTGATGCAGGATAAGAAGAATGCCCATGAAAGCATCAATTTCACCCTGCTGGAGAATATCAGCAAGCCGCTGATAGACCAGTTCATAGAATGGGATGAGATAGAAAGCTGTTTGCGGAAGGTGGCGACCTGAAACCAGGATTAATCCACGGATTTTTTCTCCTGGTTTTTTTGCGTTGAATAGGCGATGCCTGTGAGGGTGGCGCTGGGTATCTCTCCGAAAGCAGTGTTGATGGTTTTGTTGGTGATCAGCACATACTGCGCGTTCACGTTGGCAGCTTTTTTCCTGAGTATGGTTTTCGCTTTGACTTCAAGCGATTTGGGCGTTTCAAACCCCCTGCCTGATCCTTTGGTTTGGGCAATGATCTCTTTGACCTGTTGCATGCCGGAAGCCTTGCTTTCGTTTTTCAGGAATTCGACTTTGCGCCAGTCATATCTTTTTTGCCGCTTAGGAGGCTCTTCATTCAGGATCTCCAGCCGGCCCCAGTTATATTTGATTTTGTTGACCGGATCCTTGCCCATTGATTTGAGATCGGTTTCCCCCGGTTCCCGGTATAGAATGCTGTCGTAAGTGATCTTCATCACGTTTACATATATTGTTTCCCGGTCAAAAAAGTATACTGTATCGAGATGAGATTGCTGAAGGCTTTTCCGGTATTTTTCGGGGAGGTCTTCGTGCTCTTTTTTTGGAGCGGTGGTATCTGCAGAAGCCTGATTGATGCTGTCCGGAGAGGTCGGGTTTTCGGTTTGGCCCCGGGTAATGAAGGGCATGGCTAATAATCCTGCACAAATACCGGTTAATATAAGTTTTGCCATCATAATATCGGGGATAGAATTCACAAAATTACATCATTCCATTGTATTCACAAAAATATTTCTTTCGCTGAAACAGGAAAAATTGTGCCCAAAAAAAAGCGGCTTTCAAAGAAAACCGCTTTTTAATGGTCCCTTAAAATAAGATTATTTCAGGTTGTGTTTTTGAATGAACTCCTGGATCATTTCATTCATGTCGGGTTTGCCTATCTCATCCAGGTCGTAGTATACCCGGGTATTGGGCTTCTTGATGTTGACCACCCGGTTCAGATCGATGGGGGTGCCAATGATCACGCTGTCGCAATCGGTTTTGTTGATGGTCTTCTCCAGGTCTTTGATCTGTTCATCTCCGTATCCCATTGCCGGCAGCAGTGCGCCGATGTTGGGATAGGTCTTGAAGGTATCCTTGAGTCTGCCGACCGTGTAAGGACGGGGGTCGATGATCTCTACAGCACCGAATTTTTGTGCGGCTACCGTACCGGCACCGATCTTCATCTCACCATGTGTGAGTGTAGGCCCGTCTTCCACCACCAACACCCTTTTGCCTTTGATCACGGAAACATCATCCACCGTGATGGGGGAGGCGCCGTCAATCACTGTGGCGTTGGGGTTTACTTTGGCTATGTTTTCCCTTACGGTTTGTATGTCGTTGGGATAGGAGCTGTCGATCTTATTGATCACCACCACATCGGCCATCCGCAGGTTCACTTCACCGGGGAAATAATTCAGTTCGTGGCCGGCCCTGTGGGGATCGGCAACGGTTATGGTCAGGTTGGGTTTGTAGAAGGAGAAGTCGTTGTTTCCTCCGTCCCAGAGGATCACATCACATCCATCGGGATCATTTTCAGCTTCCCGCAGGATGGCTTCGTAGTCGACACCGGCATAGATGACGTTGCCCCGAACGATATGGGGTTCATACTCTTCCATCTCCTCGATGGTGCAGTCATGCTTCTTCAGGTCATCCAGCGTGGCAAAACGCTGTACCTTCTGTTTTTCCAAATCACCATAAGGCATGGGGTGACGGATGGCTACCACTTTCAGCCCTTTTTCCATGAGGGTTTCGATGACCTTGCGGGAAGTCTGGCTCTTTCCGCAGCCTGTACGAACCGCACCAACAGAGATAACGGGTTTCGTGCTCTTGATCATGGTGTCCTGGGGTCCAAGCAGCATGAAGTTGGCACCGGCATTGTGAACAATGGAGCTGACGCTCATCACATGTTTGTAAGGTACGTCGCTGTATGAGAACACACAGTCGTCCACCTTGAGTTCCTTGATCAGACCTGGCAAATTCTCTTCTGCATAGATGGGGATTCCTTCAGGATAGAGGTCTTCTCCGGCGAGGCTTGCAGGATATTTCCTTCCTTCAATATCGGGGATTTGAGCTGCAGTGAAGGCGACCACATTGAAATCACTGTTTCCGCGGAAGTATGTGTTGAAGTTGTGAAAATCCCTTCCGGCTGCTCCAAGAATGATTACATTTCTTTTTGCCATAATGTTATTTTTTTGATTGATTAATTAATGATTGAATTATGGAATGCTGTCGCACAAATTTATATTATTCGGCTGAAATTATACCCATTTGCTTACAATCTTTCTGAAGAGATCTTTTCTGATGCGCCGACCAACAATTTTGTTCATCTTCAGCTTGTTGAAAAAGGGCGCTGCCTGGCTTTTATGAAATGTTTAGAAACATGTGCAAGGCGCGGACGATATGAATTCCTAAAAGAGCTTCAAACAATTTGGTTAAATTCAGGTCTAAGATAAGAAGAAGCTCAAGTTCAATCATGAATCTACTTGCCCACATATACCTTTCAGGAAGCCATGAACCGGTTAAGGTAGGGAATTTCATCGGGGATTACGTCAAGGGAAGCGGATACCGCAGATATCCGGCGATGATCCGGAAAGGCATCCTGCTGCACCGAACCATTGATTCATTCACCGATCACAATGCCCTGCCCCGGCATGTAAAAGCGCTTCTCCGGCCTTATTACAGGAAATATGCGGGGATTGTGGTGGATGTTTTTTACGACCATTTCCTGGCCAACAGCTGGGATGAATATTCCCGCTTTTCATTGTCCGGATTTGTGGGTGATTTTTACCGCATCCTGGAAGATTATTTCGAGGTGCTTCCGGAGCGGGTTCAGGAGTTTGTGCCCCGTATGATTCAACACAACAGGCTTTGCTCCTATAAACGGCTCGAGGGGATTGAAAAAGCCCTTTCTCTTATGGCGCGTTATTCTTCGCTGCCTGAGAAAACCGATGCAGCCATGAAAGTTTTGGCAGACCATTATGATTTGATCAATAGCAACTTCCACCGGTTCTTTCCGGAGATCATAGATCACGTGGTGGACACTTATGATCTTGATATTGAGCGGTATCATGCCAGGAGTCCCTAGGGGTTTCCGCTTTTTTGCAAAAATTTTCTTATCTTTGCGCTCTGGCAATAAGACCCGCATGTCTTTATAAACTACTGATTATGAGCAAGAAAAACAGTTTTGAGTCGGTGAAAATTGATGCCAGGTCCCAAAGGCTGGTAAACCTCTTTCTCAGTGAAAATCCTGAGGTGGAAAAGATATTTACCGAAGCGGATGATGAACGTGAGGTGTATGCCGGTTTGAGGAAGTGGATCCTGGATCAGGTAGATGATGATTCGATTGCCCTGAGTTATTATTCCGGGAGTGTTACCGGCCGCAAAGCCTATAAGCAGGTGGATTGGAGCGAGTTTGCCGCCATACGGATATTGGATTACATTGATCATGAAGGTGTGGAGTATGTAGACCCCAATCTTAGGGAGGAGCGTTACTACAACCATCCCTTCCGGATATTATGGCTGGCCGTGCGTTATGGAAAAGGCGGAGCCAAGCCTGCTTTTTTCGAAGATATGTTGCATTTGTTCCGGCAGGCTAATGGCAAGTCGCAGCACAATATACCTGATGATCAGAAGGTGCGTGAGTGGATGGACCGCCATCCCTCCGGGTTGGATGAGCAGATGGTGAAGATGCGTCAGGAAAATAAGGAGCGCATCATTCGCACGTTGATCAGGAAGATGGATGAGGGAGAGATCACTTCAACGGTCTTTGTTTTCGATCCATCCTGGAGTGAGCAGGAGAAATATAATAAGATGGTTGAATGGTGGGATTCCAGGTTGTTTCATCTGAAGTTTGCCATCCGATCACCGGAATTGCTCAATGAGATGCTCGGTTTTTCCCTGGATACCGATACCATGGATATTCTTTATCAGGCCCGGGAAGCGGGTATTCCCTTCTTTGTCAATCCGTATTATCTTTCCCTGTTAAATACGCGCAAAGCCACCTCTTATGTGGGTGCCGACCTGCCGATACGCGATTATATACTTTACAGCAGGCAGTTGGTGGATGAGTTCGGACATATTGTTGCCTGGGAGAAGGAAGATATGGTAGAGCCGGGCAAACCCAATGCAGCTGGCTGGCTGCTGCCTGAAGGCCACAACATTCACCGGCGTTATCCGGATGTGGCCATACTGATACCTGATTCCATGGGAAGGGCCTGTGGCGGTCTCTGTACTTCCTGTCAGCGGATGTATGATTTTCAGAGTGGCAATCTGAATTTCAACCTGGATAAGCTCAAGCCCAGGGAGACCTGGCCGCATAAGCTGGATCGGCTGATGCAGTATTTCCGCAACGATACCCAGCTTCGGGATATTCTTATCACCGGAGGAGATGCCCTGATGAGCTCCGACAAGTCGCTGCAACGAATACTGGATGCGGTTTATGAGATGGCCCGCCAGAAAAAGGAGGACAACCATTCGCGTGCGGATGGTGAGAAGTATGCCGAGATGCTGCGGGTGCGTCTTGGCACGCGGTTGCCTATTTACCTGCCCCAACGCATTACCGGTGAGCTGATCCAGATGCTCTACGATTTTAAGGAGAAAGCCACTGCCATTGGCATCCGGCAGTTTGTGATTCAAACCCATTTTGAAACGGCCATGGAGGTGACACCTGAATCGCGTGAGGCAGTGCATAAGCTGATTGAGGCCGGTTGGGTGGTGACCAACCAGCAGGTATTTACTGCTGCTGCCTCCAGGAGAGGCCATACTGCCAAGCTGCGAAAAGTACTCAATGAGATAGGCGTGCTGCCTTATTATACCTTTTCGGTTAAAGGGTTCATGGAGAACTACCACAACTTCGCCACCAATGCCCGTTCAGTGCAGGAGCAGATGGAAGAGAAGCGTCTGGGCGAGGTATCCCGCAGGAATTTCGGTACCATCCGCCATTTCACCGAACGTGCCACTGAGATGCCCGAACAGGTGCAACAGTTGTTGAAAGATGAGGACAAACCCTTTTTGGGTACCGACCGCAATGTGCTGAATATGCCCGGAGTGGGAAAAAGCTCTACTTTCCGGACCATAGGGCTGACCAGGGAAGGCCGGCGAATACTGGAATTCGACCACGATGCCACCCGTCGCCACAGCCCGGTAGTCAACAAGATGGGAAAGATCACCATCGTCGAGTCCAAATCCATCTCCGATTATATGAAGCAATTGGAGGATATGGGCGAGGATGTCAGGGAATATGTTGATCTGTGGGGTTATTCTATGGGCGAGACTGAGGAGCGCATGCCTGTTTATGAATATCCCGGATATGACTTCACCGTGACCGATGAGCTCTCGAATTTCAGCATGACCGAATCGGAGGTCTCGTAGGAATTTTTCAGCGTTTTTCAGCGCTTAGCGCAGCGCCAAGCGCTGCGCTAAGCGCTGAAAATGTTCGAAAACGAACAAGCATCCCGCCCGGTATGATTCGTGTGAAAAAAACATTGAAAAAAACAGCGGCACTTTGATTTGACCCCACAACTTGTTATTTTTGAATACGGTTGGCGGCTCGCTCCTGCAATCCAGGAGGAAGGGTCCACCAGATTCAAATACTGAACAGACGATTTATGGATATCTCCGCAAAGTTGAGGAATGGTGTGGGGCCAGCCCCGGTATGGTGCATGGTTCTGCTCGGGGCGTGGATGGCTGTGATGCCCTTCAGCTCCATGGCGCAGGTAGGCGGGGAGCATACATACGGGTTTCTGGATCTCACTACTTCGGCCCGGGCCATCTCACTGGGCTCCAAAACCATTGCCATCAACGATGATGACCTGAGTCTAACCTATTATAACCCGGCCCTGCTGAATGAACGCACCCAGCACCACCTGGCGTTGAATTATGTCAGCTATTTTGCGGGCATACAGTATGGATACGCTGCCTATGCCCCACGGTCGGAGGGCCCACTGCAATATTCGGCGGGCCTGCATTATTTGAATTATGGTACCTTTCAGAGGGCCGACGAGAAGGGCATCCGGAATGGAGAGTTCCGTGCAGCCGAGTATGCCCTGAACCTGACTGCCTCCATGCAGCTCGATACCAACTGGCGGGTGGGAGTCAACCTGAAACCCATCTATTCTGATCTTTACCAATACCAGAGCCTGGGTATAGCCACCGATTGGGGCGTCACCTATACCGACAGCAGCCGCCTGTTCACCGCTGCCCTGGTCGTCAGGAACCTGGGAACCCAGATCATGGCTTATCGCAGTGGCCATTATGAGTCGTTGCCCTTCGAGATCCAGCTTGGCGCCTCCCTGAAACTCCGCCATGCCCCTTTTCGCCTGCTGGCTGTGGCCCAGCATCTGGAGACACCCAAGCTCGGTTACAGAAGACCCGATAACAATGATTTGATTTACACTTATTATCAGGGTGATGCCGCTGACACCGGTTTCCTGGATCAGGTGATGCGTCATATGATCTTTGGCATCGAATTTATTCCCCTGGAACATTTTTATATTCGGGGCGGATACAACTACCGAAGGAGGCAGGAGCTGAAGGTAGGCTCCAAAGTGTCCACTGTTGGTTTCTCCTGGGGTTTCGGCATCAGGATCTTCAAGCTTTATCTGAATTACGGAAGGGGGAGCTATCATCTGGCGGGTGGAACCCATCATTTTTCCATCCGGGCCAATCTGAATGAATTTTAAAGGCGCTCTATGATGGAAAGGAATACAATGATTGTTGCGGTGGACGGCTATTCTTCCACGGGAAAAAGCACCCTGGCCAGGGACATTGCCCGGCATTATGCCATCAAATACATCGACAGCGGGGCGATGTACCGGGCAGTCACCTTATTTGCGCTGCGGCGAAAGCTGTATGACCCGGTCAGGGATCAGCTCAATGAGGAGAGGCTGAGGGAGGCCCTGGAGCAGATCGATATCGATTTTCTGGTTGATCCGCAGAACCATCAGCAATACGTTTTGCTGGACGGGGAGAATGTGGAACAGGAGATACGTCAGATGGAGGTGAGCCAATCGGTGAGTATGATCAGCCGGTATGGTTTTATTCGCCGTAAGCTGGTGGACAAGCAAAGGGCTTTTGCCCGCCGCGACAGCCTGGTGATGGATGGAAGGGATATCGGTACGGTGGTCTTTCCCGGGGCCGATGTGAAGATCTTCATGACGGCTTCGGCAGAGATACGCACCCGGCGCCGTTACGACGAACTCCTTGGAAAAGGTTACCACGTGTCGCTGGAGGAGGTGAGAAGAAACGTGGAAGAACGTGACCATGTTGATGAGACCCGGGAAGAGAGCCCCCTGAGAAAGGCCGGGGATGCCATTGTTATTGACAACAGCCACCTCACGCGGCACCAGCAATTGCAGAAGGCTGTTCAGATCATAGAGGAAAAAACGGGCAAAACAACGGGTTAATTTGTGGCCCGATCATATGTTTTGTTCTATATTGATTTTATCTTTGCAGTTCCAATGGCCTGCACAGATGAAAAACAATCAGGCCGCGCTCCTTGTAAGCTGACAGGAATGCCCACCGAATCCCGATGAAGGGCATTGGAACAATGGTTTGCTGAAGGATCGCCCGAACAGGGGCTTGTTTTCCTGGAGGCGTGTTCCCGGCGTGATCCATGACAGATGGTGAATGATTAATTGTTTTGATTATGGCTAAGATGAAGAAAATTGGTGTTTTAACATCCGGGGGCGATGCTCCGGGGATGAATGCGGCTATACGTGGAGCCACGCGAACTGCGCTCTATCATGGCATAGAAGTAGTGGGCATACAGAATGGTTACCAGGGTATGATCGGCGGTTATTTCAAGCAGCTGAAATCGCATATGGTCGGCGATATCATCCAGCGTGGAGGGACCATGCTCAAGAGTGCCCGCAGTGATGAGTTCAGAAAGGAAGAAGGAAGGCAGAAGGCCTATGAGATGATCAAAGCCGAAGACATTGACGGGATAGTAGTGATAGGGGGGGACGGCACGTTCAAAGGTGCCCGGATATTTTCCCTGGAGTATGATGTGCCCCTGGTGGGAATTCCCGGCACCATCGACAACGACCTTTACGGAACGGATTATACCATCGGATACGATACCGCCTTAAATACCATTGTGGAGGCGGTGGATAAGATTCGGGACACGGCCAGCTCTCATAACCGGTTGTTTTTTATTGAGGTGATGGGTAAAGATGCCGGTTTTTTGGCCCTGCGCAGTGGCATTGCTTGCGGGGCCGAGGCGATCCTTATCCCCGAGATCAACCGCGATACTGCTACCCTGCGTGAGCACCTGGAAGCCGATTACAAACGCCGCAAGCTCTCCAACATCATCCTGGTGGCTGAGGGGGATGAAACCGGCGGGGCTTTCAACATTGCCGAACAGGTCAGGGAGGAGTTCGAAGGGTATGACATCCGGGTGACCGTGTTGGGACATATTCAGCGGGGTGGATCGCCCTCGGCCTTCGACCGGGTGATCGGCAGCCAGCTGGGTGTAGCGGCTGTCGAAGCCTTAATGGATGACCAAAAGAGCGTTATGGTCGGTCTGATGAACCGCGAAGTGGTTCACGTGCCTTTCAACCGGACCATTAAGCATCATAAGGATGTGAACCGGCGACTGGTGGATATACAGGATATCCTCTCCATATAAACCCGTTGACTGCCAACCAGCCTGTTGTAAGGGCGAACATCTTATTATGAAACGTCCATGACAAAATAATCATTAATATCACAACAGGAGATGATTATTTTGTCATGGTAAGTTACACAAGGCCATAACAATAATAAAAATAATCTTGTGAAAGGAAACGACCTATATGTGGATGTTTTGTTGCCCCTGGCCCTGCCGGGTGCTTTTACCTACCATGTTCCACCCACACAGCAGGATCGTGTGGTCACCGGCAAACGGGTGATCGTTCAGTTCGGGCGCCGCAAGTACTATTCGGCCATCATATACCGGGTACACCGGGATCAACCCACCGGATACCGTACCAAGCCTGTTCAGACGGTTTTGGATGACCAGCCTGTGATCAACGCTTTTCAACTGAAGTTGTGGGAGTGGCTCTCGGATTATTATATGTGTTCTATGGGCGATGTATACAAGGCAGCCATGCCCTCGGGACTGAAGCTGGAGAGCGAGACCCGGGTGGTGTACCGGCCTTCTTTTCAACCCGAACAGGTTTCGCTGACCGAGAAGGAGGCCCTTCTGCTGGAGGTGGTGAAAGAAAGGCAGGTAACCGGCCTGAAGGATCTCACCGAGAAGACCGGCCGCAAAGATGTCTTGCCCATTGTTCATGCCCTGATGCAAAAGGGTGCCTTGTCGGTGGAGGAGAGGCTGAGGGATGCCTATAAACCCCGCAAAGCCTCTTTTGTTTCATTGAATTTCTCTCCGCAGGACGAAGAGGCGTTGAATCGGGTTTTTGAAAAGCTGAAAAATGCGCCCAGGCAGGTGGAGCTGGTGATGCAGATGATCCGGATGTCCGGCAACAATGGGCAGGACCTGATGATCAAGAAGCAGCAGCTGCTCAGGCAGGTATCGGTGAGCTCCTCGGTGTTAAAATCTTTGATCGATAAAGGCATCCTCCTTGAGCAGGAGCAGGAGGTAAGCCGGCTTCAGCAAGGTGAAGGAGAAGGTGAAGCGGCGAAGGGACTTACCGACGCCCAGCAGCAAGCCTTTCAATCCGTTCAACAGCAGTTCCGGGAGAAGGGCGTGGTACTGCTGCACGGAGTAACTTCATCGGGTAAGACAGAACTATACATCCATCTGATACGGGAGCAACTGGAGAAGGGCTACCAGGTGCTCTATCTGCTACCCGAGATCGCCCTGACTTCCCAGATCATCCATCGTTTGAAAGCCGTCTTCGGCGACCAGGTAGGCGTCTACCATTCGAGATTTCCGGACAGTGAACGGGTGGAGATATACAATCAGCTGCTGGATGCCTCCAATGTGAACCGTTATCAGGTGATCCTGGGTGTGCGTTCTTCTGTATTCCTTCCTTTTTCGCGCCTGGGATTGGTGATTGTCGATGAAGAACACGAGAACACCTACAAACAGTTCGATCCGGCGCCCCGTTATCATGCCCGCGATGTGGCTATTGTACTGGCCAGCATGCACCGGGCCGGGACCCTGCTGGGAACGGCTACTCCATCCATAGAAAGCTACTACAATGCCCGCAGGGGCAAGTATGGGCTGGTGGAATTGTTCACCCGCTACCTCGATATTCAGCTTCCCGAGATACTGATTGGCGATGTGCTGGAGGCCCGGCGCAGAAAGAAGATGAGCAGCCATTTCACACCCCTGCTGCTGGAGCATATGCAAAAAGCCCTCGAGAACCACGAGCAGGTTATCCTGTTTCAGAACCGCCGCGGCTTTGCACCTTACATGGAATGTGCCGACTGCAGTTGGATACCCCAGTGCAAACACTGCGATGTGAGCCTGACCTATCACCGGAAGTCAAAAAACCTGGTATGCCATTATTGTGGCTATGCACAGAGGATACCTGATACCTGTCCCTCGTGCGGCAGCCATAACATCATCACCCGCGGGTTTGGTACGGAGAAAGTGGAAGATGAGATACAAATTTATTTTCCCGATGCCCGCATCAGGAGGATGGATCTGGATTCAACCCGGGCCCGCCATGCCTACGAGAAGATCATACATGCCTTCGAGGATCAGGAGATCGATATTCTGGTAGGTACCCAGATGGTGACGAAGGGACTTGATTTCGATCATGTGAGTGTGGTTGGTGTTTTGAATGCAGATAACATGCTGAACTTTCCCGATTTTCGTGCTTTTGAGCGGGGTTATCAGCTGATGGCACAGGTGAGTGGCCGCGCCGGCAGGAAGAAGAAACGGGGGGAGGTGATCATTCAAACCAGCCAGGCTTCACACCCCATCATCAAACAGGTGATCGACAACGATTATGAGGAGATGTACCGGAGTCAGCTGCAGGAACGCAAAGAGTTCATGTATCCGCCTTATTACAAGATGATACGGGTGCTGATGAAGCACAAGAAGACCGATGTGTTGAACGATGCAGCCCGCTCACTGGTTGACAGGCTCAAGCAGGTGTTCGGTTACCGGGTGCTGGGTCCGCAGGATCCCATCGTAGGACGCATACAAAACTACTACCTCAAGCATGTCATCCTGAAGATCGAAAAGGAGCGTTCTTTGGCCCGCTCCAAGCAGATTATCCTGAAAAAGGCCGACGATCTGAAAAAAGATCCGGCTTTCCGCAGCCTCCAGATTCATTTTGATGTGGATCCTTTATAGAAGGGTCCTTTTTAAGCCCGCCGGCCGATAGCCTCCAGCCGCCGGGATGAGCCCCTTATGCCGCCGGTTGTCCGGTACGCCGCTTCTTTTGCAATCCGCGGCTTTCTTCCGGGCTGATCAGTCCAAAATATTTCAGGGCAAAAAGATATTCATGTTTCTTGCGGCCTGAAAGCCAATGGAGCGATGATGTGTGATTGAGCTTTTCCCAGTAGTAATGGGCTAATTTTTTCCCATAGTAGTGGGAGATGCTCCCTTCGCGAACCGCCTCATAGATACCGCGTATGGATCTGAGGGCGAGGTTGATGGCTTCTTTTCTTGTTTTTGCTGTTTTCATGGTGACCGGGGTTTTGATGGATTGAATGGCAACCGGTAGCTCCTGATGTTGGAAACCGCCGGTTTGTTTTTTCAATTTATACGTGATACCCTCTCACAGAGTTCCATAGCAAGATATTTTTTGAACGGAAAAATGTTGCAAAACAGATCAGCAGGTCTGATATCTTATGAGCTGATTTTGATCTTTATAGCCGGCATTATGTATGGGTTGATCGGATGTGTGATTATTGGGTCATTTTAGCGGGGTCTACCCATTCGTCGAATTGTTGCTCAGTTACATAGCCAGTTTCGATGGCCGCCTGCCTGAGGGTTTTGTTTTCATCGTGGGCTTTCGTGGCTATCTCTGCGGCTTTTTCATAACCGATGTGGTTGTTGAGGGCGGTGACCAGCATCAGGGAGTTTTTTAGATGCTGCTCGATCCGGGTTTTGTTGGCTTGTATGCCTTCCACGCATTTCTTGCTGAAGGAGCGGGAAGCGTCGCCTATGAGTCGGGCTGAGTGCAGGAAATTGCTGATCATCATAGGTTTGAACACATTCAGTTCATAGTGTCCGTTGGCGCCTCCGAAGTTGATGGCCACGTCATTGCCCATCACCTGGGCACTGACCATGGTAAGTGCTTCGGCCTGGGTGGGGTTCACTTTACCGGGCATGATGGAGGAGCCCGGTTCATTGGCGGGGAGGGTGATCTCCCCGATACCTGCCCGGGGGCCTGAACCGAGCATCCGGATGTCGTTGCCTATTTTCATCAGGCTGCCGGCAAGGGTCTTGAGGGCTCCATGGGCTTCCACGATGGCATCGTGGGCAGCCAGCGCCTCAAATTTGTTTTCTGCACTTTGGAAGGGTAATCCTGTTAGGTTGGCGATTTCCCGGGCTACGCTCACGTCAAAATCCTGGGGTGCATTGAGTCCGGTTCCGACGGCTGTACCTCCCAGGGCCAGTTCACCGAGGTGGGGAAGGGTGTTACGCAGGGCACGCAGGCCATGGTCAATCTGGGAAACAAACCCGGAGAATTCCTGGCCCAGGGTCAGCGGGGTGGCGTCCATCAGGTGGGTGCGGCCGATCTTGGTGATGTCTCGGAATTGCCGGCTTTTGTCACGCAAGGCCCTCCACAGGGTATCCAGGGAGGGGATGGTGTTTTTCATGAGCATGGTGTATGCGGCAATGTGCATGGCCGTGGGGAAGGTGTCGTTGGAGGACTGGGATTTGTTCACATCGTCGTTGGGATGCAGGGTTTTTTCCCCTTGTCCGATTTTTCCGCCATTTAATACATGGGCCCGGTTGGCGATCACCTCGTTCACATTCATGTTCGACTGGGTACCCGATCCGGTTTGCCAGACAACCAGTGGGAAGTGATCGTCCAGCTCGTCCGCGATGATCTCATCGCACACCCGGGTGATCAACTCTTTTTTCTCAGCCGGGAGCACCCCCAGCTCATGATTGATGATGGCTGCCGCTTTTTTCAGGTAGCCAAAAGCATGGATCACTTCTATCGGCATGGAGGCCCGGGGGCCGATCTTGAAATTTTCGATGGACCGTTGGGTCTGTGCGCCCCAGTATTTGTCGGCGGGAACTTCCACCGGACCCAGGGTGTCGTATTCGGTTCGGTAATGCATGGCTGTTTTTTACATTACCAACAAACGAGCGCACAAAATGGTTTCTGGTTCTATAAGGTTGGATGTTATAATTTGGAAGGTTGAATGTTAGAATGTTGAACGTTGAACGTTCTCTTTATCAATATCTTATAAAGATGTAAAGACGCGAATTTTCAAAAATTGATCCCCCTCCGAAAACTAATTTTTTGGAGAATAAAGCCTTTTATTTTTTTAATACGCTGCTAGAAATAGTTTTGACCAGTCAAAGATTCATGTTTTTTTATTAAACAGACTTTTGTAGTGGACTCAAAATTTATTTTTCGGACGGGACTCAATGTTGAATGTTTCAGGGTCGAAGGTTTTCAGATCTGAATGATAAAAGCCTGACCCAAATCCGCAGGCAACCTGCTCGACCTGGGTCAGGCAAATCTTAACTTGAAGGTTTATGTCTTTATGCTTAATTATTTGTTCTTTCTTCTTTCTTAGCCTTAGCCTCTGCCTTGGCCTTTAACAACAATTTAGAACAATTCAACAATTTCAAGCTTCAACTTTTAACTGAAACTCTTGAACATTCAACGCTTCAACTTAATTTGTAGAAATCGTTGCCTTTGTCATCGACCAGGATGAAGGCCGGGAAGTCCCTGACTTCTATCTGGTAGATGGCTTCCATGCCCAGTTCGGGGTATTCCAGGAGCTCTACATTGGTGATGTTTTCCTGGGCCAGGATGGCAGCCGGTCCGCCGATGCTCCCCAGGTAAAAGCCTCCGTATTTCTTGCAGGCATCGGTGACTTGCTGACTGCGGTTGCCTTTGGCGATCATCACCATGCTTCCGCCGTGTTTCTGAAAGGGTTCGACATAGGGATCCATGCGCCCGGCCGTGGTAGGTCCGAAGGAGCCTGAAGGCATGCCTTCAGGTTTTTTGGCCGGTCCGGCGTAATAAACCGGATGTTCTTTAAAGTATTCGGGTAGCCCTTCCCCGTTGTCGAGGCGTTCTTTCAGCTTGGCATGGGCGATGTCGCGGGCCACGATGATGGTTCCGTTCAGTGACAGGCGGGTGCCCACGGGATGTTTGCTTAGCTCGGCCAACACATCTTTCATCGGCTGGTTCAGGTCGATGGTTACCGCCCCGTCTTCCTCTTCTCTTCGGTATTCCTCGGGTATGAATCGTCCCGGATGCTCTTCCAGCTTTTCCAGCCATATACCTTCTTTGTTGACTTTGGCCTTGATGTTCCGGTCGGCCGAGCAGGAAACACCCATGCCTACGGGGCAGGAGGCACCGTGCCGGGGGAGCCGGATGATGCGGATGTCCAGGGCGAAGTATTTGCCGCCGAACTGTGCGCCAATACCCAGGTTGTAGGCAGCTTTAAGGATCTTGTCTTCCAGCTCGGTATCGCGGAAGGCCTGTCCGCCCTCATTGCCCTGGGTGGGCAGTTTGTCGTAGTACTTGGTGGAGGCCAGCTTGACGGTTTTCAGGTTGGCTTCAGCCGAGGTGCCACCTACAACGAAGGCCACATGGTAGGGGGGACAGGCAGCTGTGCCGAGCGATTTGAGTTTTTCCACCAGGAAATTTTCCAGTTTGGCGGGATTGAGCAGGGCTTTGGTCTGCTGGTAAAGGGCTGTTTTGTTGGCCGAGCCTCCGCCCTTGGCCACGAAAAGGAAGTTGTACTCGTCGCCGTCGGTGGCATGGATGTCGATCTGGGCGGGCAGATTGGTGCCGGAGTTTTTTTCCTTGTACATGTCCAGGGGAACGGTCTGCGAGTACCGCAGGTTTTCGCGGGTATAGGTGTTATAGACCCCTTTGGAGAGGGCTTCGGCGTCGCCTCCTCCGGTCCAGACCTGCTGGCCTTTTTTGGCTACAACGGTGGCTGTGCCGGTATCCTGGCAAAAGGGCAACTTGCCTTTTGAGGAGACCTCGGCATTGCGAAGCATCGTCAGAGCTACATATTTATCGTTTTCACTGGCTTCATCATCCTTGAGGATGTCGGCCACCTGCTGCAGATGTTCGCTGCGCAGCATGAAGTTGGTGTCGTGAAAAGCCGCCTCTGCAAGCATGGTCAGGCCTTCGGGATCCACCTTCAGGACTTCCTTCCCGTCAAACTGAGTGACAGAAACATGATCTTTGGTGAGCAGATAGTATTCGGTCTTGTCTTTCCCCAGCGGGAAAGGGTCTTGGTACTTGAATTCCGGAGTTGACATAGGACTTTGGTTTAGGGTTTACATGATGGTAAGTATGATTATACAGGCAATGCCTGGCATATAAGATCTTTGTCAGGCATGTGATCCTGCCAAACACAGCAATAAGATACAAAAATTATAGCAAGGCGTCAATATTTTCGGGAGGATTACCAATTACCGCCTTGTGGCGGGTCTCGACGATGGGACGCTTCAGCAGGCGGGGATTTTCCACCAGGATCCTTATCCATTCGTCTTCGTTGAATTGCTTGCCTTTAAAGTTCTCCTTGTAGGTCTTTTCCTGGGTGCGTATGATGTCCTGTGGCTTTTTGTTAAGTTTCATCAGGACATTCCGGAGGGTTGCTTCGGTGATGGGCTGATCTTTCAGATATTGTATGATCTCGGGTTCATACCCTTTTTCCTGTAGGTATTTTAAGCCGGCACGGCTTTTACTGCATCTGGGGAAATGATAGATTTTCATATGTAAAGGCTTTGGGGTTTATTCTCCTCCGTATTCCATCAGGTAGCTCTTGATTAAATCGTTGATGTGGCCGTCGAGCACATCCTGTACATTAGAGGTTTCATGATTGGTGCGCAGGTCCTTGACCATCTTATAGGGATGCAGCACATAACTGCGGATCTGCGAGCCCCATTCTATCTTCTTCTTTTCTCCTTCCACCTTGTCTTTTTCTTCCTGCTTCTTGCGCATCTCTATCTCGTAGAGCTGTGAGCGGAGCATACGCATGGCTTTTTCGCGGTTCTTGTTTTGCGAACGCGTCTCCTGATTTTCTATGGTAATGCCGCTGGGCAGGTGTTTCAGACGCACGG
This sequence comes from Bacteroidales bacterium, assembly GCA_018334675.1. GTDB lineage: Bacteria > Bacteroidota > Bacteroidia > Bacteroidales > UBA12077 > JAGXLC01. The sequence goes on along the minus strand of JAGXLL010000008.1, from coordinate 9,296 downwards.
CTGTTTCCACTTTGTTCACGTGCTGGCCACCCGCTCCGCTTGCCCGGAAAGTTTCCCATTCTATGTCGGAAGGATTCACATGTATCTCGATGTTGTCTTCCACCACGGGCGATACGAAGACCGAGGCGAAAGAGGTATGGCGGCGTTTGTTGGAGTCGAAGGGTGATATGCGCACCAGGCGGTGTACCCCGTTTTCGCTCTTCAGGTAGCCATAGGCATATTTGCCTTCAAATTCCAGGGTGACGGACTTGATACCTGCCTCGTCGCCCGGCTGGTAGTAGATCTCCTTCACATTATAGTTGTTGATCTCTCCCCATCGCATGTACATGCGCATGAGCATCTCGGCCCAGTCGTGACTCTCTGTGCCCCCGGCACCGGGGTTGATCTGCAGGTAGGCCCCATATATATCCTCCTCCTGGCCGAGCATGTTCTTGAGCTCCAGGTCTTCGATCAGCCTGAGAGTCTTCCGATACTGGCTGTTCACCTCTTCCTCGCCGGCTTCCCCCTCACTATAGAGGTCCTGGTATACGCGGAGCTCCTCCAGGTTGGTTTCGATCTGGTCGAAAGCCTGGGTCCATTCCTTCAGTTCGGCGATGTATTTGAGTTTTTTCTCGGCGGCTTGCGGATCATCCCAGAAATCCGGAGCCTGGGTTTTCTCTTCTTCTTCTTCGATGCGTATCTTCAGGTTATCGATGTCAAAGATACCTCCTCAGCGCGTCGCGGCGCTCTTCGATTTGCTGTATGTCTTCGGTTGCGATCATGATTGAACGATTTTTTGCAAATCTAACAAATATCTTTGAATTAACCCAGCAATTAGATTAACCTAGCGCTTAGCGCAGCGCTAAGCACTAAAAAAAAGTTAAAAAAAACTAAGCACTAAAATAGTTGTGATTAGAAAATGGGCTGCCCCAATCCAGGGGGCAACCCATTTTCAGTGTTCGTTTTCGCACATTTTCAGCGCTTAGCGCTGCGCTAAGCGCTGAAAATTTCGCTGAAAATTTTCTAATAGGTTCCCTGTTCTTCCAGTTTTTCCATTTCTTTTTCGAAGGTCTCCTTGTACTTCTCGTAGTCGTAGTCGATCTTCAGCTGTTTGTCTCTGGAGAGTCTGCGTTTCATGGCTTCTTCCAGTGCATCCACACCCATTTCGACGGCCAGGTAGGTTTTGTATTTGCCACTCTTGGTGCGGGTGTGCTTCTGGCAGATGGTCTTCAGGTTGTTGAGTTGCTGGTTGACCACCTCGCGGTTGAGGGTCTCAAAGCGTTCCTCCACTTCTTCCACGTTGTTGAACTCACGGGAGTTTACGTAGTTGTCGGTGGTGCCTTTGATGACGGTCTCGATCTGACCGGCCAGGGCAGCTTTGGCATTGCTCATGGCTTTTTTGCGGGCAACCATCTGATCGTTGCTCTCTCCGATGGCATTGGAGCGGAAATGTTTTTTATCGGTGCGATAGTCGGGGCCGCTGCAGTAATAGGTGATCAACTCCTCTTCTTCAGCGGCCACGTTGGTGGCTTTCTTCTTAGATCCGCATCCTGACAGGCCGACACTGAGAATAAATGCGGCGGCTGTCAGTAAATAAATTGATTTGTAGGCATTTGCTTTCATAGTAGTGAGCGTTTAGTGGTTAAAAGATGATTGTTCGAAGTTCGGGTATGATTTTCTGTTGTATTTGTTCTTTGGCTTTGCTTTGGGCATCTCTTGCCGCCATATCGTATCCCCCGGTTTTCATGCCTTTGATATTCTGAAGGCCGGTGCTGTATACGTTGGTTTGCTTACTGGCATGGATCACGCTGATGTTGCAGTTCAGCCAGGCCGTATACAGGTCGTACTGTTCCATGAATTTGCCTTTGGTGGTGTTGGCCTTTACCTTGACGATGACATCGGCTTTTGAACGGTCCTCCACCAGGGAGAAGAAGTTTTTTGTCAGGGCCTGCCTGAAGATATCCGTTATTGGATGGGATGAGCCCGGGCGGCCAAAGCTTTGTTCTTCCGCTTCAAAATAGGCCTGAAGCTCCCTGACCTGAACAGTCAGATATCCCAGGGGCAGGGATCCTTGTGCATCAAACAGCCGGGGCAGGATGGTGCCTTCCGAATTTTCACCAAAATAGACATCGGTGTTCAGGGTGGCTTGTATTCTTTGCTGTTTGCCTTTGGGTGCCATCTTAGCGATGTTGCAGGTTATATTACCGGAAGCGTTGCTTTGAACCGACTCGGTTTGCCCGATGTTGAGATCGGGGAACGAGAAGGTGAAAGGCAGATCTTCCGCGGGTTGCGGCTTTTCGTTGCCCTGATAGTAGACCGTGGCCGTTACCGGTTCGTTATCGCCTGAGAGGGCCCGGATTTGGAACACCTCCTGATCGGGTTGCACCCGGATGGAGCTGAATAGTTCCTGGATGCTCTCGTAGAGGGCGTTGCCCAGGTTGATCCTTCCCCGGTTGAGCACAAAGATGGAGAGGTCTTCATCGAGATGCGGTTTGATGGCGTCAAAGGCTTTCCCATAGTAATTGAGCGCCTGGTGAATGTCATAAGAGGATTCGGCTTCCATGCCCTTTTCATAAAGATTTTTCGCTAGTTCCTTCGCACGCTCCAGTTTTTCACGTTTGAGCCTTTGATATTTCTGTTTGGGCAACCGGTAATACACCCAGTAATTGTCTTTGCCCTTATAGCTGTCTACCATTTCATAGCCTTCGAGTTGATCCTTGAGGGAGGTTCGGGTAAAAGATTCAAACTCCTCCCGGAAGCCAGCTTCATCTTCGAGCTGATGTAACACGGAGTTGCCGGATATTGTTACCGATATCTCCGAAATCATGTCGGTGAGCGCATTGTTTTTGGCTACCGTCATATAGTTGGCCCGACTGGTGGAAGCTACCCCTATCCCGGTATAGTAGGCATCGTTCACCGGCTGCTCCAGGACCCATCCGGGTTTCTTACCGCTGCTTCTGCCAACGTTGGTTGAAGAGCAGGCAGACAGGGCGAAGATCAGCAGCAGAAGGATCGCTTTTTCGCTATGTTGCGGTAATCGGCTCATAGGGTTCGGTTATTTGCCATAATGGTAATGCTTCAGTTGGATTGTGCTGTTTCATTGTTTTTTGTTTTCGATACCGGTATATGTTGCCTCAAACGGGGTGAATCCTTAAAAGTTTCACTGTCGGCAGGTTTTTAATTTGTGCAGACCGTCATGTCATTCATTTTTGTCTTGCTCTCTCATCCTTGTATCAACAAATTCAAAAACCTTGCCAGATTCAAAACCTTTTTGAATCAGGAACCGGGATAGTTTGTTCTTTCTTTCCCTTGGATCGCGTGTTTTAAGGGCAAGGTCCTTTTTTCTCAGCTCTTCCTGCAGGATATTATCATACTGTTCTTCAGGTATTTGCTCCAAGGCTTCCCGGACGTAGGGATCTTCGATGTCTTTATTTTTCAGTGCATAGGCGATCTTCTTTTTTCCCCAGTGATTGAACCGGAGTTTATCGCGGGTAAAGGATATGGCATAGCGCTGATGGTTGATGAAATCTGATTCTTTTAGTTCTTCGATGATCTTTTTGGCGTTATCATCTGAGATACCCCATTGGAAGAGTTTTTTCCGCAGGTCCTGTTCACATTTTTCATTTCTGGCACAAAGGCTGCCGGCCTTCGCCATGTAATTGTTGTATTCTTCTTCTGTCATGGTTTTTGAGCTTTGATCATACGGTCTTTATCGTTGATGTCCTTTCTCAGGTGGATGTTGTGGTAGCCTTTGTCTTCCAGCAGGCTGATCATCTTTTTGCCGAAAGCTTCATTGATCTCAAACCAGATCAGGCCTGCCTGATCCAGGTAATGATCGGCGAATTCCAGGATTTGACGGTAGAAGATCAGGGGTTCTTCATCGCTTACAAACAGGGCCTCACCAGGCTCATGCTCCAGTACATTGGGGTGCATCCTTATTTTTTCCGATTCCCTGATATAAGGAGGATTGCTTACCAGTACCTGGTAGGTGCCCGAGGTAGGATGCATTTCAGGAGAGGGGGCTTTGAAGATATCGGCCTGCAGAAAACGGATGTTGGACCCGTTCAACCGGGCATTTTCACGGGCCAGCTTCAGTGCTTCCTGGGATATGTCGAGTGCCTCTACCTGGGCGTTTTTCAGATGCCTGGCCAGGGCGATGGCTATGCAGCCCGTGCCGGTTCCTATATCCAGGATCCTGGCCCGGGTGCCTTTCAAATCGCTGATCATCCAGTCCACCAGTTCTTCTGTCTCCTGCCGGGGAATAAGAGCCGCAGGGGAGGTTTTGATGGTCAGATCATAAAACTTCGTTTCTCCTAGGATCTGTTGTATGGGTTTACCCAATTTCAACTGTTTTGTTATATCTTTGATTTGCCGGATATGTTCCGCATCGGCTTTTTGATCCTGGTAGATGTGCAGATGGTGGCGTTTTTTCAGATGGGTGATGGCGGTCAATACGATCTTGATGAGGCTGTTAAGCTCCCTTTCGGGATATACATCTCTGAGCTCGGAGTGCATTTCATGGACCAGGTCACGAATGGTTTTGTCTTTTTTCATGGGTCAACGGCCGGAAGAATGATATTTCAAATTTAAGAAATTGTTTATATTCAGAATGCGTGCGGAAGAAAAATATATGAAACGGTGTCTGGAACTTGCTCAGCTTGCTTCGGGCAATACGGCTCCCAATCCCATGGTAGGTTCGGTGGTGGTGCATCAGGGACGAATCATCGGTGAAGGCTATCACCAGCTATACGGGCAGGCCCATGCTGAGGCCAACGCCATTCGTTCGGTAAAGGACCGCTCCCTGCTTCCTGCGTCTACCCTGTATGTGAACCTGGAGCCCTGTTCGCATCACGGCAACACGCCTCCTTGTTCCGAGCTCATTGTTGAGGAAGGGATACCCCGGGTGGTGATTGGCAGTATAGATACTTCCAGCCGCGTCTCGGGCAGGGGCATCCAAATCCTGAAAGAGGGGGGATGCGAGGTGCGAACCGGAGTGTTGGAGGGGCCCTGCCGTTATCTGAACCGCCGGTTTTTCACTTATCATGAGCGGCAAAGGCCCTACGTCATACTCAAGTGGGCACAAACCGTGGATGGGTTCCTCGATAAGGAAAGAAGGAAGGAAGATCCCATCCAGCCCATCTGGATCACCAATGATGTTTCGCGGCACCTGGTGCATAAATGGCGTTCCGAGGAACAGGCCATCCTGGTGGGCTCGAGAACGGCTCTTAAAGACAATCCCTCCCTCAATGTCCGCGAATGGCACGGGAAGGATCCACTAAGGCTTTTGATCGACCGGGACCTGGAGATCGATGAAACATACCGGATGGTGCATGATGAGCTGCCGCTGGTGGTCTTCACCGGTCAAAACAGCGATGATGCCAGGGAGCAGGAACTTTCACGATACAAGGTGGAAGTGGTACGGCTGGATTTTGAAACCGACCCCATTCCTCAGATATTTGATTACCTGTATCAGCGGAAGATCCTTTCTGTGTTTGTGGAAGGCGGCAGGTACACCCTGCATCGTTTCCTTGACACAGGTCAATGGGATGAGGCCCGTGTTTTCATGGGGAACCGGATGTTTCATTCAGGGGTGAAGGCTCCCTCTTTTCCTGCTGTGGCTTCCTATGAGACCACCGAATTGAAGGATACCCGATTGTATTGGTTCAGGAATGGCTGAGCCAATTTTGTTTAATTCATTCATTTTAAGGGGGTTAAGTTTTTTCGGCCCGGAATGGTATACGAATTTTCCCGGAAAAGGAATATGGAAGGCTCAGAGCCAGACCGTTTTGAAATATTTTTTATGTTACCGTTTCGCAATCGAAGTGGCTTTCTTCTTTATCCACCGGTGCCAAACAGGAGCTATTTTGTATATATTGCCAAAGCTTGTTATATTTGGAGGCCAAATCATTAAAATCCATCGAACTTGAGGAGAATAAAGCTCTTGACCATTCTGACCCTTGCCTTGTTTACCCAGGTGGAGGGTCATGCCCAATATTTCTCATCCCGTGCCGAGATCAGCCTGATCACCTGTTCCCCGGGAAGTGAATTATACTCTGTTTTCGGTCACAGCGCCATCCGGGTGAACGATTCCACCAGTGGCACCGATTTGATTTTTAATTACGGGGTATTCGATTTCAACACGCCCAATTTCTACTGGAAGTTTATCAAGGGTAAGTTGCAGTACCGGCTGGCCATACAGCGGATGGACAATTTCGTGCGCGCCTATGCTGCTGAAGGACGATCGATCAAGGAGGAGAAGCTACGGCTCACCCAAGAGGAGAAGAGAAGGATCATTTCTTTTCTCAGGAACAATTACCGGCCCGAGAACCGCTATTATTTGTATGATTTTTTTTATAACAATTGCTCCACCAAGATATGGGATGTGGCAGAGGGACAGATCGATGACAGCCTGATGTTCGATACCTCTGTTTATATGGCTCGTTCTTTCCGGGACTTGTTGTATATCTACCTGGATGATGTTCCCTGGTCGAAGCTGGGCATTGACTTGCTGCTCGGGATGCCCGCCGATAAGATCGCCAGTTTTAAGCAACAGATGTATCTCCCCGATTTTCTCTCCAGGAACATGAGCTATACATACCGTTTGGACTCTTCAGGGAGCAAGCAGCAGCTGATGGCCCCGGAAGAGGTTATTCTGAAGAAAAACGAGGCCCTGTCGGGTGTGGAGAAGCCTTTTTTCACGCCCGTGGTGGTGTTCACCCTGGTTGGGATTGTTTTGGCTGCTATTACCTTTTGGGGAGGGAAAAGATTTAAACGGTGGTTGGATGCTGCTCTTTTACTGATCATAGGATTGCTGGGAGTATTGCTTCTTTTCATGTGGTCTGCCACCAATCATCAGCAGATGGACTGGAACCTCAACCTGCTCTGGGCCAATCCCCTGGGCCTGGTTTTTTTCTACTTTGCTGTCCGGAATCAGATGAGCCGGGCCGGTGTGGTGTACGCGATTATTCTGGTTTTTTTGGCTTTCAACCTGGTCGGCTGGGCATGGCTGCCTCAACATTTGAACCTTTCCCTGGTCCCCCTGTTGATTGCGTTTGTAATCAGGGGCGTGGACAATGTTTTTCCTGATTGCTGCCCCTTTGCCCGGCTCAGAAAGAAGCAACAGACTTTTCCCCTGAAGGATTGACGGAGCAGGTTAGCTGGTTTTTGTAAGGAAAGGGCCTATATCGATCCGGGCCCTTTTCTGCATGTGTTATCACCCCATGTTTTCGATCTGTTCTTTCAGTATCTGGGCGCTGTTTTTGAGCGCTTTTGTTTCATCGGGGCTCAGCTTAAAGGGAAGTTGCGCCATTACCCCTTTGCCGCCCACCAGGTGGGGCAGAGAAAGGGTAACGTTTTTTACTCCCACGATTTCCTCGACAGGCGCACAGATGGTTATAAAGGCGCGGTGATCGTGTTCAATGATATCCACGATGCGGGATATAGCCCCGCCCACACCGTAGTAGGTGGAGCCTTTCCCTTGTATGATATGGTAAGCGGCATGGCGCACCTGATCGTCAATGATGTCCTGCTCCTTTTGTCCCATCTCTACCCCTCGCAGACTGGCAAATTCCTGCAGGGGTAAGCCTCCAATGTCGATGATGGACCAGGTGAGCACTTCCGAATCGCCGTGTTCCCCAATGACATAACCGTGGACATGGGCCGGGTCTACTCCCAGGTGATCGCCCAGCAGGGTTCTGAAACGGGCCGTATCCAGGGTCGTGCCCGTACCGATTACCTTTTTGGCATCAAGTCCCTTGTCCTGGGCGTATTTGGAGGCAATGTGCGTCATGATGTCCACGGGATTGGTGGCTACCAGGATCAGGCTCTCTTTGGCATAATGTATGATATGGTCCATGATGTCGCGCAGGATGGCGGCATTCTGGTTCAAAAGCTCAAGACGGCTCTGGCCCGGCTTCTGACTGATACCGGCTGTTATGATCACCATGTTGGCATTCTTCAGGTCGGAGTAATCACCTGCATAGACTTTTACATGATGTACGAAAGGACTGGCGTGACGGATGTCAGCGGCTTCCGCTTCAGCCCGTTCCTTATTCTTGTCGATCAATACGATCTCACTGGCTCCGCCTTTGAGCATGATGGCATAGGCGGCCGTAGCACCTACAAATCCGCTTCCTATGATTCCTAATTTCATCTTGTGGTTTTTTCTGGGTTAATAATTGTTTACTGGATTTTTCCAGGGGTTCTAACCTGACAGGCGCCGAAATGTTTATCGCCTGAACATGATTTTTAACAGGTTTGCCACATCAAAGCTAATGAATCTTTCATCCGGTGTCAAATTTCTTTGCGTGGCTGTATAAACATCCGGATCTTGTTTATGCGGTTATTTTTGAATTTTTCTCTTTCAATTGGGCCATTGAACGTTTAATATTTTTAGTTTAATAATTAAACAAAGTCTTTTTGGATGGGTTTATAGTTAAAAAGAGCAGAGATGTCCACAGAACGTATATCAGTAGGTGACGAAGTAGCTGATTTTGAACTGGATGATCAAAATGGCCGGCTTTTCAGACTTAAAGAGCATCTTGGTAAATATCCAATGGTTATTTACTTTTACCCCAAGGATGATACCCCTGGCTGTACAGCTGAAGCCTGCAGTTTCCGTGACCAGTATGAAGATTTCTCAGATCAGGGCGTAAAAGTGATCGGCATCAGTTCCGACAGCATACAGAGCCATAAAAATTTTGCGGAGAAGCACCGGCTGCCTTTTACCCTTCTGAGTGACCCTGAAGATCAGGTTCGCAAAAAATTTGGTGTTCCCCGAAGCTTTCTGGGACTTATCCCCGGTCGTGTCACTTATGTGGTCGATCGAGAAGGCATCATTCAGCACGTTTTCAATTCTCAGTTTCGGTCATCCCGTCATGTGCAGGAGGCCATCGAACATATAAAAAGTTTGGTTTAAATGACAGCATTCTATAATCATTCGGGGGTTCATACCCTTTTGGTCGAGCAGGAGTTGACCGTTGGCAGGTTGGAGTTATGGGAATTCCTTTCCCAACCCGGGAATCTCACTGAGATCACCCCGGGGGATATGGGTTTTCAGGTGACTTCGCCCGTAAGCTCTGGTAAGATGTACCCGGGCCAGATCATCACCTATTACGTGTCGCCCTTCAAGGGGGTCCGAACCTCCTGGGTCACCGAGATTACCCATGTGAAGGAGGGATGGTATTTTGTCGATGAGCAACGTTTTGGTCCTTACCGGTTCTGGCATCATAAGCATTTTTTAGAGGAGACGGAGAATGGGGTGAAGATGACCGATGAGGTAACCTATAAGTTGCCGTTGGGCTTTATCGGTCGGTGGG
>JAGXLL010000105.1 GCA_018334675.1 Bacteroidales bacterium | reverse complement strand
TCGCACTCGTATTTTAGAAAGATTCTAAATAACACAAAGGCAATATTCATGGCGGATTTTATAGCATTAGGTTCATGAAAAAAACACAAGATCAAAAAAATAACAATTGACTGGAAAAAAAGGGAATTAAAGGGGGTTTCAGCTAAATATATAACTACTAACCTTTAGATGCATAGGTCATCAACAGGGATGACTGAGCGCCATACCCTTTCTATAACCTCAATGAGCATTGGAAGAGATTTTACATCTTATTTTCTACTTTTTCCAGGATCTCCCGCTCTTTTTCCTCTGCCATCTGTACGATCTGCCTGCCTTTTTGGATGATATCATCTACAAACTGCTGATCATCCATGTCGGTGGCATTGATGCGCACATTCATATACGCTCCTTTGATAGCAGAACGCACAGCCAGGGCCCCTACCCCGGCATCGGTCACTGAGTTGGGATTGCCCTTCTCCACCATGGCTTCGATCACCTCAAAAGCTTCAAAGCTTCGCTCCATGATCCGGTAAGGTACCATGATGGCGTTTTTGGTGGCATCCTGGATGGCCTGCCGGCGTTTCCTCTTCTCCTGATCATTGGTTTTGGGCAGCTTAAAAGCTTCCATGATCTTGTTGAAAGCATCGGTATCTTCATCCACCAGTTGCTTCAACTCTGCCTGAAGGACAATACCTTTGTCGGCCCAATCGGAGAATTCTTTCCAGTGATCGTCCCATCCCCGTTTGTGGGAAGAAAGGTTGGCGACCATGGTGGCCAGGGCTGCTCCCAGTGATCCCATATAGGCTGAGACACTACCTCCTCCGGGTGCGGGTGATTCGGAAGCGGTTTCATCGGAGAACTCCGATACGGTCAGGTCGTTGAGTTTCTTCTCTTCACCGCGCATCTTAGCCATCTTATATTCGATGATCTTCTCCTCGGGCTGAAATTCATAGAGATCATCCAATCCCAGCGATTTGACGGCAATTTTGATGACCTCTTTTTCAGGAATACCAGTGGAGCGGTTTTGCTTGCGCAGGAAATATTTTCCGGCCTCCAGCATACCTTTCAATGGGATCAGCCCGACCAGCTCGGATCCGGTCACCCGGATGCCCCTGGCTTCAGCACGTTTGCAAGCCTCATCGAAGGCCACATGCACGGGGGTCACGCTGATATCGGTAAGATTGAGCGATATTTGTGCAATGCCATACTCTTCAATATACCATCCTATACCTTTAACTTTTTTGAGGGCGCCGGGAATCCACACTTTATTTCCTTGCTCGTCCAATACCGGCTTGCCGGTTAGCTTACCGCCTTCCCGCTTAACACGACCTTTCTCACGTATGTCAAAAGCTATGGCATTGGCACGCCGTGTGGAAGTGGTATTCAAATTGATGTTATAGGCCACCAGGAAATCGCGGGCACCCACAGCGGTAGCTCCTGCTTTGGCATTAAATTCAGCCGGGCCGAAATCAGGTTTCCATTGCGGATCAGCCAGTTTATCCTTCAGGCCTTCATATTCTCCCGAGCGACAATTGGCCAGGTTGCGGCGTTTCTCTTCATAAGCAGCATGTTCGTAACAATAGATTGGGATCTGCAGATCTTCACCGATCCGCTTAGCCAGCTTCCGGGCATACTCTACCGCCTCATCCATGGTGATACCCGATACAGGTACCAACGGGCAAACGTCGGTAGCGCCAAAACGCGGATGGGCACCGGAATGCTTGCTCATGTCGATCAGTTGGGAGGCCTTTTTTACCGCCTGAAAAGCGGCTTCCAGTACTTCATCAGGTGTACCAACGAAAGTGACCACCGTGCGGTTGGTAGCCTGTCCCGGATCCACGTCCAGCAAATCGACACCTTCAATAGCCTCTATTTGACTGGTAATCTGGTTGATGGTATCCATATCTTTCCCTTCACTGAAGTTGGGAACACATTCCAGTAATCTTTTTTCTGCCATAATCGTTGGGTTTTAGGTTTGTTGAGAGAAAACTTTCATATAGAAAAATTCTGAACCTCACCGTTCAGGATCACCTGGTCAATCAGGTAACTGCCATAGGCATAGGGCATGAACTGATAAGTGGGTATGGGTTGGGTAATAAACACATTGCCTGTTTTCCCCCGGGTGATCGTTCCCAGCTCATCATGGACGCCCATGGCATAGGCCCCGTTGGAGGTAGTGGCATGAACGACCTCTTCCGGCAGCATCTTCAGCTTAATCGTGCCCAACGACATGATGAACTTCATATTCCCGGAGGGCGAGGAACCCGGGTTGTAGTCGGATGCCAGGGCAATGGGCAACCCGGCCTGTATCATCTTACGCACCGGTGGATCCACCAGCCCCAGGAAGAAAGCTGCTCCCGGCAGAAGAGTAGGCATGGTTTGAGATTTCAAGAGGGCCTGGATCTCCTCATCTCCTGTAAATTCCAAATGATCCACAGAAAGGGCATGATGCTTCACCCCAACCTGAATGCCGCCGGAATAATCCAGCTCATTGGCATGTATCTTGGCCCTCAACCCATAATGTGCTGAGGCGTCCAAAATGCGGTCGGTCTGTTCCACGGTAAAGAAACCCCGGTCACAGAATACATCCACATAATCGGCCAGATCCTGCCTGCCTACTTCAGGCAACATCTCACTGACCACAACATCCACATACCTGTCTGTATCTTCCTTATATTCGGCGGGGATGGAATGAGCCCCCAGGAAAGTGGATTTAATGGTAATCGGGGTAGTCTCCTTAAGCTTCTTGATCACCCGCAGCATCTTCAGTTCATCTTCCACAGTAAGTCCGTAACCGCTCTTAATCTCGACTGCCCCTGTTCCCAGGGCGATGATCTCATGAATGCGTCGCAATGACTGCTCATAAAGGGAGTCTTCCGGGGTATTGTGAAGCCAACGGGAAGAATTGAGTATACCCCCTCCCCTTCGGGCGATCTCCTCATAGGAAAGACCCCGGATCTTATCGCCATATTCTATCTCTCGGCTGCCTGCGTAAACCAAATGGGTATGGGAATCACAAAAAGAGGGAAAGACCATGCGACCCGTAGCATCCAACACCTGACCCTGGATATCATTTTCCTTTAGGCTGTTCATCTTGCCAAAATCCTTAATCTTGCCATTCTCAATAAACAACCAGGCATCATCCAGGGTATTCAGATGCGACATGTCCTCACCGGCCACCCATTTGTCGGGCTGATCGACCACATTGACCAGTGATTGGATGTTTTTGATCAATATATTCATGGATGCACGATTTTTTCGATTTGATACGAAAATACAAAATTCATATTTTTATCCTATATATTACATAACAGACACTGCTGAACGGCAGGTCGCAAAAAAACAGATATGATCCATACCCGCTTCCTCCGCCAAAGAGCCGCTCTCTTTTTGACCGGCCTGCTTCTTCCCGTTCTGCTTCATGCCCAGAACGAGAAAGATACCACAGAGATAAAGAAAGGATGGACTTTCGGTGCACTACCGGCCGTTGCCTATGATACCGACCGGGGATTCAAATACGGGGGCCTGGTCAACTTCTTCAATTACGGAGATGGCAGTACTTATCCGGATTACCTGCAATCGATCTACCTGGAGTGGTCCCGCACCACCAAAGGTAGTGGCATCAACCAACTGCTTTTCGATACCGAAAGGCTGACCCCGGCTTTTCCAGTGCGCCTGACGGTGGACGTGAGCTATATGATTGAAAAATCGCAAAACTTTTATGGCCTCAACGGTTATCAAAGTGCCTACCATCCAGAACTGGAGCAGGAAGGATCAGAGCCCTACATCTCGAGGATGTTCTACCGCTATGAACGGAATCTTTTTCATTTCTCGGCCCTTTTTCAGGATAATATTCAGGATGGGCCCTTTCGCTGGCTGGCGGGCATCGATCTGTATCAGCACCGGCTGGATGAATTCGATTTTGAAGGATACAATAAAGGAAATGATGAAAAACTGAAGGATACAACCACCCTGTTTGAACGCTACACCAACTGGGGCCTGATACCGGCCGATGATGCCGACGGGGGACTGGTCAACTACCTGCGGGCAGGGCTGATCTACGATACGCGTGATCAAAAGGCCAATCCCATGAAAGGCATCTGGTCGGAAGTGCTGCTTTCTGCTGCACCCCGCTTCATGGGCAACCGTGAAAATCAATACGCCAAGCTGGCGGTCATTCACCGGCAATACTTCCCATTAATACCCGATGATCTGAACCTGGCCGTGCGCCTGGGTTATCAAGGTACCATCCTGGGCCGCGCACCCTTTTACATGCAATCCTACCTGATCAGTTCCTATAATCAAAGTGTGAACGTGGAGGGACTCGGCGGACAAAAATCACTCAGGGGCATTCTGCGCAACCGGATAGTGGGCGATGACATCATTTATAGCAATGTGGAGCTGAGATGGAAATTCTGGAGATTTAAACTGTTCAAACAACAGGTTTATCTTGCTCTGAGCGGTTTTTGGGACAGCGGGAAGATAACCGATCCCATCGACTTCAACCGGGACGAGCTGCCCGCATCAGTCGATCAGGATCGTTATTTCGACCGGCAAAACGATGCTTTACATCACAGCATGGGGGTCGGCCTGCATGTTGCGCTCAACAGAAATTTTGTGGTTGCCGTCGACTATGGGAGGGCCTTGAATAAGCAAGACGGCAACGACGGAGTGTATATTGGAATGAACTTTCTGTACTAACATATAACCTCTTAAAAAGCCTTATTGAACCCGTTATAATGAGACTTCCTGCCCGATCCTTCTAAGCAGTGCCATCTTACGGATGGGGTTGATGCGGAATGTCTTTTGGTTGTTTAACAGCACCTGGTCGGAGAAAACCGCTTCCAGATGTTCCAGGTTGACCAGCTCGCGGTTGCTGACAAAAAAGAAGGCGTCGGTTTGCAGGAATTGGCTCAACTCATCCAGCTTTTCTTTCATCAGGTAGTGGTTGCCATCGGTCAGTTCGATCAGGGTGCCTACCAGATACTGCTTGCAAAAAAGGATCTGGTCCTTTTGTATCTTCTTCTTACCCTGAGAAGAGGATATGGTTATGGTTTCCTTTTTCATGGTTATATGATTTAGTGGGTTCATAGCTTGATTCCGGTTGATCACCTGGTTGACAGTTCACAGGGGAAAACAATGGTGTAGATCACTTCATGGTCGTCGGAGCGACATGCTGCTTTGCCGTTGATCAGCCCAATAAGCTGTTGTATGGCTTTCCAGGTAAAATAATCATATTCTTCTGATTCACTTGAATTACTGGCATTGTGCCCATTGACCTCACTGCTTCGGATGCCGCGAATCTCCATGGACATGCGCTCCTTATTCAGCACTTCATACTCAATAGTCACCAGGCCTTCGTCGATATGTGAGCGTAACAACTCAATAACATTGTTCACAACCCTTTCCAGAACATATTCATCTGTGAATACCGTCAAATCCTTTTCATTGTTCATCAGGTAGAGATCGATGGAACGATCCGTGCCCAGGCGGTCCCTATAGCTTCCTACAATGCCGGTGAGCAATTGATTAAGGCTGATACGGGAAGGTTTAACCTTGATCATGCCTGATTCCAACTCCGAGAGGTCTATCAGATTCTGAAAATACTGCAGCACCTGATAGCCACTGTCCATAATCCTTTCAGCAAATTCCTGTGTCCTGGCCCTGGATACGTCTCCGCTCATCAGCAGCTTCGAGAAACCGATCACCGAATTCAGAGGCGTACGAACCCGATGGGAAACATGCGAAAGCAACCGCTCTTCAGTATTTGCATCTTCTTGCTTACTCAATTCTTCGTATCTTTGACGGTATAACATAACCTGAGTATTTAAGCCAGTCGGGTTGATCCATCACTGACTGGCAATGGGTGCTCTTTTCCGGCTCATTTTTGAAAAAAATGCCGGTTAATCTTCCTGAATTCTCCTGAGTTTGCGCTCTACCTTGCGGGCCTTATCTCTGTAATATTCACTTTCTTCGGCCAGGGTAAACAGCATGTTGCGGGCATCTTCGATGTTTCCAAGGCGAATGTGGCACATCGACATATACCAGCGGGCCTGATCCAGGTAAAGGTTGTCCTTGTCTTCGACAACATCCTCAAACGATTCGTTGGCTTGTTTGTACTTTTGAACCTCCATAAAGGATATACCGGAGTATAGGCTGGCTGCCACGTCTTCCCGTTTGGTAAGCACCTTTTGGAAAAGCTGAAGTGCCTGGTTGTATTCGCGCTCTTTGTATCTTTCCATGGCACTGGTCAGTAAGGTGTTGACCTCATCGCTGCCGGACCGGTCGGTAATGGTTACCGAATAAGGCTGATAATACTTGTGGAAGATCTCCTCTTTGGTGGGTATTGTGCTGACCTGGGCGGCATAATAACCGAGGCTGCTCAGGCTCAGAACCAATGCACCCACGAGGGCTCCTTTAACGGCCTTTCTTTTAAACCATACCAACGGATGGGGATCTTTCTCCTTTTCAGTCATCATATCCTGCACCTGACTCTTAAGTTCCATCAGGTCATCGTCCATCAGGGCATTTTCAATGTCCTTTCTGAGCTGATATTCATCGGCAAGCTCCTGATTCTGATCCAGGGTATGTTCAAATTCCCGGGTCTCCTGTTCAGTGAGATCGCCCTGAATATAGGCTTCTATGTGTTCGTATGCATTCATGATTTATGGTATTTATAGATTTATATAACAGGTTTATTGCACATGGTCTATTTTTTAAAACAATTATCTAGTTGAAGCCGTC
>JAGXLL010000031.1 GCA_018334675.1 Bacteroidales bacterium | reverse complement strand
AGGCCAGCCTGCTCCGGAGTTTGAACATACCACCCTGAGCGGTGAACGCATCAATGGGCAATCCCTCCGGGGCAAAGTGGTTCTGATGGATTTCTGGTACATGGATTGCTCTGCCTGCCAGTCCTCCATCGCCCATCTTTCAGAATTGCAAAGCAAATATGAAGATCAGCAATTCATGGTGCTGGGGATCAACGGCATCGACCATGACCGGGAGGCATTGAGTGCCTATAAGACAAAATATGCCATCAACTATCCCCTCCTCATAGCCGATGAATATACCGAGAAACGCTACAGCATCCGGGTGTATCCCACCCTGTACTTAATTGACCGGCACGGCCAACTGCAATACATCCATCATGGCTTCTCCAAAGACTCCATGAAACAAATCGAGAAGAAGATCCGCGAACTGATATCCCGCCCCTGAAAACAAAGGTACACGGCTGATCATCCGCAAATTCAAACCCGCTTTTCTCAGCAGGAAGAGCGATCGGAAAACAGTGGCTTAGTCCCGGCAAATAATTCCCGTGCAAATTGGAATTGTAGAGATAATCTGTTATCTTGACATCTGCTAATTCTAAATCTTCTCGATATGTATACGGTTATCATTCTCATATTGCTTTTCCTGGGTATCCGCTTTATCTATCTGGGTGCCAAAAAAAATAAAAAACCAGCCATCATCACTGGTGCGGTGATACTTGCCCTGACCGCCCTGTTCTTCTGGTTCATGTCATTCTGGGGTGAAAAATTATGGTATGACGCCCTGGGCTTTGGCCAGCGCTTCTGGATTGAGATTGGCACCAAGGCGGGCTTAATCCTGGTTGGTGCATTATTGTCCGGTTTGCTCGTTTATCTGTTTACTTCCACCATCGACAAACGGAATGCTTTTTTCCGATACCTGGGCATGGGCATTGCCTTGTTGTTTGGGGGTATATGGGGCCATTCCAACTGGGAAGTCATCCTTACGTTTTTCAACAGCGTGGACTCAGGCATTATTGAGCCCATTCTCCAACGCGATGCCTCCTTTTATATGTTCATCCTGCCCTTTTACAAGGAGATGCTGACATTTGCCATTGTCGTGCTGATCATCTCCATCGCGGCTATGCTGCTTTCGCTTTACTCGCAGGACAGCCAGCAAGGAGAGGTCAGCCTGGAAGAGATGAACTATCAGGGGGTTAAGATTGGCCGGACCCTGGTCATTGCCGGCTCGATCTTTTTCATCGTGCTGGGGCTTCAGAAGTTTGTGGCCCGCTATGATCTGCTCTTCTCCGATTGGGGAACGGTTTCAGGACCCGGCTGGACCGACGCGAATGTCCGCCTTCCGGGCTATATCATTTCAGCGGTCATCACAGCTCTGACAGGGTTGGTTTTGCTCCTGCCGGTGACCCGCAGAAGGCTCATCAATTACATCAAGCGTTTCCAAATGCAACCTTACAACCTGGTGCCAGGGCTTTTTGGCGCCCTCTTCGGCATCATTCTGGCGGTCTGGCTGCTGTTCATTGTGATCATCCCCGCCGGCTTTCAAAGCCTTGTGGTCGAGCCCAATGAGCTCTCCAAAGAAGAAGCCTACATACAGCACAACATCACCCTGACCCGCCAGGCTTTTGACCTGGGCAACATTGAGGAGAAGCAGTATCCCATGACTCAGGAGTTCACCCGCCAAACGGTGGAAGAAAATCAGAGCGTCTTCTCCAACATCCGGCTGTGGGACTGGAATGCCTTGCTTCAGGTGTACAGTCAGTTCCAGGAGATCCGGCTTTACTATGAATTCGAGGATGTGGATATCGACCGCTACACCATCGACGGCAATTATCAACAGGTGATGATCTCAACCCGGGAGATGGAGCTGAACAATCTGCCCGACAAAAGCCAGACCTTTGTTAACCGCAGATTCAAATATACGCACGGGTATGGGATCACCCTGGCCAAGGTAAACGAGTTTACCCAAAACGGTTTGCCCGACATGCTGATCAAAGACATCCCTCCGGTCAGCCAGTATCCCGAACTGGAGGTGGAAAGGCCTGAGATCTATTTTGGAGAATCCACACGAACCCATGTAGTGGTCAATTCCGCCACAGAGGAATTTGACTATCCCAGCGGAGAAAAGAACATATATACCAACTATCAGGGGAGAGGCGGGGTACAGCTTTCCAACAGCTGGAGGAAGTTTCTCTATGGTTGGAAGTTTGACGGTACCAAGTTCTTCTTCTCCAGCAATCCCGATAAGGAAAGCCGCCTGATGTTTAACCGGCAGATCGCCGAACGCGTCAAAAAAGTCGCCCCTTTTCTCAAATTCGACAATGATCCTTATACGGTTCTGGCCGATGGCAAGCTCTACTGGATAATAGATGCTTACTCTACTTCCCGCTCCTTCCCCTTCAGTGAAAAATACAATTCCAGAGAGGTGATCGACTATTCGGAAGGGGAACGGGAAAGACAGCTTATCAACAATGTGGCCGGCCATATGCATGGTGTCAACTACCTGCGAAACTCGGTCAAGGTGGTAGTCGATGCCTACCAGGGAGAGGTCAGTCTATACATCTACAACGAAGACGATCCCATCATACAGGTGTGGGATCAGATATTCCCCGACTTGCTCAAAGATAAGAGCAAGATGCCCGAATCCTTGCGTTCGCATGTGCGTTATCCCGTAGACAAGCTTCTTGTGCAGGGCCTGATGTATGCCAAATACCACATGGAGGATCCGGCTGTCTTCTACAACCAGGAAGATCTGTGGGTAAGGGCCACTGAAAAATACCAAAATACCATCAAACCGGTGGATCCCTATTACGTGATGTGGGAACGTCCGGGATCGCAGGAGTCGGAGTTTACCCTGATGATGCCCTTCACACCCAGGAACCGTCAGGTATTGATCGGATGGATCGCGGGATTAAGCGATGGTGAGAATTACGGACGGTTTTTGGCTTATAAGTTCCCAAAGGAAAAACGGATCCTGGGCCCCCAACAGGTTGAGACCAAGATCGACCAGGATGCCGAGCTCTCCAGTCAGTTATCTCTTTGGGACCAGCGAGGTTCCAGTGTTATCCGGGGCAATGTATTGGCCATCCCGGTAGGAGAAACGATGATGTACGTAGAACCCATCTACCTGCAAAGCGAAACGGCGGCCTATCCTGAGTTGAGGCTGGTAGCCCTGATGCATGGCGATAACCTCAGCTATGCCCCCAGCTTCGAGAAAGCCCTGGAAGGCATCTTTGCCGGAGAACCGGTCAAGGAGATCACGAAAGCAGCCAGGGAAGAAGCAGAAAAAGAAGGAGCACAGGTGCAACCGGCCGGAATCGATCAATCCGGGATGGCAAACAGGGAGCTGATCGAAAACGCCGATCAGTATCTGCAGGATTACTTGCGCAACATGGGCCAACAGCGCTTCGATGAGGCTTCGCAATCCCTGAAAAACCTGCAGCAAACCCTGCAGGAGCTGAAGCGACAAGTCCAGCAGGATACAATACAATAACGGGCCAACCCATTTCAGGTGTTCGTTTCCGAACATTTTCAGCGCTTAGCGCAGCGCTTGGCGCTGCGCTAAGCGCTGTTTTTTCGCTGTTTTTTACCTCACATAATAATTCACCAGATTCTCGAAGTATTCCTGCTTGCCGCTTTTCAGCTCCGGCTCGCCCTTTTCAGCGGCGATACCGCGCAGGTCCTCCAAAGTGAGCTCCCTATTCTCAAACCGCCTGCCTGGGCCGGAATCAAATGAGGCATACCGCTTACTTTTCAGCCCGGGATATTCGCTTTGATGCAGGATCTTATCGGCAGCCGTCAGGGCACGGGCAAAGGTATCCATGGCGCCGATGTGGGCATGAAACAGATCGTCCGGGTCGGTGGAATTTCTCCTGAGCTTGGCATCGAAGTTGATGCCGCCTCCCTGAAAACCGCCTGCCTCCAGGATCACCAGCATGGCTTCGGTAACATCGTAAACGTTGTTGGGGAATTGGTCGGTATCCCAACCGTTCTGGGGATCACCCCGGTTGGCATCGATGCTGCCTAGCATTCCGGCATTGGCAGCCACCTGCAGCTCATGCTGAAAAGTGTGGAGGGCCAGGGTAGCGTGGTTGGCTTCTATATTGAGCCGAAAATCATCGGTGAGATTGTAATGCCTAAGAAACTCCAGCACCGTGGAAGCATCAAAATCATATTGTGCTTTGGTGGGTTCCATGGGTTTGGGCTCGATGAAGAAATTTCCCTTAAAACCCTGCTTACGGGCATAATCACGTGCCATCTCCAGCATACGGGCATAATGGTCCACCTCTCTTTTCATGTCGGTGTTCAGCAGGCTCATATAACCCTCTCTTCCACCCCAGAAAACATAATTGTGTCCGTCCAGGGCAATGGTGGCATCCAGGGCCCTTTTGAGCTGAGCCCCGGCCTGAGCCACAACACCAAAATCAGGATTGGTGGAGGCCCCGTTCATATAACGCGGGTGGTTGAACAGGTTGGCGGTTCCCCAAAGCAGCTCAATGCCGGAAGCATCCTTCTTTTCCCGGGCATAGTCCACCAGGGTTTGCAGACGCTTCTCGGTTTGGGCGATGGTCGGCCCTTCCTCCACCAGATCGATGTCGTGGAAACAGAAAAAAGGCACCCCCAGCTTGCTCATAAACTCAAAAGCAGCATCCATCTTATTCCTGGCTCTTTCTACCGGGTCTTTTGCTTGCTCCCAGGGCAGAGGACGGGGGCCGGCGCCAAAGGGGTCATCACCGGCATTGCAGAAAGAGTGCCAGTAAGCAACGGCAAACCTGAAGTGCTCCTTCATGGTTTTGCCGGCTACTTTGCGGTTCTCATCATAGAACTTAAAAGCATAGGGGTTATCGGATTCCGGACCTTCATAACGGATCTTGCCGATCCCTTTAAAATATTCCTGGTCTCCAGTTAGGTATTCCATATAGCATTGATTAATAGGGTTTTTAAAACATCAAACTCAGGAAAATGTTTTTTGCACCTCCCCAAGGGTCTCCTTCCATTCCCCGTAAGCCTCAGCATAGGGACCAGATTGTTGCGAATCGGGCTCGATGGCAGTGATCCGCTCCAATCCATGAAAAGCCTGATCCATATTATCATACAAGCCGGCACCCACGGCAGCACCTCTGGCTGCCCCCTGTGCACCATCGGTGTCATACAACTCTATGGTGGCGCTGGTGAGTGTACTCAAGGCCTCCCGGAACAAAGGACTCAGAAACATGTTGGCATGGCTGGCACGGATCACACCGGGATGGATATCCATCTCCCTCATCACTTCCAGACCGTAACAGAAGGAAAAGACGATGCCTTCCTGGGATGCGCGTAAAAGATGCCTGTAATCATGCAGGTTGAAGTTCAAATGGTGGACACTGCTGCCCGGATTGGCATTCTCCAGTAATCTTTCCGCACCATTGCCGAAAGGAAGCACGTGCAAACCCTCCGATCCAACAGGCACCTGGCCGGCCAGCTCATTCATGCGGGGGTAATCCATGGAGGTGGTGACATTTCTTTTCAGCCATGAATTGAGGCTTCCTGTTCCATTGATACACAAAAGAACGCCCAAACGTGGATTTTCTGAAGTATGATTCACATGCAGAAAGGTATTTACCCTGGAATGCGTATCATACCGGACCGATTCACTCACTCCATAGACAACGCCCGATGTTCCGGCAGTTGCGGCTACCTCTCCGGGATGCAGGGCCTTCAACGAAAAGGCATTGTTGGGCTGATCCCCTGCCCGGTAGGATACCGGGATACCTTCCGGCAAACCCAATTCCCGGGAGCAATCGGCAGAAACCCTCAGCTCCGCTGAAAAATTCGGCACTATCTGCGGGAACAAGGAATCGGGCAAACCCAAATAATCCAGCAGAAAATCCGCTTTCCGGTCGTTACGGAAATCCCAGAAGATGCCTTCCGACAAGCCTGAAGGTGTTGTGCTGGTGTGCCCGGTCAGTTTCATGGCAACATAATCACCGGGCAACAATATCTGATCGATCCTGGAAAAAGTATCCGGCTCATATTCCTTCACCCATGCCAGCCTGGAGGCGGTAAAGTTACCCGGAGCATTCAGAAGATGATCCAGGCACTTCTCCCGGCCCATATCATGGAAAGCCTTCTCACCCAGCTCAACCGCCCGGCTGTCGCACCATATGATAGAGGGACGAAGCACACGCTGATGTTCGTCTACCAGCACCAGGCCATGCATCTGGTATGAGATGCCAACTGCCTGGACAGAGGAGGGCTTAAAACGAGCATCACTGAATAAACGAAAAGTGGCCTTTTTAATATTCTTCCACCACATCCCGGGATCCTGCTCGGCCCATTCTTTCCGGGGAGCTTGGATCTTCATTTCCTGAGCAGGACTTACTGCCGATGCCAGAGATTTGCCTGTGGAAAGATCCAACAAACTGGCTTTTACGAAAGAGCTGCCTAAATCATAACCCAATGCGTACATAATATAAAAACTGATCTGATCCCCGCCATATAATCTTAATCGGTACCTATAACTGCCAGGGGAAAGGTTCAAAAAGATAAAATGATACCATACAGGTAAAAATACTGAAAATTCTTTTTTTCTATAAAAACAAAACGTTAGATTTGAATCACAGGTATTTGTATCCCGCACAGACGGGATTCGCTAAGCGGGCTAGAAGATACAAGCCAACCGCCTGGGAGCGCCATAGTACAGACCCCTCAAAAATACAGGAAAATGAAACACTCCGCCAAAATCATCGCCCTGCTCTCATCTATCCTGCTTTTTTTGGCCGGATGCCACAACATCACCAAGCACGAGCAAGATGGCTGGACCATCACCGCCAATGAAAAAACCCACACCCTTACCTTCGAAAAGGATACCCTGGGGGTGGTTGCCGATCAAGTACGTTTAACACTGGTAAAGGGACAGAAGGTCACTCCCTTAACAAACTGGACGATAGAACAAAAAAGCGACAGCCTGAAAATTTTCACTGAAAAGCCCAGGCAGATCCAATGGAAATTCGTGGTATCCGGATCGGCGATAGATGTGGAATGCGGCCACCCCGAGGCGGTCCTCATCGGCATGTCACCGGCCGGCGAAAAAAGAATTCCTGCCCGCATTGCCAATCAGGACAATGGCATCATGTACACGCAAATGGGTTATGTTTCGGCCACCAACATTTACAACCTCTTCGACATGCCAACCGACATGATGATCCGCTTTACTGAAGAGAGCCGGCTCTCGAGGAATAAGAGCGACAACCAGTGGATGGACATTGAGGTTCCTGTGGGGGAGGACCGGGAAATAGGCATTGTTAAGAACTACTATACCGATGTTGTCGGTCTTTCCGATTATCAAAAAACCGATTTCAAACCCGTATATAAGCCCATGCCGGACCGTTTCAATACCGCCCCGACAGGCTGGAGCAGCTGGTATTGCTATTATATGTCGCCCGACCAGGAAGATCTGATGAAAGAGACCGATGCGCTGGCAAAGAAGCTCCATCCCTATGGCCTGGATTATGTACAGCTTGATGCGGCCTTTACAAGGGGCAAGGAGGCCAACTGGCTGGAGTGGAACAAACAAATGTATCCCGACGGGGGAAAACACTGGTTTGATCACATACGCAAGAAAGGCCTGAAGCCGGGGCTTTGGGTGAATGCCTACGGTGCCAGTTATGCCAACCCCGCCATGGCCGATAGTTATCCGGAGGAATACTTTCTCAGGGACACCAGCGGCAACCTCTCCGGAGCCTGCTGTACCGCCGACACCACAGTTGTAAGGTTGGACTACACCCACCCGGAAGTAATAGAAAAACACCTGAAACCGCTGATCGAGACATTGGTGAACGACTGGGGCCTCGCCTACCTCAAGGATGCCGGCTGGGGCACCTGGATGGATTATTATGAGGAAAACAGGGCAAATGCCTACAATCCGGAAATGGACAGCCGCGAGGCATACAGAAACGCCCAGGCCGCTATCCGGGAAGTCATGGGGGAAGACAACTACATTGTCGGCTGCGCCATGCATGAGGTAGGCATCGGATTCGGCTTTTTCGACGGCTCCAGGACCGGCGGTGACGACTACGCTCAGTGGACCGGTGAAGGCCACTGGTCAGGCGGCATGCAAACTTACTTCAACTCCCTGTTTGGTGCCAATTACCTCAACGGGATTTGCTGGTGGTCGGACCCCGATGATGTGATGATCCGCGACCCGCTGAACATGGACGAAGCCAGAACCATTGTCAGTTCCATCTCGCTTTCGGGCCAGGCATACATCATCAGCGATTTCATCGCCGAGTTCTCAAAAGAACGGCTGCAGGATTTTCTTCATAGTGAATATGGCATTGGATGGGCCAGTCAATACCCCGACAAGGTGAAAGCTCTGGAAGATGAAAAACTCCAGCTTTACCGCGAAACCATGCCGTCCATGCCCATCCGGGCCATGGACCTCTACCCTTTCAAGTGCGAACCCACCTGCTCCCCCAAACCTAAAAAATACCCCCGAGCCATGGACCTGAAAGTCAACTCTGCCTCGGGCTTCTATGATGTGGTAGCTCTTTATAACTGGAAAGATGAAAAGTCGCAGGAAGTTCTTGATCTGCAGGAAGACCTGGGACTGAAAAACAACACCCATTACCTGGTCTTTGATTTCTGGGGCAAGAAACTTGTGGGAACATCCACTCTGATGATCAAACAAGAGATTCCGGCACACGGCACCAAAGCCCTTATCATAAAAGAAGTGAGTGAACAACCACAGCTGCTGGCTACCTCCAGGCATCTGACTGCTGCTTACAGCCTTCAGGAGATGGAGTGGGATAACCAGGAAAACACCCTCACCGGAACCTCCCAAACTGTTCCTGGTGATCCATACTCCCTCTACATCCATGTTCCCGAAGATTATGAATTTGAGACGGCAGAGGTGCAGGCTGATGATTATAGCCACAAGATCAAGCCCGGCGGCATGCTTCAAATCAGCTTCACAGGCAAAGAAGAGCCGGTTGAATGGCAACTAATCTTCAAATAGTTCAACGGATGCTATAACAAGTGGGGACTGCTGATCAATTTTTCCTTAGATTTGTTCAATCAATAGAAAACATATTGCGTTATGAGCCAACAAAGCATTGTCAGCCCCGACAGCAAAATGGCCGATGTGATACTCATGAACTACCTGCTTTTACCAGTGATCAATCGTTTCGGCATCAGGCTGGGTTTTGGTGATCAGACCGTTGAACAGGTTTGTGCCCAGTATGATGTCAACCTCTCGTTTTTCCTGGACATCATCAATGCCTATCATGATGAGTCGTATTTTCCCAGGGAAAAGATGCGGGGCTACCCGGTAGATATGATCGTGGATTATCTGTTGAAGACCCATGATTTTTACCGGCAGAAGATGCTTCCGGAAACCCAGCAACTGGTCGAAGACCTGATCGCCTCCTGTCCCTCGGAATGTGATAACCTGAACATGATTGCGGATTTCTTCAGCATATATAAGCAGGAGCTTGAAAACCACCTGGCGAGTGAAGAGAAGCACTTCTTCCCCTATGTTCAGGCCCTGACAAAGATGGAAGAGGGCCCGCCGAGCCTGGAGAAGATCCGCTCCTACTATGACTTCTCTTACGATAACCATTCCGAGGAGCATGACAATGTCATTTCCAAGATGTTGGATCTGAAAAACATCATCATCAAATACCTACCGCCCAACTACAACACCACCTTATGCAACAACCTGCTGTATTGGCTGTTCATCTTTGAGAAAGATCTGAAGGACCACGAGCGGCTCGAGGACATCATCCTGCTTCCTGCTTTGAGGAACATCGAAAACCGTTTGATGCAAAATCTCTAGAACTCCTATGGCACAGCACATCATCATAGCCGAACCTTCCTATTTGATGAAACGGGGCATATCTGCTGTAATAAGCGATATCGTGCAGGCCGAGGTGATCTTTATGGACGAACTGCAGGAGCTGAACAACTACCTGGAGACCAACCCGGTGGACCTGGTTTTTATAGATGAACAGCTGCTCAGCAACAAAACACAAAGGGATCTGTTCTTTCAGCTTCAGTCGGAGGCCCGATACATCGTATTAACCAATGACCGGCAAGAGATACCTGCCAGAAAAAAGTTCACTGAAGTGATCTCAAGAAACGCACCCAAAGAAAAGCTTATCCCCCTTCTGGAAAAGGTACTCGGGGATTCCTCGGTGGAAAACAGAAAAAAAAGCGCCATTCTCAGTGAAAGGGAAAACGAAGTACTCAAACAGGTGGCCCTGGGGTACACCAACCAACAGATCGCTGATAGGCTTTTCATTAGCAAGCACACCGTGATCTCCCACCGCAAGAACATCACCTCCAAGCTGGGCATCAAAACCGTCAGCGGCCTGACGGTGTATGCCGTTCTAAACAATCTGATCCCCAAAGATCAGATCGAATAAGGCCCATGCCCTGTCTTATCATTCCTTAACAATAAATCCCTACATGTTGGGATTGCCTGTTATCATTCTCACAGCTATTTTTGCCTGTGAGATAAACGGAAAATGCCAGTAACAATGATGCAAAAATTGATGCTCACCAGATCTTTTGTCATCCTCTTGGTGGTAATGATCTCCTTTTCATCAGCCGGACAGGAAAAAGACAATTCCCTGGATGCCTCGATCACCCAGGATATAACCAGCAACATGGCAGGGGGGCTTAAAACGGGACAGGCCCAATTGGGGCTGATAAGCCTGGACTTCACCTTGAACACAGAACAGATGAACCTATGGGGAGCCGGCATGCTCAGGGTTCAAATTCAAAACACCTACGGACAAAGACCCACCGAGCAGCTGGTAGGCGATCTGCAGGTTTTTAATAACATTGAAAACGGCAACTATACCTACCTTCATCAATTCTGGTATAAACAGGAGATGGGTGATTTTTGGCTGCTGGCCGGAAAACATGACCTGAACGAACAATTTTTCACCGGTCAGCTGGCCGGAAGCTATATCAACAGCTCTTTCGGCATCATGCCGGTGGCATCGCTCAATGTTCCGGTTTCCATCTTTCCCGCCACCACACTGGGATTGATCGCTCATTATGCAATCGATCCGAAATGGAGTGTTCAGGCAGCCGTTTATAATGGAATACCCGGTGAGATCACCCGCTCGAACTTCGGCATGGACCTCAACCTCAACCTGGGCCACGGTCTTTTTTATATAGGTGAGGTACATCTGCAAAACCTTTCGAATTGGATGGATGGCACTTATAAGGTTGGCGCTTTCCACCACAGCGGCTCCTTCCCTTCGCTCACACAGCCGGATATAAAACAAAAGGGGGCCAGCGGCATGTACCTGCTTGCCGACCAGAGGCTATATAACCCCGATGCGGAGGGAAACAAAGGCCTCGGTGCCTTCCTGCAACTCGGATATTCACCGGACAACAGCAGCATCAACGACTTTTATGGAGCCCTGGGGCTGAACTACAGGGGGATCTGGTCGAGGGATGGAAAAGATGAACTGGGGCTGGCCCTGGCTCATGCCTCGATACGCAACGGGCTTCTCCAGATAGCCGGGCAAGCCTACCGCAGTTGCGAGACCGTTGCAGAACTAACCTATCAATATTCTCTGACGGACCACCTCAAGGTTCAGCCCGACATCCAGTACATCATCCATCCGGGGATGGTAATGGACCGGGACAATGCCTGGGCAGGCACCCTCCGGATCAAATGGAGTTACCAGTAAATTCATACATCATGGCGACAAAAACAACCTTTCAACATACTAAAAGCGCCGGCAGGACATGCCATCAAACAGGCCCGGACCAGATCACCTGCAAGAAATGGATCGCACTGACGGGCCAGCCCAATGTGGGCAAGAGCCTTTTGTTCAATAGGCTTACCGGTTCCCGGGTAGCGGTGTCGAACTATCCGGGCACCACCGTAGCGGTGGACCGGGGTGGGATGACCATCGGCCGGGAAAACTATGATTTGTGGGATCTGCCGGGCATGTATTCGCTTTTGCCTATCACAGAGGAAGAAAGGGTAGCCAAGATGGCCCTGCTCAACAGCCGGCCCGATTATATCCTGCATGTGGTGGATGCCCGAAACCTGACGCGCATGCTGCCCCTGGCCCTGGAACTTTCCGAGACGGGGTTGAAGGTCATCCTGGTGGTCAACATGATGGATGAAGCCCAAAGCGAGGGCATTAGCATCGACGCCGACCGCCTGTCCAGAGAAACGGGCATACCGGTGGTGCCAACCGTGGCGGTCACCGGCAGGGGGATGAACCAGATACTCTACCATATCCTCAACTACGAGCGGAAGACCCACCACGACGTGATATCCTTCGAGCCGGTCATTGAAGAGCAAATGGCGGCCATACAGGATATGCTCGTTGGGGATT
Organism: Bacteroidales bacterium; assembly: GCA_018334675.1. Lineage (GTDB taxonomy): Bacteria > Bacteroidota > Bacteroidia > Bacteroidales > UBA12077 > JAGXLC01. The sequence goes on along the minus strand of JAGXLL010000031.1, from coordinate 12,724 downwards.
ATGCCATACACAGCCGCAGTATGGCCCAGCTGCTGTTGCAGCAGGACCAAGATGCCCGTTCCCTGGTGCAGGAAAGGGATCCCGGCAACTATGCCAGGATCCAGCAAATAGTAAAAGAAACCGAAAAAAAGATCAACGAATCGCTGATCTACCGGATGAAGATCAAAATCCACGAGGAAGCCGGGCGCATCAGCCAGGAGGTGACCACCCAGGTAAAGAAAAAACGGTTCCATTTTGGGGAAAAGCTCAGCGGCCTGATGACCCGTCCATTGACCGGTGTGCCCATCATGCTGGGGATCCTTTACCTGGTATTTTACAAGTTTGTAGGCGTCTTTGGGGCCGGCACGATCGTGGACCTGATCGAAGGCAGGTTGTTCGGACAGTACATCAACCCGGCCATCGCAGAGGGGGTCGAAAGCCTGACCGCCTCCGGGGCCATCCGGCAACTGATCATCGGCGACTATGGCCTGGTAACCCTGGGCTTCACCTATGCCATTGCCATCATCCTTCCGGTGGTGGGCACCTTCTTTTTTGCCTTCTCGATCATCGAGGATACCGGTTATCTGCCGCGCCTGTCCCTTCTGATCGACCGGGTGTTCAAGAAGATCGGCCTGAGCGGAAGGGCTGTCATACCGATGGTACTGGGCCTGGGGTGCGACACCATGGCCACGATCACCACACGAACACAGGAGACCAAGCGCGAGCGGGTCATCGCCACCCTGTTGCTGGCCCTGGCTATACCCTGCTCGGCCCAGCTGGGAGTGATCTTCGCCCTGCTGGCTCCCTTTCCCAATGCCCTGTTGGTTTGGACCGGGGTGATCATCGGAAACTTCCTGCTGGTAGGATTCCTGGTTTCTAAGGTCCTGCCCGGACAGAATCCCACCTTCTTCATGGAGCTGCCGCCCCTGCGAATACCTAAACCGGGCAATGTGCTGGCCAAGACCTACACCCGGGTCATCTGGTACCTGAAAGAAGTATTTCCCCTGTTCATCATTGCCAGCGTAGCGATCTGGCTCCTGCAGATCACCGGTGTCTTCCCCTATATACTAAAAGCCCTGGAACCACTGGTCAACGCCATCGGCCTGCCCGACAACACCTCCGACGTTTTCCTGTTCGGCTTCTTCAGACGTGACTACGGAGCCGCCGGCCTCTATGACATGCGGGAAATGCTTTCGGCCAATCAGCTGACCATCGCAGCCGTGGTGCTGACCCTGTTCGTCCCCTGTATCGCCCACTTGATGGTGATGTTCAAGGAAAGGGGCACCCAAACGGCCCTGGGCATCTTCGGGTTTGTCCTGGTGCTGGCCTTCTCGACCGGTCTGCTGCTGAACTTTGTATTCAACACATTTAATATAACCCTGTAAATCAAAATATGATGATCAAGTGTAGCTTCTGCGGCATGCAGTTTACAGAAGAACAGGGCCATTCAGCCTGCGGCAGCTGCCCGCTGTCCAACTGCAAACTGATCAAATGCCCCAACTGCGGCTATGAAAGCATACCAGAACCCGCATCCCTCAGCTTCTTTAAAAACCTGTTCTCTAAAAAGAAAAAAACATGAAATCAGCCCCGATCAAATCATGCGGCCTGTCTCGTCTGCTCCGGCTAATGACGGCGACCTGGATGATGCCCTTCATCATCCCCAAAAACAACACACACATGTACTACAACCCCGTTGATTATCAGCCTTCAAAGGAAGAAATCACCCTTGATCGTCTTAAGAAGGGCGAGACGGGAATGGTACAGCGGCTCGATACCTCCAACAGCAAAAACCTGCAAAAGCTTCTGGCCATGGGCATCCTTCCGGGAAGGATCATCCGTGTGCTGCAGACTTACCCCGCCTTCATCCTGCAGATCGACCGCACCCAGGCCGCCATGGACCGCGGGCTGGCTCAAAGGATCATCGTGAAAAAATAAAGCGTGTCCGGCTTTTTAGGTGAACCCCGCCCTTTTCATGGATCCCCAGGCCCGGTTGCCTCTCAGATAGGATATGTTGCCCCGGATGCTCCAGTATACCACCAGGGGATGATACAGGAAGGGTTCAGCCATAGCGGAAAGAAAAAGCCGCATGTTTTCCCGGGGGGACTGATAAGGGTGAAAAGTCAGCTCATCATAGAGGATCGAGAAGAAAGAGAAGGCAAGGGCAAACAGATAGATAAAAAGCAGGATGGTGAAGAAAAGCGGCCAGTTAATCGCCCCGAGCATGGCCATGGTTAAGAAATAGAGGAAGCCAAAAATCTCCACGATGGGTGCCAGCCATTCAAAAAAGAACCAGTAGGGATAGCCCAGCATTCCTAATGAACCATATTTAGGATTGAAAAACAACTTCTTGTGCACAAACAGGGTATCCATGGTACCCCGCATCCACCGGTTTCTCTGTCTTCCCAGTATCTTTCTGTTGTCGGGCACCTCCGTCCAAAGGAGGGGATCGGGCAAATAAATCACTTTATGCCGTACCCCTTTCTCGTACATATACCTGCGCATGCGCACCACCAGCTCCATATCCTCTCCCACCGTTTCGGTAAGATAGCCACCGGAGCCTATGACCGCCTCCCGGTCAAACATGCCAATAGCACCGGAAATGATCAGCAAGCCGTTCATGCGGCTCCACGATATACGCCCTATCAAGAAGGCCCGCGCATATTCGATCACCTGTATGCGCGGGAAAAACTTACCGGGCACCCGGCGTTCGATCAGCCGCCCTTTCTCGATCTTACAGGAGTTGGCTACGTGAACCACTCCCCCTACCGCAATCAGCCTCTTTTTGTGGTGATCCAGAAAAGGCTGAGCCAGCTTCAGCAGGGCATCATGCTCAATGATCGAATCCACATCCAGGCAAACCACATAGGAGTTATCCGACACATTCAGTCCGGCATTCAGGGCATCCGACTTGCCCCCGTTTTCCTTATCAACCATCGTCAGGTTATGGTAGGCCTTGTTGGTGGAGCGGTATACGGCGCGTACCTGCTCCGTGGAGAGTTTCTCGTTGATATAAAAGCTTACCTGCTCCAGTTCATAAGCCTCTATGGCCCTTTGAAGGCTGTCATCCGTACTGCCGTCATTGACGATGATCACATCATAGTTGTTGTAATGCAGGTTAAGCAATGCCCGGATGTTGGCCACAATGCTCCCGGATTCATTATAACAGGGTGCAATAACAGAAATCTCCGGAGCAAGCGGTGAGTTGATGATCTTATGATAGTCCGTGGCCCGGTTCCGCCTCATATACCGGTTCAGATTATACCCGGATATCACACCCAAGATCAAATAAGACCCTGTGATCGCTATAGAATAGAACAATATAAAATTGTCTATGACCGTGGTGAACCCCTCGAAGAAATTTCCCATACTAATAAGCGTTTTCAATGATGTGACGACACATGGCCTGAATGGCCGGATCATCCGTTTCCTCTAAAATGGCATGCAACTCTTCCTGGCTGTTAAAACTTTGGTTGTGTAAGGATTGCAACAGGTAGAACACCATCTCCTTATCGCCTTCCAGCTCCAGGATCTCCTGGTAGAGCTCTTTGCTCAGCTTTTTATTCCGCTCGAAATAATCGATCATCACTTTTTTTACTGCCACGGATTCCTTTAGATAATGATATCTGAAGATGTCCTCTACTCCCCGTATATTCAGGTCTACAATGGTCTTATAAGCTTCCAGACGAACCTGGTGGTTGGGATGATGAATAAAATATAGCAGCTCCTCAGGCTCTCTGGCCTTCACATAATACCAGCGGATCAGGCGAAGGGCAAAAATCACCACCGAAACATTATCAGAGTGCAGATACTGGTAAAGGTCCGGAATGGGTATAGAGTTGTGGATCATCGCTTCATACAGGTTCATCTGATCCCATTCACTCAATGTATAGTCATAACCATCCAGGAAAGCAAAAGCCTGGTCGGGATGATGGCTGATAAAGGCCAGTTGGCTGTATAACCTCACCTGATGATTTCTGCTTTTAGTAAGCCTGGCAATATCCTTTACGCTTCCTTCCCTGAACGGCCTGATCGACAAATACTTCAAATACACAGCTTTGATAGGCCACCAGCCGGTTCGTATCTTGCGGGTGAGGTATGGATGCAAATTCTTTCGCTCATACAATTCCTGCAATTTCAATTGCTTCTTTCCGTATATGGCATTGGCAAGCTCATAGAGCTGCCGGATCAGGATTTTCTTGTGGAGCTGATGGTCTAACCCCGGAAAACCGGGCACATCGTGTTCATTGTTGTGATTCAGGTATTCGACCAGTATATCCCTGTAGTTGTTCCAAATACGCGATCGCTTCCGGCTGCGGTTGTACCGCAGTTTTTTTACGGTGAACACTACAATCATGATGCTGACAATCGACAGGACAAACAAGACCATCAGGGCCAGAAAAAATGGCACCAGTCTGTAGAATAAGGACCTCTTTACCGAGCTATTATCGGAATACCGGTTGATATAACGGTACACCACATCGCTCATATCTTCCAAAAGCCCCATCTTTCTGACATCTTCCGTTTGACCTGTAAATTCAAGGTCGTCTTCCATGCAGGCAGTATCTGAGGTCATCTTCCCCTTATCCGAAGCGTATATCCAGCTATTTGCCGGTCGAGCATATATGAGAAGCGTAAAAATTATTGCAAGCCACAATATTCTGCGCATGGATTGATTTATTTATTCAATTGATACAACAAATGCAGCCGGGCACTGAAATGACCGCGGAAGACATCATCTTGAAATTCTTCCCTGCGGTATCCCACATCCAGGTATAAGAGCCACCGGTTCAAATCCCTTTGCCAGGAGAGATGGGCTCCCATGCTATTGAGCCTTCTGATCTGCGGAAAATCTAACAGATAGGAAAGATTATCCGGTGAATTGCCATATTCCAGTTTCAATCCCAGATAATCCATACCAGTAGCCAGGTATCTACGGGCCGAAAGGGTATAGGTTTGTCCGGTAGTCTTTTCTCCGGGGGTAATAAAGGCCCGAAGGGAAAACCAGTAATTGCCGAGGTATTTACCTGCTGACCCGGTATAAAACCAGATCGATTCCTGCCATTGCATCCAGCGTACTCCCAGTGATGCTTCATAACCCCGGGGGAAGCTGTGAAACCATTCTGCCCCGTAATAGTGCCGCGGAAACAGGCTGGAGCCACTATAAGCCGCACCCAGATATGCATAATCGGAAGGGGTGAGGCGGGGATAGGCCTCAACCCTCACCTGCAGATTGGCCTTTGTATCATCACCCCCGTCCCTGCCTACCAGGGTGCCATAATTCAACGATCCAATCAGGGGGGTGTTTCTGAATGAGAGATCGCTGCGCAGACCTGCCACATGCCATCGCCTTACCCAGGGTTTGCGGAAGAAGTTGAACCGATAGACGCCCCCGATTCTTTCCAGCACCAAAGAACGAGTGGTATCGGATGGGGCTGTCGCAGGGGTCTGGCTATATAAACTTCCAGCCGGCCCTGACAAAAAGAAAGCCAGAAAAATGATATATAAACCCAAATGTTTCATTCCACCTTTATCTTTTCAATCTCCTGAGGCAAACGATCCGGATCAAATGGTTTGGTTATATACAAATCCAGATTCATCTGATAGGCTTTATAGACTGTATTGATATTTTGCACGGCTGAGAGAATAATGGTTTTTGGAGAAGGATCCAGTCGATTGATCAGATGGAGCACTTCCAAACCTGTATAGTAGGGCAGTAAGACCTCGGATATGACCAGATCAAAGGGCTCCGCCTGTAATTTGCGAAAGGCATTCAACCCGTCAAGCACCAATTGGGTTTGATGCCCGGCGCGGTTCAGCAGGGACTGCATAAGAACACCCGTCAACTCATTATTTTCAGCAATTAAAATTCTCATGGAAAGAGAAAATATTTACCGGCAATATTAACTAATTTTACAATATAAATTTACAAAAAATGAAGGAAGAAATATTGATATTCAGCAATTTCAATGATATATTCGATTTGCTGATCCGGGAAGAACAGGAGGCCATTGAAGTCTATAATTCCATGGCAAGGCGTTCAGAGAGTCTTGACTCCCGTAAGACTTTCGAACAGTTTGCCCGCAATAAGATGGCCCATGTTGTAGAGCTGAAACAACGAAGGAGCGAATATCCGGGCGGGCCCTTCGACAACCCACTGCAAGTTACCGCTCCCAGAGTAACCCGGCGTGCTGAAGGACTGAAACGCATGAGCTACCACGATATCATGTTCTTTGCCATAGAAGAGGAACGCAAATCCGAACGCCTTTATCAAAGCATTGCCAGGCAGATGAGAGATCAGCAAGTCCACCACCTGTTCGAACTATTTGGCCGGGAAGAAAAGAAACACCGCCTGAGATTGGAAAAAATCCTCCACTTCGGCGAATAAAATCTGCTGTCGGAAAATCCAATCGATACCACTTCTATCATGACCATGTAACCCATTCATTCACCACTTGAAAACCCAAATTCATAAAAAAAAGTTGTCACCCTATAAAAAGCTTTATATTTTAGCCACCACCAATAACCATCTATCTATGATCAACCGAGTTTTGATAATAACCCCTGCCAATGAGCAGGAATTACAAATCGATGATTTAAACGCTCAAATGGGCGGATCCTTCAATTTTCAGCTTCAGAACCCCAAAGAACTATCCCCCGACTCCTTCTATCTGCCTCCTGACTATATCATCCTTGATTCTCTTGCCATTGAAGAGGAAAGTCTCCAGTGGGTACGAACATTGCTTTCACATTTCCCGGCGGCAAAAGTACCCGTCATTCTGCTATCGAAAGACCCGGAAAAGGAAAAGTTCCCCAAACTCCTGGAGATGGGTGTGTCCGACTTCATACTCAAACCCCTGGATGGGCAGAAGCTTTATTATCGCTTAAAGACGCTGGAAAAAAGGAAAGCGGACGGCAAGAAAAACACCCGGAAAAAAGAATCCATCAAAAATACCGATCAGCCGCCTGAGGTGGAAAGCTCCACCAATGCTGTAGTACGTTTATATCCCGACGGCAAAGCTGAATCTGTGAACGATGGGTTTGAACAGATATATGGTTCACCCTTTGCGGAATACCTGAAAAAACACGGACATTATGTATTCTCCGAAAACAGCGAAGGCTTTCAGTGGGCACTGGACAAATTCAAAAACGGCGAGCAGGGCCTTACCCTGGAGCATCAGATACAGACAGAAGATTCCAACTCCAAATGGATCCAAACCACCCTCACTCCCCTCAACGATGAGCATGGCAACCTGAACAGGATTGTCGCGGTGGAAACCGACATCTCCAAACTCTATATTGAAAAGAAAAAGACCGAGGAATTGCTGGCCAATCTTTTCCCTCATGAGATCTCCGAACAGTTGAAAAGAAGAGGGAAAGCCAAGTCAAAAAAATATAAGATGGTCACAGTGCTGTTTGCCGATTTCGAAAATTTCACCACCCTCACCAAAACCATGACCGTGGATGAGCTGATCACCGAGCTTAACCGGTATGTGCGTAAATTTGATGAGATCATCGAGACCCATTACCTTGAAAAGATCAAGACCATGGGCGATGCTTACATGTGTGCCGGAGGACTGCCTTTGAAGAACTACAGCAATCCTTTCGATGTGGTGCTGGCCAGCCTGGAGATTCAAAAATTCGTGAATGATATGGGCCGGGTCAAGACCTCCTGGGGGGAACGCCCCTGGAAGCTTCGCCTGGGTATCCATACCGGCCGCGTTATGGCAGGGGTGATTGGCACCAAAAAATTTGCCTACGACATCTGGGGCAATACCGTCAACATCGCCAGCCGAATGGAAGAGACAGGAGAAGTGGGCAAGGTGAATGTGTCCGGCACCACCTGGGAATACATCAAGGACTATTTTGATTGCACCTACCGGGGCAAAATCCATATCAAGAACAATGTGGAAGACATCGACATGTATTTCGTCGACCGCCTGAAGCCCGAATTTTCCGAGGATGAAGAGGGCATACAACCCAACGAGCAATTCCGCAAGATCCTGGCCCAGTATTAATTTCAGCGCTGCGCTCGTATGTTTCAGGCGCAGCTGCGGGTTGCGGGCAAAAGGCTGCATGGGAACCCCCGCATTGAAAGATACCGTACCGGGGTAACAGGAAGTGACAAACATGGGATTCCAGTACTGTCCGGCCAGCAGCTCGGTGTTCTCCCATGCCAGCCCTACAAAAGCATGGCGCAGGCGAAAAAGATTGATGTAAAAAATCATTACCTTGAACTAAGATTTCCAACAGGCGGCAATTTTCACATCAAACCCTTCTTTACCAAAAAACAAACCATCATGAAAGAAGAAAAAAATTCTATCCCAGCTTCAATGATTCCATATGGCTGATGATCCGGATGATGGTTGTGGCCTTTGTCATCAGCATGCCCATGTTCGCGTTTTTTTTCATCACCCGGGAGGTCTTTCATAGAGAAGGTGAGCAGTTGCGTTCTATATATTTCCTTTTGGCCTATGTCTTGCCCATTTTCATCATTATCCGCCTGGCCTTGCAACGGATCCGCCAATGGAGCAAGGCGGATTACCGGCTCAGCTTCAATATTCTGACGGCAAGCTCCTTTCTGTTGATCATCCTCACGGGGCTGTCCCTGATTGTGGTTTTGGATCCGATCGAGTTGCTTGTTCCGATGCCTGATATTTTTATAGAGACCTATTTCAGCATGGTAGACACGGATTTTTTCTCCTTTCTGACCATTGTAGTGGCAGCACCGGTATTGGAAGAGATCCTTTTCCGGGGAATCATCCTGGAAGGTTTTTTACACAATTATGCACCACGCAAGGCAATCTTATTGTCTGCCTTGCTTTTTGCCGGCTTTCATCTCAACCCGGTGCAAATGACCGGTGCCTTTTTTATTGGTATCTTCCTGGGCCGGATATATAGGAAAACACGCACTTTACTTCCTGTCATTGCCTTGCACTTTATGAACAATCTTCTGGCTTTTCTTTTTTTGGCGGTTTATGGAAAGCAGACAGCCGCCTCAGCCACTCTGTTGGATACACCGGTCTATTACTGGATGGTAATCATTGCGGGTGGATTGATCGGCGCGATTATTCTATTCTACCTTTAACTTGTCGATCTCTTTGACAGGCATGATTTTTAGAATTGTATTGTTCCTCCCGTATCGCAATCTTTCTAATAACAACACCCAAACTGAATTTCATTTAATCATGTATTCATATATTTTAATTGTTTAATTTTATCCTTTTGAAACGATTGAATCCATTAAATCGAATGCAGAGATTTACACGGAGCTTGCCGTTGGCTGATGACCGTAAAGAAAAACAGGTAAAAAGATTACCATGACACTTCAAAAGACGCTAATTATCAGGAAAAGCATTCATATTTCTTTAGGTCTGATTATATTGGTACTTAGTTTTGCTCTGGAAAGGAATGTTTTGTTGTATCTGATTATAGCCGGTACAATATTCTCTTTTTTGACTTTCAATTATAAAAAATTTCATCTTTTACATAAGACTGAAAACAAGAGTCTGGGCACCCTTTATTACCCCGTTGGTATATTATCATCTTATTTGATTTTGTATCATCTTCCCGTGTATTATTTTCAGTCATCTCTGATGCTGCTCTCTTTGTCAGATACACTGGCAAATTTTGCCGGTCAGATACAGAAGAGCAATGGCTGGTTTCGGGCGTTCCATGATAAAAAAAGCATCTACGGAATTATTGCCTACATCCTGTCTGCCGTTTTGATTTTATACCTTTTCTTACCCAATTTTTTGACTTTAAATATCCCATATATCCTTTTTGCTTTGCTATGGGCAGTTATTCTTGAAATAGCATCCCTGCGAGGTTCTGATAATTTTAGTATTCCGGCAGGGCTTGCCGTGTTTTTCTTTCTGACTTATCATTATGAGCTTAATTATCTTTATTTATCCACAATTCTGATTCTTTTGGCGCCAGCGGGCCTTTTCTTATTTAAATTCAATATTCTGACACGCCGGGGAAGCTTTGCTGCCTATTTACTCGGGGTTTATTTAGCAGGTATTGCAGGTTGGCCATGGTTGATATCTGTTTTGCTCTTCTTTTTGAGCTCTGCAGCTTTTACGAAATTGCGGCATGCAATACAAGGGGTTAAAAATAAATCCACGGCGCGCAATACCTGGCAGGTTATTGCCAATATACTATGGGCAGTGACCAGCTCTGTCCTGTTTTTATTGACGCGTGATGAAATATTTATACTTCTCTTTATCGCTTTCGTGGCAGCAGCAACAGCTGATACCTGGGCCAGTGAAATTGGACCGCTGCTTAATAAAAGATGCTTTTCCCTGCCGACAATGAGAACCGCACCGGCTGGTACAAATGGCGGCATCTCTTTCTTTGGCAGTGTGGCCGCCTTGAGTGGTGCAACTTTTATCTCTTCCATAGCCTACTACGTCTTTTTTGGCTCCTGGCAATGGGATATTATAGCAATCCTCAGCGCCTCTGCGTTTTTAGCCTGCTTTGTGGATTCCCTGCTTGGCGCGTTTGTTGAAGATAAACTGCTTGGCTTGAATTATTTTAAGAAAAGTAAAACACCAGAATCCTTTACTCCCAATGATTTGGTAAATATGGCCGGTTCTTTTTCAGCTTTTGTTTTTTACCTCTTACTATCGTGAGACCCCCATCCAGCAAACTGCACAACAAGGACATGTTTAAGCATGGGGGTTAGATAAGGCCAAAACATTAAATACAAAATAATCTTGTGAAACCCGCATGCACGAACTTACACAACAAGGACATGAATAAACATGCGGGTTCCATGGCAGAGGGTTCCTCAAAACTCAAATGAAGGCAGTACTAGTTAATTCAAATACAGAACGTTAATAAAACTTTATACAAATGAATTTTTTAGCAGGAATCAATCAGGTTCAGCGCTTACAAATATATATATATTACGAAGCCAATGATAAGGAATAGGGAAAAGGCCAGATGTATAAGCACGGTTAGTTTGGCTCCCTTTTTTAAGAGGTCAGGATTGTCATGATTTTTGTAAATAATACCTGCAGCTTTGGGAAAAAGAAAAATGTAAGGGATAAGTGCAAAAAGAAAAGGCCATGAATGACCGGGGAGGAAGATGAACAATAAAATCACATTTGCTATTATTCCTGATTGAACAAGAAGATATATTACCGATGTAAATCTGGTACCCCTGCGCGATGCTACACCGTGTTTACCTCCTGCACGATCTGCTTCCAGATCAATCATCTGACCTGCCAGTAGAATTGATGAAGTGCTTAGCCCCGTAGCAGGCATCAATAGCCAAACTAAAGGATGCAATCCAAGGTTTTGACTAACTGTGGCTATCAATATAGCCATCGGACCAAAAGCGAACCAGACAGATATCTCGCCCCACCCCCTGTATGATAGCTTAATTGGTGGTGCCGTATAGTATTTGCTGAAAAAAGCTGATAGCAAATAGAGGCCCCACAGATATGGCCATAGTGCTTTATCTATGAGCGGCATAAGCGCTATTGTTCCAACAAAAGCAACGATCAAACCGCTGCGGGCCAGAAGAAACATCCGGCCCATCAGTTCAGGGTTATCAAGTAAAACACCCGAACCTCCGCTGGATTCATTGCGATGCACATTTACCTTATCTGTTCCCTGTAGGGTATCAAAAATATCATTATACACATTGGTAGCCACATGCAAACCAACACCGACAATCAAAACAACGAGAAAATTGAGTGCCTCCAGTTTACCGTTCAGATGAACAGCCAGTAGTGTTCCTAATATGATGGGAGCAATGATGGAGCTCAAAAAATGGATCCTGATCATTTTACCAATTCCCGGGTGCTCTTTCATAAGCTGGTTCCTTTTTGAATGATTTCCTATGTAGCCTGAAATTACAAAACATTTGATTCTATTGTCTTGTTCTCAGTTATTCACGTTTTTTTTTCTTCTGATATGGCACTGGTATCATTCCTCCCCGCATGTAGCAGCCCGGTACTGAAAGTTCGCTTGCGGGGAATCTGCAATACCTGGTCTGATAGTCGAGGTATATTCTCTATCATATCTTTTAATATCTTTTACTTCCAAAATCTTACCGATAACGGATTGAATACAGTGCATTGGGTATGTTTTATCAGTTATTTTCACCTTTCAACTTTACCATCATCCGCGCAATGCCCTGATTTTTTTGTTCGGTTTGGTCATTTTATCAACTCTTGTAATTTATGGTAATCTCCTACCATATCCAGACCAGCAATATTTGTGCTGTCCATAAAAATTATGTTTCCCTTTTTATCCATCATTGTAATCTTTAATATCGCGTCCATACTTTCAGAAATTCTACGATCCATTGCACCTTTAACCGGGGCTTTAAGCATACCTGTATTGGTTGACAATGCATTGATTATAAAGGTGTTATTTTTATTCTCGATATTTATCTTTAATTGATTGGAATCAGCAATTTCCAGTTGCAGTTTTGTTGGGCGATAGGTAGCAAAGTGATGTATTTGATTGTTGTGATAGAAAAAACCTAAAAATCCGGTAAATGATTTTTTTATCCACGGTATATTAGCAATTGAGAGCATAAAGGAACTTTTTGTGTTGTTGATATGATTGCTTTGAATCCAAATCCATGCCGAAGGCATGCTCGATCCCCAATCCTTTTCAATGTATCCTCTACCGCCTTTAAAATCGTGAACCTCATCATTGATAATAATTTTCCCATTTAAACTATGGGTCAGACTTACTACTCCATGATAGCACTCCATAAAAGGTACGA
>JAGXLL010000104.1 GCA_018334675.1 Bacteroidales bacterium | reverse complement strand
ATTCAACAAGTCTTATTCATACCTCAGGCTTTCGGCCGGATTGATGCTGGCCGATTTCAGTGACTGGTAGCTTACCGTGCCAATGGCAATGGCTATGGAAAGCGCCGTTCCAACTACAAAGTAGACCAGGTGCAGGTCGATCCGGTAGGCAAAATCCTGAAGCCAGTGGTTCATAGCATACCAGGCCAGGGGCCATGCAATCAGGTTGGCCAGCAGCACCCACCGGGTGAATTGTTTCAGAATATACCTGTTGATCCTGGAGGCAGAAGCGCCCATAGCCTTGCGGATACCGATTTCCTTGGTGCGCTGGGCAGTGAAAAAGGCCGCCAATCCGAAAAGCCCCAGACAAGCAATAAAGATGGCCAACAGGGTGAACGCAAGGATGATCTCCCCGAAACGGACATCCACCTTGTATATTTGCCGGAAGGATTGATCGACAAACTCATACTGCAGGGGTTCGTTGCCAAACAGATCTTTCCAGGTGGTTTGGACTGAAGCCAGGGACTGCCTGATGTAGCCATCCCGCATTCTGATGAGCGCCATCTCGCCTCGCCAAGGTTTTTGGAACTTGATTATCAGTGGCTGGATCTGTTCATGAAGTGAGGCGTAATGATGGTCCTTCACCACTCCGATGACCTGATACTCGAAATTTCTGTGGATGGTTTTGCCAACGGGATTGTCCCAGTTAAGCCTCCGGCTCATCGCTTCATTAATCAGACAGGCTTTTCGGTCTGTTTGGCGGGCCGGATCAAAATTCCTTCCGTTCACTACCTCCATTCCCAGGGTTGGAATATAATCCGAATCTACATACAATACATTGAACATCTGGGGATCGTCCTGACCCTCCGGTATATGCCCCGCTCCGGCCGAACCCATGCCAGGATAGTGCGATGCCAGGCTCACATTTTCAATGCCGGGGTGATTGAGCAGTTCTTGTTTTAATGTTTGGTCTTTCCCAATGGTTCTCTCGCTGGAAAGCTGCACGGCCAGCAGGTTGTTATTGTGGTGACCCAGCTGCTTGTTTTCCATATAATGCAGCTGGTGATAGATGATGAGCGAACCGATAATCAGGGCAATGGATATTACAAATTGGATGAGGGTCAGAATGTTGCTCAAAGTTAGCTTTTGTTTGCCCCTTTTCACACCGCCTTGGATAACCGTAACGGGCTTATAGGATGAGAGGAAAAAAGCCGGATAACTCCCCGAGATAATTCCGACCATAAGAACGAGCAGGGGCATTCCAGTCAATAGAAGCCAGTTTTGGGGGGAATAAAGGGAAATGTCGGTGCCCAGCAGGTTGTTGAAACGGGGCAGGAAAATCTCAATCAGGATCAGTGCCAGTATGAAAGCAAGGAAAGCCACCATCAGCGATTCTCCAAGGAACTGAGCGATAAGCTTTTTCCGGGAGGCACCTACTACTTTGCGGATGCCAACCTCCTTTATCCTTTTGATGGCCTGAGCGGTTGAGAGATTCATAAAGTTGATGCCTGCAATCAACAAAAGGAAAACGGCAATGGCCGAAAAAACATAAATGTTGTTCAGGCTTCCTGTCGACAAGGGATCGTCCATGGCTCCGCAATGGAGGTAGATGTCTTCGATGGGCTGCAAAACCGGAGTCAGCTTCCATCCAATAGTCTCCAGGTCTTTGCCCAGGTTTTCATAAACGATCCCGTCCATTTTCCTGATGACTGGTTCAGTGGGTTGGCCCTGCTGTAACAAGAAATAGGTATAATGGGCCCATCCGCCTTTCCACCCAAAATGTCCGGCAAACATATTGTCGTATATTGTTTCAAAGGAAATCAAAGCGGAAAATTTGATGTGGGTGCGACCAGCAGGTTCCTCCATGATGCCCGATACTTTCAGCACATCTTGGTTGTTGTAGTTGAGGGTTTTTCCCATGGGATCTTCATCGCCAAATATCTTCCGGGCTATGGCAGGTGTGAGCACAATTTTGTCGGGTCCGGCCAGTGCGGTTTGGGTATTGCCCCGCGAAAGCCCAAAACCCAGTACATTGAAGAGTGCAGAGTCGGCATACCGAATCTTTTTTTCCCTTATAGCTTTTTCACCGTGGCTTAAGGTGCCCCCATGATACATGCTCAAACGGGTAAATTTCTCAATCTCCGGAATGTGCTTTGTGAATTCAGGCCCCACCACGGACAAAGAACTCACATCCGTGCTGATTTGTTCCCCTTGCACCTTTTTAAAGGCCAGGCGATATACCTGTTCATTTTTCGGATGGAATTGATCGTAGGTGAGCTCATGATGGACATAGAAAATGATCCCTATGCTCACAGCCAGTCCAATGGCAAAACCCGATATGTTGATGATCGACTGGAGCTTGTTTCTCCTCAGGTTTCTGAAAGCGATTTTCAAATAATTCCGGATCATGAGCAGGAGGTTTGGTTGTTTGGTGAATGAGTATCAATCGGAGTGCCAAACTTATTAGTTATTTGATTAATAGTTTATTATTATTGGTTGGAATGGAAATTCGACTGCATAATTTGTTTCAATTGTGAACAGTTGGGTGTTTCAATCCGGAACATTTTATATCTTTACTCTAAAAATAAACATTTTTCTCAATGGAAGAAAAAGAGGGGAAAATCCTGGTGATTGATGATGACCGCGATATTCGATTAACAGCTCATATGGTGCTGAAAAAACATTTCAGACAGATCGAAGTGTGGGAGGGGCCTGATCCCTTGTCGCAAGGCGAAGATATTGGCGGCTTCGATCTGGTATTGTTGGATATGAATTTTAAACCGGGAGCTTCCGATGGCGAAGCGGGTCTGTATTGGATACGGGAAATTCACCGCAGGCATCCCGATGTAGCGGTGGTGGTGATCACCGCATATGGTGATGTGAATCTGGCCGTGCAGGCCATGAAGCTTGGAGCGGTCGATTTTGTTGTGAAACCCTGGGAAAACCAGCGTTTTCTTGCCACCGTTCAGTCGGCCTACCGTTTGGGACAATCCAGGCGGAAAATAAGGGATTTGCGTTACACACAACAAACGCTTCAGCATGATATGGACCAGGCCTCCGGCACCATGATCGCTGATTCACCTGCCATGCAGGATGTTTTAACAACCATAGAAAAGGTGGCCGGTACCGATGTCAATGTGTTGATTCTGGGAGAGAACGGAACAGGCAAAGAGCTGGTGGCGCGGGAGATACACCGCCGTTCGCTCCGCTCGAACCAGGTCTTCATGCATGTTGATCTGGGGGCCATACCTGAAACGCTTTTCGAATCGGAGCTTTTCGGCCATGTGAAAGGTGCCTTCACCGATGCCCGCGAGGACAGGAAAGGACGGTTTGAAATGGCCCATCAGGGCACCTTGTTTTTGGACGAGATTGGTAATTTGTCGTTGTCGCTACAATCCAAACTACTTACAGCCATACAAAGAAAAGAGATCACACGGGTTGGGTCCAGTCATCCTGTAGAGGTGGATGTGCGGTTGATCTGTGCCACCAACATGCCGCTGAAAAAGATGGTTGCCGCGGATAATTTCCGTGAAGATCTGCTTTACCGGATCAATACCCTGGAGATCAGCTTGCCGCCCCTTCGCGATCGTACCTCCGATATAACCGGTTTGAGCAAGCATTTTATGGATCATTTCAGACGCAAATACCGAAAACCAAACCTTACACTCTCTTCATCCGCCATGGATAAGCTTATGCGTTATCACTGGCCGGGAAATATCCGGGAGTTGCAACATATACTGGAGCGAACCGTCATCATGGCAGAAAATAATGAGATCCGTCCCAAAGACATCAAACTTGAAACCCACACTGGTGCATCCAGCAGTTATTCAAGCCTTAACCTGGGAGAAATTGAGAAGAATACCATTCTAAAAGCCCTCAGAAAACACCATTACAATCTTTCGGCAACTGCCCGGGAGCTTGGCCTGGGAAGAACCACCCTTTACCGAAAAATGAACAAATATGAACTCTAGAGCTTATCAATGGAACCTCATTGGGCGCCTCGTCCTGCTTCTTGCCGATATGTTGGTTTTTTCCTATGCACTCCATCAGGAACAATGGTATGTTACTACCAGTGTTACAGGCTTGATGATGCCCCTTATGGTTTATGGCATCATTCATCATATGAACAGGTACCGCCGGGAAGTGCGTGATTTCCTCCTCACCATCAGCCAAAAAGATTATCAAAGCTATTACAAACAAAATCTGGAGTACAGGAAGAGGCCTGGCAACCTGGACGATGCCTTTCATACCATTACGAAGGAACTTCAAGACGTGCGGATCGATAAGGAAACCCATTATCACCACCTGCGGGAAGTGGTGGAGCACCTGGAAACCGGCATCATCAGTTTTAAAAATGGAGGGGAGATCCACCTCCTGAACCAGGCTGCCCGCAATATGATCCAGATACCATTCATAGAACGTTTCCAACAACTAACGCATTATCACAGAAAGCTCTATGAGGAAATCATCAACTTGCAGCCAGGCGAAAGGAAGGTTGTACCTTTGCCGGTGGAAGGACAAAACCTGAGCCTTGCCATCCGAACCAATACCTTCAGGCTTCAAAAAAACAACTTTACCCTGATTGCACTTCAGGACATACGTAGCGAGCTGGAAGCCAGGGAAGTGGAATCCTGGCAGAGCCTGATCCGCCTGCTTCGCCATGAGATCATGAATTCGGCTACTCCCATATCCTCTCTTACTGAAGCGGCAAAGGATGCGCTGGATGAGATATTGCAGCGAAAAGAAGATATTCCGCAGGAATTGCACGATGAACTGAAAGACTTGCAACTAAGCGTGGATACCATTCATACAAGGACACAGGGACTGCTGAAATTTGTCCAGACTTATCGCAAATTGACCGGTGTGCCCGAACCCACACTGGAGCCTGTCGATATTTGTGGGTTGACAAAACATCTGCTTCATCTGCTGCGGGAAGAGATGGACCGGCATCATATAGCCCTTAGTGTTCATATTACTGAAAATCAAATTATTATACAAGCCGACTCCGAGCAGATTGAACAGGTGGTGATCAACATCCTGATCAATGCCATTGATGCGGTAAAAACCTGCCAGCAGCCCAGGATGGAAGTCCAACTCAAAGAAGGAAACCAGGGTGAGCCTTCTCTTCGTATTACCGATAATGGAGAAGGCATACCGGAAGAATCCATTCAAAAGATATTCATGCCGTTCTATACTACCAAAAAAAATGGTTCTGGAATTGGACTAAGTCTGGCACGACAAATCATGAAAAAGCATCATGGAGAGGTAAGGGTATATTCCACCAGGAACAAGGGTACCACATGTGAACTGTATTTTCCATAGCCGTGGATTCGGTTGTGGCCATACTATTACTATATTTGACCCCAAAAAGATATGGCATTGGAAATAGGAGACCAGGATCTGAACCGTTTTATATTGATTGGCGACCGGGTTTTGATCAAGCCCAAAGATCCCCAGAGCAAAACCAAATCGGGGTTGTATTTACCTCCCAGTGTACAGGAGAAAGAGAAAGTACACAGCGGCTATGTGCTGAAGGTAGGACCGGGGTATCCCATACCTGCCGTTTCTGATGAGGAGGAGCCCTGGAAGGAACAGAGAGATGAGGTGAAATATGTCCCGCTGCAGCCCCAGGAAGGAGACCTGGCGGTTTATCTTCAGTCGGGAGGCCATGAGATCATTTTTAACAATGAAAGGTATGTGGTGGTCTCACATAATTCCATTCTGATGTTGATCAGGGATGAGGGGCTTTTTGAATGATAAAAAAGAGCGCTTTGCCGTAGGTGGAAGCGCTCTTTTGCTTTTAGATTATCGAGGTTTATTGCTGAAATCCTTTTCCGGGTCGCATGCCGGGGCCGGGATGATGGCCTCCACGGCGGCCGGAAGATTTCCCGTGCCGGTGCATCCTCCTGGCATCATAGAAAGCCTGCTGTTCGTCGTTGAGGAGCTTACGAACTTCCTGGTGATGTTTGGCCCGGGCTTTGTGCATGTTGGTACGAATCTCGCCCATCTCCTCAATAGCATTGTTGATGGCATTCATATCCGGATTATCCTGGGTTTGCAGGGTCCTGAGCCGGGCACGTTTTTCCATCAACTGGTTCCGGAATGAAGTCATCTGCTTCATTTGGTCTACCCTCAATTCCTGTATTTGATTCTTCTGTTCATCTGTCAAATTGGGAATCATCTGGGTACAATGTTGTTGAGATTTTTGCATGCGCTCTCCGGGCATACCTTTGCCCATCATTCCCTGACCTTTCTGCGCCAGGGCTGTGGCTGAACTTATCGTCAATATGGCTGCGATAAGAATGGTGGTAATTTTTCCTAAAGTTTTCATCATTGTTTCATTTATTGGTTAAACATTTTATTGGTATGATGCGTCAATTAATTCCTGTTCATGTGAGGTCCACCACCCGGTCGTTTATGTCCCGGCTGATGGGGGCCATGATGTGACATCTCGATCATCAACTGATTGAGTGCTTTTTTTTGCTCAGGCCGGCAGATATTCCTGAATTCCTTGAAATGATCGATGGTATTTTGCTTCAGCCGGGTGTGCAAATCACCTATATCATTGGCCAGATCATCGAGTTTCTGCTGGTCAGGCTCGTCTTTGGTCAGTTCCTGCATCATCTGGTTGCGTTTATCTGCCAGTTCCCTGGCTATGTTGCGCTGTTCCTCCCGGGTTTTTTCCACCAACTCCTGATATTGCCGGTACTGTCTCTCGTCGAGCTCCAGTCTTTCCCTGACAAAATGATCGAATCGCCTGCCGGTGCCCGGCCTCTCTGCCGGGTCGCTGGT
>JAGXLL010000030.1 GCA_018334675.1 Bacteroidales bacterium | reverse complement strand
CGTGCCCAACATCGCCTCCCGGGTGAGCCGCACCGCCTCCATCGCCATGAGCAACGTGATCTCCCCCCTGCTGATCGACATGGGCGAATTCGGCGGGTTCATGAACCACCTCAAGGAAAACCGGGGCCTGCGAAATGGTGTATACATCTACAACGGCATCCTCACCAAAAAACAAATCGGCGACCGGTTCGGCATCCCTTCCCGGGATATCGATCTGCTGATGGCAGCATTTTAATTTTTTCAGCGATTTTTTCAGCGCTTAGCGCAGCGCTAAGCGCTGAAAATGTACGAAAACGAACACCAAAATACGGAATGTTGGATGAAATGCGTTGAATATAAGATTTTGTTCGTTATTGGACACCAACCAGCGCTTAGCGCTGCGCTAAGCGCTGAAATAAATTATATACTATTCCCTCGCCCACCACGTTTTTACAATAGACAGGTGTTACTTAGCATACAAGAAAAATCCTGTTCATGATTTGTTAATAGAATTTTGTTTATGTATTTTTAGCCCAGAAAAAATAACGGATGATATGGAACGCAAAAAAACGCAAAAAGCTGATCTAGAAGCCAAAAAGGGCCTATTCCTGGAGCTGGGTTTTGTTGTAGCTCTGGGTCTGGTGCTGCTCGCCTTCGAGTGGACCTCCCGTCCGGAAAAGGTTGAAGGCTTCCAGCAACAAAACGAATCCGACCTGGTGCAGGAGAATGTGCCGGTAACCAGGCAGCAGGAGCAGCAAGAGCCACCGCCGCCTCCTCCGCCCAAATCGACTGAGGTGATCAACATTGTGGAAAACGATGTGCAGATCGAAGACGAACTGGTACTGGAGGAAAGCGAAGCCGACCAGGACACGGAAGTATCGATCGATGCCTTTGCCGACGAAGAAGAGGAAGAAGAGGAAGAACAACAGATCTTCGTGGTGGTGGAAGACATGCCGACTTTCCAGGGCGGCGGCGTAGCAGCTTTCCGGAATTACGTGCAGAAAAACATTGAGTATCCAACGATAGCTGCTGAAAACGGTATTGAAGGAACCGTTTTCGTGAAGTTCGTTGTAGACACCGACGGCGGCATCTCCAACGTAGCAGTGATGAGAGGTGTAGACCCCTCGCTCAATGGAGAGGCCATGCGGGTGATCCGCAATGCACCCGAGTGGGAGCCTGGTAAGCAACGCGGCCAAGCCGTACGTGTTCAGTTTACCATCCCCATCGTCTTCAAGCTTCAGTAAGAAAAGACCCAAAAAAATAAAAAAACCGGTATCCTGCCGTTGGCGGGGCTCCGGTTTTTTTATTTCCTATCGTCCCAACGCTTAGCGCAGCGCTAAGGGCGCCAAACGACAAACTGCCAGGTGTCCGAAACCGAACAAATCCAGCGCTTAGCGCAGCGCTAAGCGCTGGGGTCTTTCCTCATCTCCTTCAGCTTGGCGTATTTGATCAGGGTAGAGAAGGCCGATATCCGGCATATCAGATACCCATAGTATCCGTCCAGGAAACCCCGCTTAAGAATGTAGTTTCGGATGAATTTGGCGATGGATTTAACCAGTATCTTCAAGGTATTGCTCCGCGCTCCTTTCTCGTAGAGCGATCGGGCCCCTGCCGTGGAGAACTGGTTGACCGTTTGCATATGCTGATCGATGGTATGGAAAGAATGGTGCAGCAGGTCGCCTCTCAGGAATCCGGTGGTGGAGCCGGGGTCCATCTCCAGGCGTTCGTGGATGTGGTGACCTGCCCACCGGCCTTTGGAGGCATCCCACAAACGCAGTTTGCGGTCGGGGTACCATCCGCAGTGACGGATCCATCTGCCGCAATAGTTGGTCAGCCGGTTGAAGCAGTATCCGTCGTATTCCCAATGCTCCCTGGCATGAGCGATCGACTTGCGGAGCTCCTCCGACAGCGCCTCGTCGGCATCCAGGGAGAGCACATAACGATGGGCAGCCTGTGAAAGGGCATAATTTTTTTGCGGCACATATCCTCCGAAGGCATGCTGCATAAATCGTACGCCATATTCACGGCATATGGCTTCAGTGCGGTCGGTGGAGAAGGAATCCACCACCACGATCTCATCGGCTATATCCTGCAAAGACTCCAGGCAGCGTCCGATGTTTTTTTCTTCATTATAGGTGATGATCACAGCCGAAAGGGGTACCATGGGCAGAAGAATTAGCTAAGCAATTGTTGAACATCTATCTCGCGGGCACAGCGGAAGTGCCCTTCGGGACAGGCCATGAAGCCATGAAGGCCGCAGGGCCGGCAATACAACTTATAAGGTATCTCCACCACCCGGGAATCGTCCGACACGGGGTAGAACCCAAAATCCGGGGTAGTGGAGCAGAACACAGCCCGCACCGGGGCATTCATTGCCGAGGCGATGTGCAGGGGAGCCGAATCATTGACGTAACTCATGCGGGCCTGGCCCATCAGGGCAGCCGTCTCCAGGAAGGTGAGCTGCCCGGCAATGTTGTGCACATCCGGGTGTTGGACCTGGCTTTTGACCCGGTCACACAACCCGCCGTCGTCAGGGCCCCCAATCAGGTACACCCGGGTAGAGGCCGGCAGCAGGTTGATCAGCTCCACCCACTTGTCCTCAGGGAACTGCTTGGTATACCACACCGAAGCCGGGGCCAGACAGACATAATCGCCCTGCTGATATTCCTGCACCCTTTTATAATCCTTCCCGGAGGGGTAGAGGCGGGGCGGGACAAAACCGGACCCATACAGGTCATCCAGCAGCGCCAGGTTACGCTCGATCTCATGGGTGCCCTCGCCGATGGCATGCTTCACCCGGCGGTGGTAGAACATCGCCAGCGGGTTCTTATCAAACCCCACCTTCCGGCGCGCCCGGGCAAAAAGAGAGATGATGCCCGTAGTCAGGAAACGCTGCAGGTTGATCAGGTGATCGTAACGGGTTTGGCGTATCTCACGGATCATCGAAAAAACATTGCGCCACTTGGCCTCCCTCTTATCCAGAACGAACAAACGGTGTACACCCGGATGGTTCGCCAGCAGTCCCTCATTGCCTTTTCTCACCAGCACATCGACCTGCGCCTGCGGATCACGCTGCCGTATCTTCTCCAGCAACGGAGTGGTCAGGATCACATCGCCAATGAAAGCCGTTTGAATGATCAAAAGCCGGGTCATAGGAAAAGGCTATACATCTACGTGAAAATTCCTCAGTGCCTCGTTCAGAGAGGTCTTCAGGTCGGTGGAGGCCTTCCGTTGTCCCACGATCAGGGCGCATTGAACCTGGTAATTGCCGGCCGGAAACTCTTTGGTGTACGATCCGGGGATCACCACCGAACGGGCAGGTACCTCGCCCCGGTATACTTTCGGCTCTTTCTGTGAGACATCGATGATGCGGGTGGACTGGGTGATGGTGACGTTGGCGCCGATCACCGCTTCGCGGTGCACCCGCACCCCTTCCACAATGATCGAACGCGAGCCGATGAAGCAATGATCCTCAATGATCACCGGTGCGGCCTGAACAGGCTCCAGCACCCCACCTATACCAACACCCCCGCTCAGATGCACATCTTTGCCGATCTGCGCACAGCTGCCCACCGTGGCCCAGGTATCCACCATCGAACCAGGCTCCACATAGGCACCTATGTTCACATAAGAAGGCATCATGATCACATTCTCCGAGATAAACGACCCGTATCGGGCAATGGCATGCGGCACCACCCGCGCTCCCACACGATCATAATCCCGCTTCAGATCAATCTTGTCATAGAACTCAAACGGACCTACCGTTGTTTTTTTCATCTTCTGTATGGGAAAATACAGAATAACGGCCATCTTAACCCACTGATTCACCTTCCAGCCATCACCCTCAGGCTCAGCCACCCGGATCTTGCCCTTATCCAGCCAGTCTACCACCTCACGGATCACCTCCTGGTTGGCAGGCTCTTTTAATAACTCACGATTTTCCCATATCTTCCCGATCTGCTCTTTGTAGTTTTCCATGTCGTTCAGTTTGTTTCAAAATTACGGAAAAAATATTTTCTCAAAATCCCCGCAAGTGAGATAACACAAGACCGTTAATATTTGTTAAATCAAAAGGGACATTATGAAATCATTCAAAGTTAAACTAACTTTATAAAATTAAAAACTAAGGCGATATCGGAATCCGGCTTCACATAACCATTATTTTCCTGATGCTAAGCACCCTGGGCTTTTCTCAGCAACGCGACAGCACCCTTCGTTTTTTTGGTAACCTCTATGACTCCAGGACCTATCGCCCCATTGAATATGCCCACATCATCAACATCAGCGGCAACAACGCCACCATAAGCGATTCGCTGGGCACCTTCGACCTGAAGATCGAGCCGGGCGATTCACTGATGATCACCTCCATAGGCTACCAAACCACCTATTACCAGTATAAGGATTCGCTTCAGAAGGTCGTATTCAGGAGCATTCCCATCGATGAGCAAGTATATGCCATTTCCGGGGTGGAGGTCACACCCTGGGGGACCTACCGGGATTTCAAAAGAAAATTCCTCAGCCTCGACATCAAGGATCCGCAGGAAGATGTGCATCCTCTGCTTTGGGAGGGCATCAACAGGGAACCCGAGCTGAAGGAGGAACAGATCAACCCGGGGATCACTTCGCCCATCACGATGATCTACAGTCTGTTCTCCAAGGAGATCCAGTCCAAACAGAAGCTTAGGGAGCTTCAGAGAGCCAAAACAAAAGAGGACCGGCTCAATGAAAAGTTCAACCGCGAGCAGGTCAGTGCGCTCACCGGCCTGGAGGGGGAGAGGCTGGAGCGGTTCATGAATTACTGTAACTTTAGTGAGGAATATATACTCAATACACGGGAATATTTTATTTTAGAACGCGTGAAAAAAAGTTACCAGCAGTTCATAAGGCTGGATTCCCTGCATCAGCTCAGGCAAAAATAGATCCTTCCCCTTCGGGAGGGAGGCTTCCGGGGGGTCTGCCATACAAAACCAACACACTATGAGTCGGAGCATACCCACATTTGAGGATGTTGAGCAGGCTCACCGCCGCATAAGCGACAAGGTGCACCGGACGCCGGTATTAACGAGCGCCTCGATCAATGAGAGCTCGGGAGCTGAATTGTATTTCAAGTGCGAGAATTTTCAGAAGACCGGCTCCTTCAAGTTTCGCGGGGCCGCCAACGCCCTTCTTCAGCTCAGTGGCGAGGAGCTGTCGAAGGGGGTAGGCACCCATTCCTCCGGCAACCATGCTGCCGCCCTGGCCCTGGCAGCGAAGCTTCTGGACACCGAGGCCTACATTGTGATGCCGAACAATGCCAGTCCGGTGAAAAAACAGGCGGTGGAACACTATCAGGCCCGTATCACCTGGTGTGAGCCCGGGCTCGACAACCGGGAAGAAGCCTTTCGCCGGATCGGGCAAGCCACCGGTGCCCATTTCATCCATCCTTCGGGCGATTTCAACGTGATATGCGGTCAGGGCACCGCAGCCAAAGAGCTGCTCGAGGATGTACCCGACCTGGATGCCCTCATCGCCCCGGTAGGCGGGGGTGGTCTCACCAGTGGAACCGCCATAGCCGCCCGGGGCATGAAAAAGGATATCCGCATCTACGCCGCCGAGCCCCGCATGGCCGATGATGCCTACCGCTCTTTCAAACAGGGCTTCCTCATTCCCGTCGACCGCCCCAACACCATCGCCGACGGGCTGCTCACCTCGCTGAGCCCCCTCACCTTCCGCATTATCAGCACTTACCACGACGATATCTTCACCACCACCGAGGAAAACATCGTTCAGGCCATGCGCCTGATTTGGGAAAGGATGAAGATCCTGGCCGAACCCTCGGCTGCAGTAGCTCTAGCAGCTATACTCAGCAACCGTTTCGTGTTCAAATCCAAAAAAGTGGGTGTAATCCTGTCCGGCGGCAACGTCGACCTGGAAAAGCTCCCTTTCGCCCCATCTTCCTGATGCGTCAGGGGATTGCAAAAGTTGCCATGATGGGGTAATGATCGGACAGGGGCTCCCGGCCGGTGTCATAACTCCGGATAGTGAAAGCCGGATCATAAAAAATGTAATCAATGCGGAAAGAAGGGAACTGTCCCTTATAGGTGATGCCCATGCCCCGGCCTGCTTCAACAAAGGCATCGTTCAGCCGGTGCCGGATGGTATGATAGGTGTAACTGACCGGGGTATCGTTGAAATCGCCACATACCAGTACCGGAAAGGAGGCACGGCGGATGTGCCTGGAGATCTCCTCAGCCTGGCCGGCTCGTTTGATGAAAGCATCGCGCAGCCTGAAAGAGATCTTCTGCAAGGCCCTGAGCTTCTCGGAGTCGTTGTATTGATTCTGATTGGAGATGAACTGGTAATCGCTGCGCTTGAAGCGTATGGATTGCAAATGGTTGTTGAAGATGCGCATCCGTTTCTTTTCGACCAGGATGTCGGAGTAGATGGAGGCATTGTAGGTACGCTCGAACACCACCCGTCCTTTTCTCACCAACGGATATTTGCTGAAGGTGGCTATGCCGTACTTGCTCCCGCTGCCCTGGCTCAGCCATATCACATGACGATACCGCATGCCGGGCAGCTCTTCCATCACCTTCTCCAGGCTCAGCCCCTTGGAAGGGTTCACATAAAACTCCTGAAAACACACCACATCCGGATCCTCCTGGCGTACCAACCTGAAGATCTTCTCCTGGGCCTCTCCATAGCTGGCATCACCCACCAGGCCAAACACCCTGACGTTGTAGGACAGCACTTTAAGCTCAGGGCGGTCGGCGGCGGCAGAAGCCTCCTCCTGATCCAGGCCGCTGAGCTGATAAGTCCGGGAGATGGGATGAATGCCGATCAGCAGTACGACCAGGGAAATAAGAAAATGCCACCGCCTGCGGGAAAGCCAAAAAACCGGGAAAACCAGGTTGATCGCTACCAGGAAAGGAAAAACCAGTCCCAGAAAGGCCAGGGGCCAGAGTGTTTGGGGCGACACATAGGGGGAGAGGTAGGACAATGCCAGGGCACCGGCAAACACAATGTTAACAACCATCAGCAATCTTTTGATCAGGCTGCTCACTTCCGGTCGCCTCCCTGTTTGAAGAGAATCTCCTTTTCTTCCCGGGTCAGGCTTTCGTATCCGTTTTTGGAGATCTTCTCCAGTATCTCATCAATGCGCTGCTGCCGTTCGGCCTTCCATTTGTTGTATTCGATGTCGGTGCCGGGCCGGTTGTGGGTCACCCGGAACCGGGGTTTGGGCTTGAACACGGTAAAGACCCGGTCCATGAAACGGTCAAACCCACGGGTGATGTTTCGCCCCTTGCGGAACTGGGCGATATAAAGGTAACCAAAAAGGGCGCCTCCCAGGTGGGCAATGTGGCCTCCCGAATTGGAAGAGGGAATACTCAGCACATCCAGGACAATGGTAAAAATGGCGATGTACTTCAGCTTGACCGGCCCGATCAGCAGCAGGTTGATGGAAAAGTTGGGTACATAAACCGATATGGCTATCACAATGGCCATCACCGAGGCGGAAGCGCCCAGGGCGATGGACAATGGCACGGCCTGCTGGAAAGCCGGAAATATGTTGAAGGCCAGGATATACAAGGCGGCTCCCGAAAGGCCCCCTACCAGGTACACGCTCACCAGCCTTTTCTCATTGAGGTACATCAGGAAGATACGCCCGAACACATAGAGCCACAACAGATTGAACACAATATGAAGGAATCCTTCATGCAAAAACATGTAGGTGAACAGGGTCCAGGGGCGCGTCAACAGCTTAGGCAAATCGGCAGGTACGGCCAGCCATTGCAGCAAGGCATCGGTGATGCCGCTGAAGCCAAACAGAAAAGCCAAAACCTGCAGCACCTTGATGAAAAGAAATACCGCCGCATTGATGTATATCAGTTTGATCAGGGTGCTGCCCCGCCTGAAGGTGTCTTTTATTTGATCAGAGATTCCCATAAGGCATTACCTTTTTATCAATAGAACGTACTCTTCCTGCTGTTCCAGTATTTGATGAGGATGAAACCAAACAGCATGCCCCCGAGGTGGGCAAAGTGGGCCACGTTGCTTCCCGGTTGTGTCACACCCAGCACCAGCTCGAGGATGCCGTAAAAGATAACGAAATACTTGGCTTTGATGGGTATGGGCGGGAAAAGCAGCAGCAGCTGGGTATTGGGAAAAAGCATGCCGAAAGCCAGCAGCACCCCAAAAACAGCTCCCGAAGCCCCCACGGTGGGGATGTTCATCGAGAGGTTCAGCTTTTGCATAGCCGGATTGGTGAAGTTCTTCCCTTCCCGAAGAGCGTTCAGTCCCCGCTCCATTACAATATCCACCTGCTCCTGGGGCATCTGCGCCATCATGTTCTGTATAGAAATATGGTTCACCAGCAGGTGCAGGAAAGCGGCTCCCAGCCCGGTGACAAAGAAATAGATGAAGAAACGCTTGGATCCCCATACATTTTCCAGCACGCGCCCGAACATCCACAGGGCGAACATGTTAAAGAACAGGTGGGCAAAACCCCCGTGCATAAACATATGGGTGACGAACTGATAGGGTTCGAAAGCCTCCGAACCCCAGTAAAACAGGCCCAGGGTCCAGTTCAGGTTGAAGGAGCCCCGAAAGGCATAATAGGCCAGCAGGGCCAACACATTGATGATGATCAGATTCTTGACCACAGGCGGTGTTCCTGCAAATCCTCCTTGTCCGTATTGCGCCATTACGTATAAATTTGTTGTATCTGGTTGTGTTTATTTAAACAGTTTGTCAAAGTCTTCGGTTTTGATAAAAGCCACGATCTTGTTGCCCTCGGGTGTATAATTGGGTGATCCGCTGGCGAAGAGCTTATCCACCAACTCCCGCATCTCCTGTTGCTCCAGCACCCGGCCCGGGTCGATGGCTGTTGCCCTGGCCAGGCTGAGGGCCAGGGTCTCCTTCATGTCATCGCCAAAATCCTTGTCTTCGGCATAGGCCTCCAGCAAGGATTCGATCATGGCCCGCGGGCTGTTGCCGCCGGCCTCGGCCGGGATGCCGTCGATCCTTACTGCATTGTCCTCCATCAACTGAATATCGATGCCCACTTTTTTCAGATCACCCTGCAGTTGTTTAAGCAAATTATAATCCGAATTGTTCAATTCCACCACTTCCGGGTAGAGTTCTTTCTGGACCACCCGGCTTCTGTTGCGGTGCATGCGCAGGAAATATTCGAACAGGATGCGGGTATGGGCGCGGTGCTGATGGATCACCATCATACCGCTTTTTACCGGGGTGATGATATATTTTTCCTTAAACTGAAAAAAAGTCTTTCCCGGTTCCTCCCTTTTCTCTTCCTGTTTGGTGGCGGCGGAGGCTATGCGGATGGTGGTCTGTCCGCTGTCGTTTTCAAAGTCATCGTACAGGTCCTGCCAGTTAAAAGGCGGGTTCTTTTGAGCATTGCCGGAAGAAGATGACCGGGACGCGGGTGGGGGTGTCCCGGCGCCAGGTGCGCCGCCACGGTTCCTGTTGTCCTCCTGCTCAAAGGGATTGTAGTGGGGATCCACTTCGATGGTAGGGGGTTTCACATCCTTATTGCGGGTAAGGGGTGGAATGCCGATGTTGTTCTCCTGATCGAAATCCAGCATGGGGGTCATGTGGTTCCTGCCCAGGGTTTCCCTTACCGAAGCGTGCAGTATCTGCCATATGGCCTGCTGGTCCTCAAATTTCACCTCCGTCTTGGTGGGATGGATGTTCACGTCGAGCGATTCGGAGGGCACCTCCAGGTTGATGAAATAGGCGGGCAGGCTTCCCTGGGGGATGATCTTCTCATAGGCATCCATGATGGCCTTATGCAAATAAGGGTTCTTCATGTAGCGGTTGTTGACAAAAAAGAACTGTTCTCCGCCGCGTTTCTTGGCCTTATCGGGATGGCCGATGTATCCGCGGATGGTCACGATGCGGGTCTGCGACTCGATGGGGGTGATGCTCTCGCGTATCACATCGCCGAAGACACCGACGATGCGTTTGCCGAATTTCTCGGGTGCCAGTTTAAAGAGCAGGCCATTGTTGTGCGACAGGGAGAAGGCGATATTGGCCCTGGCCAGTACGATCTGCTTAAACTCACGGATGATGTGGTTCAGCTCGGTGGAGTTCTTCTTCAGGAATTTGCGGCGGGCCGGCACATTATAGAACAGGTTGCGCACCAAAAAGTTGCTGCCGGCCGGGGTCTGTGCCGGTTCCTGCTCCTGCACCTGTGATCCTTCAATGCGCAGGCGGGTGCCTACCTCATCGTCCTGGCGGCGTGTCTTCAGTTCCACATGGCTGATGGCGGCGACAGAAGCCAGGGCTTCGCCCCGAAAGCCCATGGTACGTATGGAAAAAAGATCTTCGGCTTGACGTATCTTCGAGGTGGAATGTCTTTCGAAGGCCAGGCGGGCATCGGTGGGCGACATACCTTCCCCGTCATCGATGACCTGTATCGAAGTCTTGCCGGCATCCTTAACAACCACCTTGATCTCGCTGGCTCCCGCGTCAATGGCATTCTCCATCAACTCTTTGACCACCGAGGCAGGCCGCTGTATCACCTCGCCGGCTGCTATCTGGTTTGCTACGGAATCGGGTAACAGTTGAATGATATCAGCCATCTACAGTCCCTTATATGCGAAAGAGTATCCAGGTTATGAAAAGCAACACCGCCAGGATAATCAGCATCCTCATGCTGGAGGCTTTCCTGGCCTTCTTGCGGACCTTCAGGTGCTTGCGCATCTCCCCCTTAATGTTGGGAATATAGGTACTGCCGGTCGCGTCGTTATCCAGGCCCAGCTCCCGGTCGATACGGCGCTTTCTCCTTTCCAGTTCCTCTTTCCGCTCATCGTAATAGCGGGGCTGATAGTTGTACTTCCGACCCCTGGGCAAATAAAAAAATCGTATAGCCATACCGTTGGTCTTTCTGCAAAGGTATTCAATATTTTTTTGAATAGCATAAATTTTTATCTCAGCGCTCAGTTATCTCAGCGCTTAGCGCAGCGCTAAGCGCTGAGATTGTTCGTTTTTGAACACCCATCAGCGTTAGGGCTTATTTATCGGGCCACTCACGTATATGTCCACAAAAATTGTACGAATTCGTACATTTTTAGCGCTTAGCGCAGCGCTAAGCGCTGGGTTCCACCACGGCTTCTTTATGCTCCATATTGAACACTTTAAGCAGCCATTTCTGTATGAGGATGGCGAGGCGGTACATCACGGGGACGATCACCAGGGTAAGGAATGTGGCGAATGTCAGGCCAAAGATGACCGTCCACGATATGGGTCCCCAGAAGTTGACCATGTTGCCGCCGAAATAGAGCTGGGGGTCGAATTCACTCAGCAGCGTTCCGAAATCCATGTTCAGCCCGATGGCCAGGGGCAGCAGGCCCAGTATGGTAGTGATAGCCGTAAGCAGCACGGGGCGCAGGCGTGTCTTGCCACCCTGCACGATGCACTCGGTGGCCTCTTTCACCGGCAGATAGGAGCCTTCCTCCACACCCAGCTCGGCCCGTTTGCGCCGTTTGAGCAGCTCGATGTAATCGACCAGCACAATGGCGTTGTTCACCACGATACCTGCCAGCGAGACAATACCGATACCGGTCATCACCACCACCACATCCATGTTGAAGATGCCGATGCCCAGGAAGACACCGATGGTGCTAAACACCACGCTGGAGATGATGATCACGGGTTTGACCACGGAGTTGAACTGGGTCACCAGGATGATCATGATCAACACCGCGGCAATGATCAGGGCTCTGGATAGGAAGGCCATCGATTCCTGCTGTTCTTCCTGCTCGCCGGTAAACTCGTATTTGTAGCCTTCCGGCATCCGGAAGTTCTCGAGTATAGAGGCGAGCTGGCTGTTGATCTCCGTGGCGTTGTATCCTTCCAGCACATTGGAAGAGAGGGTGATCACCCGGTCCAGGTCTTTTCTGTTGACCGACCCGTAGGTAGTGCTGTATTCCAGGTCGGCCACCGAGCTGATGGGTACGTTGACCACCCGTCCGTTGTCGCGCACCGCGATCTTCTGGTTCATCAGGGTGGGCAGGTCATAGCGGAAGGGTTTCTGCAGCCGGAGCTGGATGGGGTATTCATCTTCGCCCACCTTGAAATCGCTGATCTCTTTGCCGAAGAGCGAGGTACGGATCTTATCGGCGATCTGCATGGTTGAGAGGCCGAAACGGCGGGCCTTATCGCGGTCGATGTGCACCAGCACCTCGGGCT
This sequence comes from Bacteroidales bacterium, assembly GCA_018334675.1. GTDB lineage: Bacteria > Bacteroidota > Bacteroidia > Bacteroidales > UBA12077 > JAGXLC01. Next base: position 13,235 of record JAGXLL010000030.1, on the reverse strand, counting down.
TACCCACATCCAGGTCCATCTTCAGTCCTTCAAGGCCCGGTATAGCGGCTTTTTCAATGCGTTGCCTGATGGAGTCGGTCAGCTGTATCAGCTGGTCAAAGTCGGGACCGCTGATCTCCAGGTTGACGGGGTTGCCGGTGGGCGGCCCCATCCGGTTCTTATCCACGGATATCTGGGCTCCGGGATAGCGGCCGATCAAAAAATCGCTCATCTGCGCCATGATGTCGGAGGTGTTCACCTCACCCCGGAACTCGTAATCGACGAACGATACGGTGGTCAGGCCTATGTTGGGTGTACCTGTGGGGGTAAAGCCTTCACCGGCGCCACTTCCCACGGTGGTCAACACCGATTCCACGATTTTGTCATGTGGCTCCAGGTATTCGACGATGTCCTCCTCCACGATGCGCATCACCGAGTCGGTGGCCTGAATGTCGGTACCTACCGGCATATCCGCCCTCACGTTGATGTAATCGGGTTCGTTGTCGGGGAAGAACAATACATCGGGCTGACGCAGCCCCAAAAACATCACCACCAGGATCAGGGTCAGTATCGTACCGGCGAAGAATTTCAAGGGGTTCCTGCCCCGAAGGGCAAACTGCAGCAGCTTCAGGTAGCCGTTCTCCAGGCGCACCAGGAAAACATTCTGAAACAGATACTGTACCCGGTAAAAAATGGTGGCATTCAGGAAAATGATCAGGGTCAGTATCAAAAGGATGTTGGCGATGGAATAGATCTTCGTCAGATAAAAAACACCGGCTATGGCAGCTAAAACAGCCACCAGGCGGTAATTGAACTTCTTGTTGATCTTACCGTCGTTGCGCATCTTGCCAAAGCGGATGAAGGTGGCTGCCAGCACCGGTATGATCACCAGGGCAATAAAAAGGGAAGAAGTAAGCACGATGATCAGGGTAATGGGCAGGTTCTTCATGAACTCACCGGTCACCCCACCCCAGAAAGCCAGGGGCAGGAAGGCGGAGAGGGTGGTGGCCGTGGAGGTGATGATCGGCAGGGCGATCTCCCCCACTGCCTTTTTGGCACCCTCGTAGGGTTTGTATCCCCGGTCATGCACAAACCGGTAGATGTTCTCCACCACCACGATGGCATTGTCCACCAACAGGCCCAGGGCCAGGATCAGGGAGAAAAGCACGATGATGTTCATCCTCCCGTCAAGAAGCACCAGCACGATGAAAGACAGGAACATCGACATGGGTATGGCCGTACCCACGAACAGGGCATTCTTCGTTCCCAGGAAATAATAGAGCACCAGCACCACGAATATCACACCCAGGATGATCGAGTTCTCCAGGTTGTTGAGCTGTTTGCGTATCATGTCGCTCTGATCGTTGGTGGTGGTGATCTTCAGGTCGCCGGGCACCTGATTCTGGGCCACCGCTTCATCCAGTATGTCGAAGATCTGGTTGGTGGCTGCCAGCAGGTTCTCCCCGCTTTTCTTGATCACCTGCAGCGACACCACCGGGTTTTGATCGAGCCGGGCATAGCTGTCGGGATAGGCATAGTCCATCTTCACCTCCGCCACATCTTTCAGGTATACCAGCTTATCCTCGGCATCCTTGACCACGATGTTACGGATCTGCTCCACATCCTCGAACTCACCGAGGGTACGGATCGAACGCTTCGACTTGTCGAAACGCAGCTCGCCGCCGGGAATGGATACGTTCTCGGCCCGGATGGCACCCTCTATATCCATAAAACTCATGTCCACCGCCTCCAGCTTAAAGGGATCCACGTTGATCTGTATCTCGCGCTCGTTCACCCCTTTGATCTCTACCTTGCTGATCTGATCGATCTCCTCGATCTCATCCTCCAGGTACTCGCCGTATCCGTTCAGCGCATCGATGCTGTAATTGCCGGAAAGGTTGATGTTGATGATCGGAAACTCCGAGAAGTCGATGTCCTGTACCGACGGATCGCTGCGCAGGTCATCGGGCAGCTCCCGCTCGGCCTTGTCGACGGCATCCTTCACATCCTGCAGGGCCTTGTCGATGTCCACATCGGTGTTGAACTCCACCAGTATCAGGGAGAAGCCCTGGGAAGAAGTGGAATTGATCTCCTTGATGCCCTGAACGCCCTCGATCTCCTTTTCCAACGGGCGGGTGATCAGGTTCTCCATGTCGACGGGGGGGTTACCCGCATAAGGTGTTTGCACCATAATCGTTGGGATCACCACTTCGGGGGTCAGCTCCTTGGGCAGGTTGTTGTAGGAGAATATCCCAAAGCCCAGAATGGCCAGGGCCAGCAACAGGATGGTGTTCCTGTTGTTCAGGGCCAGGGTGGTGAGCTTGAATTCCCGGTCGCCTTTTCCTTGCGAATATTGATCTTGTTGAGCCATTATCTTCTTTTTTTCATCATTTCATCCTACAACAACCTATTGAACCAGGTCCTTTTTCTCTTTCACCTCTATCGGAGCTCCCTCCGATACCTGGGTATACCCCGAGGTGATCACCCGGTCGCCCGGCTTCACACCACTGGTCAGCACGGTTTGGTTGTTGTATGACCTTCCTGTTTTCACGTACACTTTGTGGGCTTTGTCGCTGTTGCCGGCCACATAAATATAATCACCCTGCATATCCTGTTTGATGATATTGGAAGGCACCACCAGGGCACTGTCGATGGAATAATCCAGCACATTGACGATGGCGATCTGGTTGGGCCGTATCTCCTCCTGGGGGTTATCCAGGCGGGCCTCGATGACAAAGGTTCGGCTTTCCTTGTCTATCACGCTCCCCTTACGGGTGATGGGCACACGTTTATCCATCCGGGGGTCGGAGGGGAAACGAACCTCCACCCGATCACCCTCATGCACACGCGAGATATATTGCTCGGTGATTTGAGCCTCCACCTTCAGCTTCTTCAGGTTCACCAGGTGCAACAGCTGCATGCCCGGCGTACCCAGCTCACCCTCTTTCTGGTTGATGCTTTCCACTATGCCGTTGAAGGGAGCGCGTATCCTGGACATCTCCAGTTGTTCCTGGAGGGTCGACAGCCGGTTCTCCAGATTCTCCTTCCTGTTTTTGGCTTCCAGATACTGCATCTCCGAGCCGACGCTGTCGGCCCACAAACGCTTCTGCTTCTCGAAGGTCTTACGGGCCAGCTCCAGGTTGGTCTTCACCTCCTGTATGTTGCTGCGGATCACGTTGGTCTTGAGGCTTACCAGCAGCTGTCCCTCCTGAACACGGTCGCCCTCGTCCACATGGATACGGGTGATCTGCCCGTTGGTCTCCGGACTGATGAAGGCATCATATACAGCCTCCACCTCACCATTGCTGCGTACATAATGGTTAAATTCCCCGGGCTTCATCTCCCTGACGAATACCGGCACCCGGTTGGTTGAGCCGCCCCGGGCGCCACCTTTGGCCCCGCCAACCCCTTCCTCCAGCTTCTTATTCAGCTGTTGGATCTTCTGCTCCAGCTCATTTTTCTGCTTCTTGTACCGGGTCAGTTCCTTTCTTATTTCACTCTTCTCATCCTGCGGACTGCAGGCTGCCACAACGGCGACCAGGAAAAGTATTACGATCTTTCTCATCACATGCATGTTTTTTGTCTTTCATTCATCGATTATAATTCATTCAGTATTTTATCCAGTTCGGTACGGGCATTGAGCAACTCCACCAGGCCGCTGATGTATTCCGACTCGGCGTTGAGGTAATCGCGGTTGGCCTGCGTCAGCTCCATGCTGCCGGTCATGCCCTCGGAATATTTCTTCGAGATCCTTTGATACACCCTTCTGGCCAGCTTCATGTTCTGTTGTGCCGTCTGGTAATTGTCGTATGCCGTGAAATAATTGTTTTTGGTCTGAATAAACTGGTTGACCAGGCTCTTACGGGTATTGGAAAGGTTGTTCTGTGTTTTCTGCAGCTGCAGCTCGGCCTGTTGCACCCGCGAGATGCGCTGTCCGCTGCTAAAAATGGGCATGTTCAGCTGAAAACCCAGGGTGCTGGCCTCATACCACTTCTTGTCGCCATCCAGCGGGTTGAACTTATCGCGCATGGCATTCTGGCGGTAATTGTAAAAAGCTGACAGGCTGGGCAGGTACTCCGACTTCCGGCGCTTCACATCCAGCTCCGACAGGCGTACCTGGGTATCCATCAGCTGGTAGTTGACGTTCTCTTCCACCTGAAACTCCTGATCTACGGATCCATCCAGCTTGGTGGTCCGGATGATGTCCTGCAGGGACTGGGTCAACACCAGGGGGCGGTCCAGTTCCATGCCCAGCTGGATCTTCAAGAGGTTATGCAGCTGTTCCAGCTGGCGGTGGGTGCTCTTGATGGTGTTTTGGATGGAGCTGACCGAGATCTGTATCCGGTCTACATCGGTCTGTTCCACCATTCCCTGCTCATAAAGCGCCCGGGCATCCTTCAGCGATTGATTCAGGCTCTTCAGGTTCTCTTCCAGGATCCGGATGTTCCGCTCGGTCAGTTGAATGGAATGATAGGTACGCGTCACGTTGGCCTTCACCTCCAGCTCCGTGAGCTGGCGGCGCTGCTGGGAAAGGCTTTTGTATACCCGCGAAGCCTGAAGGCCTACGATATAAGGACCGCTGAAAATAAGCTGATTGACGGTCACTGATCCGTCAAAATTATGCTGGGTACCGAACTTGACCTCGATCATTTCGGGGTCGCCCACGGGCGTGTCGGGCGGCAAGACCCCCTGTTCCTTCAGGACATTGATGATGGTGGGCTCAATGAAATTGGGAAAAAGCTGGGTGGACAGGCTCAGGTTGTTGTTGTAACTCCCGCTGGCATTCACCTGGGGCAATCCACTGGCGGTGGTCTCCCATACCTCCTTGTCGGCCACCTGCACATCCAGCCGGGCATTCTTCATCTGCGTGCTGTGCTCCATGGCATGGCTCTGTGCCTGCGGCACGGTCAAACGCAGCGTATCCTGGCCTGGCTGCTCCCGTTCCTGACCCATACCCTGGGCAAAGGATGCCCCATACCCCGGGATCAGGACAGCCATCAGCATCAAACCTGTAAATCGTATCATTGCACGTGTCATATTCCGTTTTTTATTATGTGTCCATTTTCTTTTCAAATTCTTTCAGTTTCCGGTGAAAAAAATCCACCCCTTTGTCGTTGGCGATCCCCCTGACGTGATATACCATCATCTCCCGGATAAAACGCCAGGAGATCATCTCACTGATATCGAACAGCTCATTGGCAAAGCTGTTCTCAATACGGCTCACATGAGCCCTCGCGATGATATCCTCATCCAGCTCCTGGCGGTACAGGCCTTCCTTTTTCCCCCTGACGATATTTTCCTTCACCGCCTGCAGCATATTATTCTGCCGGATCTCGCGCAACTTGCGGTAATGCTGCGGGTAATACTTCTTCAGGTCATAATCCGTGGAAGGATTGTAATGCTTCAACATCTGGATGACATGCCAGTTCACCTCAAACAGCTCCTCAATGGCATTGAGATCCTGTTTCTTGATCTCTTCCACATTACAACGGCGCTGGTCTGTAACGTACTCCACATAGTGACTTACCAGGTCGTCCTTGTTGGTAACGTAATTATAAAGCGTCTTTTTGGACATACCCAGCTCCCGGGCCACATCATCCATGGTAACGCTCTTGATGCCATACTGCTCGTAAAGCTGGCTGACCTTCTCTATAATATTTTGAAATTCCTGATCCGATGACATATATCTCAGTGTATATTTGTATTCTGTTATTGGGTTTACCGGGCATTGAAAGAAATTTCTCCCTGTCCGTTGCGGTGGTCGACCGCGCAAACCCTTTGCTTGTTAAAAGCATGTCCTTATTGAAGGATCTGCCTTCCAGCAACTTTTCATGCACAAGCCGTTTTCACAGGGGTCAAAACTACACAAACTACACCCCCGAAACAAATTTTACCTAAAAAGTTTCCTTAGTTTACCTCAACAAAAAAAGGCAGACTTTGGTTCACTGGCAGGGTTCACTGTTAACATTTTTTTAAATTTGCATCCACAAATCACGCCGGTTACATGAAAACATTCAGGATCATACTCTCCTTCATACTGTTACCGTTGAGCATCCTCTACGGGGTCATCATATTTTTCCGCAACAAGTTTTATGACTGGGGCATTCTTCCTTCCCGGTCCTTTCATATCCCGCTGATATCGGTTGGCAACATCACGGTGGGAGGTACGGGCAAGACCCCGCACATTGAATACCTGGCGGAATTGCTGAAGGATGAGTTCAAGGTAGCCACCTTGAGCAGGGGTTACAAAAGAAAATCCAGGGGTTTCCAGCTGGCCGGTGAAAATTCTCCTTCCCGTCAGATAGGCGATGAACCCAAACAGATCAAGCAGAAACATCCGGACATAGCTGTGGCGGCCGATGGCAACAGGGTAAGGGCCATCGGGCAACTGCAGCAAAAGATCCCCGGTCTGGATCTGATCTTGCTGGATGATGCTTTTCAGCACCGGAAAGTGGATGTTAACCTCTCCATTCTGCTGATCGATTACCAGCGGCCCCTATCCAAAGATTTCATGCTGCCCCTGGGCAACTTGCGGGAGCAGGCATTTGAGAAGCGCCGGGCCAACATCATCATCATCACCAAGGCCCCTGCCGATATGCAGCCCATACACCGCCGCCTCTTTCTCGGCCGGCTCAAGCCCTATCCGTATCAAAGCGTCTTCTTCACCACCCTCGAATACGGAGCACCCCGGCCCGTCTTCCCGGAATCAGCAGGTAAACAGGCGGAAGAAAAACTGCATTCAAACAGCAGCATTCTGCTAACCACAGCCATTGCCGATCCCAGGCCACTCAAAAATTATGTCCGCGAAAACCATTCAAAAAAAATAGTTTCTCTTAAATTTGCGGATCACAAGAACTTTTCGGAGGGGGACATCAAAAAGATCCGCCAGCGGTTCAAGCGCCTGGAGGGGGATAAGATCATCCTCACCACCGAGAAGGACGCCATCCGGTTTGGAGAGTTTGCCGACATGCCGGATGCTCTGAAGCAGAATTTTTATTTTATCCCCATCCGGGTGAAGTTCCTCAACGACCGAACCAGCGATTTTAACAGCCAAATTATAGAGTATGTTAGAAAAAATAAAAAACACAGCTTCCTATATCCTGGATAAAACGGGATGCAAGCCGGACACAGGCATCATACTGGGCACCGGCCTGGGCGGTGTGGTCGACGATATGGAGATCGACACCACCCTGTTCTACGAAGAGATACCGAACTTTCCTGTCTCCACGGTGGACGGCCACCACGGAAGGCTGATCTTCGGACGCCTGGGGGGCAAGGACGTGGTAGCCATGCAGGGACGCTTTCATTATTATGAAGGTTATGACATGCAGGAAGTGACCTTCCCGGTACGTGTGATGAAGATGATGGGCATCACCTCGCTGATCGTCTCCAACGCCAGCGGAGGGGTCAACCCCGGCTTTGAGGTAGGCGACATCATGATCATGAACGACCACATCAACCTGCTACCCAACCCGTTGATAGGCAGAAACATAGACGACCTGGGCAACCGCATCGTCGATATGAGCGAGCCCTATGATCCCGGCATGATCGAAAAAGCTGAGCAGGTAGCCCGGGACAACGACATCAAAGTACAGAAGGGCTGTTACGTGGCCACATCAGGTCCCACCCTGGAGACACCCAAAGAATACGAGTATTTCCGCATCATCGGCGGAGATGCCGTGGGTATGTCGACGGTTCCCGAGGTGATCGTAGCCCGCCACATGGATCTGCCGGTCTTCGCCGTATCGGTGATCACCGACCTGGGTGTGCCGGGCAAGATCGAGAAGATCTCCCACGAGGATGTTCAGCGGGCGGCCGAACAGGTGAAACCCAAGCTCACCGCGCTGATAGAAAAACTTATTGCTGCGTTATAGATCACTGAATCCCTGGTTTTCCGGGGATTTTTGCTTTAAGATGAATGTGCCCCATGGAAAAGCCCAAAAAATTCCAGTTGCCCCATGTGTTGTCCATCTCCCTGGCACACTTCATCCACGACATCTATTCCTTCTTCCTTTCTCCCATCCTGCCACTGCTGATAGAGAAGTTCAGCATCAGTTATTTCTCGGCAGGCCTGCTCGACTTTGCCCGGCGGTTTCCCTCCATCCTGAATCCTTTCATCGGGATGTACATCAGCCGGTACCGCATCAAGTACTTCGTGATCTTCACTCCGGCCATCACAGCCACCTCCATGAGCCTGATCGGGCTGGCCCCTCACTATACGGTGCTGATCGTGTTGTTGTTGGTGATGGGCATCAGCAATGCCTTTTTCCACGTACCCGCCCCGGTGATGATCAAGACCTTTGCCGGTGACCGCACGGGAAAAGGGATGAGCTTCTATATGGTAGGGGGTGAGCTGGCACGGACCCTTGGGCCGGTGATCATCGTCGGGGCCGTATCGCTGTGGGGGCTGGAAGGCACCTGGCGGCTCATACCTTTTGGAGTGGTGGCTTCCCTGTGGCTCTGGTACCGTTTCCGGAACATGGAGATCGAAAAGAAACAGGGGGAACAGAGGGAAAAGGGCTTCAAGGAGACCTTGCGCGAGCATATGTGGCTTTTTATCCTGCTGGGGGGCATCATCTTCTTCCGGGCCATCATGAAGATGGCGATCATCAACTTTCTGCCCACTTACCTGAAGGAGACGGGCAAAAGCCTCTGGTTCGGGGGCATCTCCCTGTCGGTCTTCCAGATCGCCGGGGCTGTCGGCACCTATTTTGCCGGCAACGTCTCCGACAAGCTGGGACGGATGAACACCCTGCTGATCGTCACCCTGATCACCCCTTTCACCGTGCTTCTTTTCGTTTATGCCTCGGGGTTCTGGGTCTTTCCCGTCCTGATCCTGATGGGTTTTTTCATGCTGGCCTCGGGGCCCGTGCTGCTGGCGCTGGTCATGGACAAAGCCACCCGTCACCATTCCTTCATGAACGGCATCTATATGACCCTCACCTTTGTGTCGGCATCTATATCCACCCTACTGGTGGGGATGATGGGCGACTGGTTCGGTCTGACCGGCACCTATAAGATCTCCGCTTTCCTGGCCTTCCTGGCCATACCCTTTGTGCTGGTGCTTTCCAGGCGCGACCGCCGCCTCCGGCTCTGACACCCCTCTACAACATACCCCCTACCACACAGGGGAAACGATAATGCTGTACCGAACCGGAGAGGCGGTATACCTCGGCATCCAAAACATAGATTCCCATACGTACCTTCCGGCGGCTGTCGTCCAGGCCGTCCCAAACAAACATACCTTCGGTCCCCAGCACCTGGTTGTTCACCAGCAGGCGTACCAGCCTGCCGCGTGCATCATAGATCCTTAGCGTTGTAACATTGCCGGGTTGGGGAAAACGATAACGAATGTTCAGCAGATCCTCGCGCCCGTCATTGTCGGGCGAAAAAACATCGGGGGCAATGCTGAAGGGGGAGGATTCTTCCGGGAAGCGGGTAAACTGGCTGTTCTTATAGGTGGGGGTACCATAGCCCGAGGGCTGGGAGGCAGAATGCCACAGCGCGGGGTCGTGTGACGAACCTTCGAGGTGTATCCTTTCCAGGGCTACCCCCTTCCTGCCGCTGAGCAAGGGAAAATGCATATCCTCGTTATACCTCATATGATCTGTCGGCTGCAGCCGGCGATCCATCAACACCACCTCACCCTCCTTATCGGGCAGGCGGGGCAGGTTGGGCAGGGCTACCAGCCGGTCGGGATGCCTTACCTGATACTGCTGTTCTACCAGGGCAGGCTTCCCGGCCAGCACCACATAGGCGCGGGGTGGCACCAGCCGGCTTACCGCCGACACATGCGTCGTATGGCTGCTGCTTAGGCTGCCGCCCTTCAGGCACAGATCCCTGAGATCCATAAAATGCCCCGAGGCATTATACAACTCCGCATATTCGCTGCCTCCCGGCCAGGGATTGAAAAGAACCTCATTGATGATCCAGTCGCCGGGACCTGGCCATAAGGGCCGTTCAAATTCAACCTTACACGGCCCGCTCAGCAGGTTGCCGGCACAATCCTTCAGGCTGTCGTCCAGGCCCAGGCGGTAGGCGATGCCGGCCTCAAAAGGCCTGCTGAAGTGAAGCTGCACCGATCGCAAGCCCGGCTGGACAAGGGATACCGAATCGGGGCGGCCCCACTTTGGAACCCGGTAATAACCGGGGCGGCCGGCTGTTTGGGCGTGCAGGGGCTCGTTGAAATGCACCGTCAGGGTGACGGAATCCTCCATACCGAGATAGACATACCGGGGCCCCTGCCCGTCGGGGTATTCATCGGCTACCGAGTTGACCCTGCCCGGTGTGCCTCCTTCCGCGGCCCGGCTGGCTCTCCAGTTGCCGCTGTCCCCGCAGGGATTGAACGGATCGACCTGCTCCAGCGACCATCCACCATTCCTCTTATATTCATCCTCATACCAGTCATCGGTGTAATCAACAAAACAGATGATCTCCCCCTTGTCATCCTGAAGCATCAGCCATTCCCCGGCGTTGTTGATGGCAGGCATCCGCTCCACCCCATATACAGGGCCATACATACTGAAATCTTCGGCACACGATGCCGGACAGATGATCAGCCAGGAGCGGGGCGACATATGCACCGGCCCCAGAACAACCCGCTCCTCAGAAAACGTCAGCTGCCAGCCGGTCAAATCGATCTCCCAGGGCAGGGTATTGTATAGCTCCAGGTATTCACATTCCGGGAGTCCGGCGGCGGGCTCCGGATCGGCCATCACCTCACTTATCACCACATCATAGGCTCCCACCGGAGCATAAACGAACGTCAATACCGTATCCTTCAGCGGGTTGCCGACCCCGTCCAACAGGCCCTTCAACATCACACTAAAGGGCCGGCCTGCCGGCAGGGGTGCCAGGGTGGCCAGAAGCACCCTCCGGCAGGGCGGCTGGCAGGCCTGCACTCCGGCAATAGCCGTGCCTCCCTCTGGCAGGAGGTACGAAGACGTCGATGCCAGGGAGGCGCTGTCCATCGGCTCGTTGAAACGTACCTCCAGCAGCCCGGCCTCTACCACCCGGTGACTGCTCACACGGGGTGCTTCGGTATCGGAAGGCGGCGGGCCCATGTAAATGGCATCCATCCATAGGCAGCGATCGGCCGTAGAGGTATATTCATAATAGATCCCAATATAATCCTGCCTCAATGCCGGACCGGCCTCTGCCCGGCCCACCTCCTCCAGGCAGTTGAAGGTGCCCGTGGTATCGACCTTCAGCACCCACTGCCCGGAAGGCTCCCCCACCACCTCCACACCCACCACCCTGCCGGGAGCAACCTCCTGCTGCCAGTTGAAGGTGCTCTCAATGAGCGCATAACCCGAACCCCCACGTACCTGCCACAGCTTCAGCCGGTCGTCCGAACCGCTGTAATTGACACCCACCACATACCCGTCCACCGCCCCGGAGGGATGCATCGCTTCGGCACCCTGGCCGGCCCCAAGAAAAAAGCCCCAGTTGTTGCTCCCCGAAGGGTCCCGGTCGTAGCGCAGCAGGAAACGCCAGCAATACTCACCCTCCTTCACATCCAGCGGATAATAATAAGCGATGCGGTCGCGGGATGATTGCTCCCCATCATAGCTATGATGAAGGCTAAATAAACCCTCCAGCGGATCGACAGGAGCCACCTCCCATCTGCCAGGGGGATGCTGGGTCCAGCCATCCAGCCGGCCACCCTCAAAATCCAGAACAACCTGTCCCTGAACGACCCAACCCCACAGCACCAAAAAAACAGCCGGAATTGTTTTCATCAATAAAAAATTAATACTTAAATTTGAGTCCATTATAAGTATATATAAGTTACGAACAATTTTCCATCCTTAAAAATAAAAGGCCCAAAATATGAAAGTAGCAGTAGTGGGTGCCACCGGCATCGTTGGACAGGAGATGCTCAGGGTTTTAGACGAGCGGGGATTCCCCTTCACAGAACTTTTAGCAGCAGGATCAGGCCGTTCACATGGTCAGCAGCTCGATCTCAACGGTAAGAAACTGGAGGTACAAAGCATGGAAGAGGTGATGGCCCAAAAACCTGACCTGGCACTATTCTCAGCGGGTGCGGATGTGGCGGAACAATGGGCCCCCGAATTCGCCAGCAACGGCACGACGGTGGTGGACAACTCCTCTGCCTTCCGGATGGACACGGACAAGAAGCTGATCATCCCGGAGATCAACGGTGACCTGCTCACCCCCGACGACAAGATCATCGCCAATCCCAACTGCTCCACCATACAGATGCTGATGGCCATCTACCCCCTGCACAAGAAATTTCATGCCACCCGCGTGGTGGTATCTACTTATCAGGCCGTTTCGGGCTCGGGCAAGGCCGCCGTCGACCAGCTGAAGGATGAGCTCAGCGGTTACCCGGGCAAGAAGGCCTACCCCTACCAGATATCGAACAACTGCATCCCCCAATGCGGCGATTTCCTGTTCAACAAATACACCACGGAAGAGTCCAAGCTGATCTATGAGACACAGAAGATCGTCGACAAGAACCTCTGGGTAACAGCTACAGCAGTGAGAATACCTGTTTTCCGCGGCCATTCTGAAGCCATCAACATCACCTTCAAGAATGAGTTCGACTTGCTGGATGTGAAGTATATTCTCAAGCACAGCCCCGGTATTACCATATACGACAATATAGAAGAAAATCTCTATCCGATGCCTCAGTCGGCCCAGCACAAAGATGAGGTGTTCATCGGCAGGCTCAGGCGGGATTTCTCCCATAGCAAAAGCCTTAACATGTGGGTTGTTTCCGACAACCTGCGTAAGGGAGCCGCTACCAATGCCATACAGATAGCCGAACATCTGCTGGAGCGCAAGATGCTGCAGGGGTGAGGTGCACGCCGGTCAGTAAAGGAAATCATCGTAAGGATAACGCTGTACGTGGATCTTCTTAACGGCGTGGTAAAGGTCTTCGCGCAGCTGCTGAATGTTGGTCTTGTTTTTGGCCGAGATGAACAGGCTGGCCTGGTTGGTCTTGGCCATCCAGCTCTCCTTCAGCTCATTGTACCGCTGGATCTGTTCATCGGGGTCCTCATGGTCGTGCTGGGGATCGCCGTTCTGGTAAAGGTCGATCTTGTTGAAGACCATGTAGGAGGGGGTATCCCCTGCGCCTATCTCATGCAGGGTTTGATTGACGATGCGGATCTGCTCCTCGAAGCCGGCATGGCTGATGTCGACCACATGGAGCAGCAGGTCGGCCTCGCGCACCTCATCCAGTGTTGACTTGAAGGACTCCACCAGGCTGTGGGGCAGTTTGCGGATGA
>JAGXLL010000103.1 GCA_018334675.1 Bacteroidales bacterium | reverse complement strand
GTCCGATTCAACGATTTCGGCAATTCTTCCCTCGATTTCCAGCTTTTCTTCTGGACCGATAACGCCTTCCGGGTAGAAAACATCAAAAGCGACCTGCGCTTTGCCATCGACCGCAAATTCCGGGAAAGCAAAGTGACTATTCCCTTTCCGCAAAGGGATGTGCATATAAAAGAATAGTTCAACGTTCAACTGTTCAACCTGTTCAACTGTTCAACGTTTAGATTATCGGTTGCGTGAGGAGTGCAGGTTAAACTTTGACAAATCGGCTTTGGACTCTTCGTTTCTAAGCAGGCGTCCGATGTTTTTCTGGTGGGTGATGATGATCAGGATGGGGATCATCACTGAAAAGATAATCAGCGACTGGGTGCTGCTGTCGAAGACCAGGATGATCAGCAAGGGGAAAGAGATGCCTGCGATGATGGAACTCAGTGATACATAGCGTGTTCCGAAGAGGGTGGCAAAGAAGATGCCTGCCATGATGAGGGTAGGGAAGAAGCTGATGGCCAGGATGGCACCAAAAAGGGTGGCCACTCCTTTTCCTCCTCTGAACCCTGCGTATAGCGGGAATATGTGCCCCAGTATGGCTGCGATACCCAGAATCAATTGTACGGTGATCAGGTATTCCGGAGCTGCCTGAACAAGCGATGGGTTGAGATAAGCGAGTCTGGCGGCCAAATAACCTTTCATCAAATCGATCAGGAAGACCACCACTCCGGGTTTGGTACCCAACACCCTGAAGGTATTGGTGGCACCGGCATTCCCGCTTCCATGCATTCTTACATCTATATTGAAGAAAATCTTTCCAATCCACACTGAAGAAGGGACAGATCCTATCAGATAAGCAGCCAGCACCATGGCCAGATTCACTAACTCAAACATACCATTCAATTTTTATATAATCTTCAATTTTCCAACCTACAACTTATTAACTTTCAGGTTTTTAGGATTCAAGCTTCTAATATAGTCTCTTTCAACTTTCAACATTCTGACATTACAACATTCCAACTCTTCAAACACACTTCAACCTTCAACATTCTTTCAACCTTCCAACTTTTTTGGATTGTGTCACTATAATAACTCATTATTAAACAAACAATTGTACTGATCCGGAGAAATCTTTTATTTTCCGGGACATTGGCTGACCACTTCCATCCTTATATTTTTATTGCCATAAGCCTGATCAAAGGCATTGCTGAATTTGCCGGCCAGCATGCGGGCCTGTTCATCAAAGGCCTTTTTATCGTTCCATGTATTTCTGGGAAGCAATATTTCCGGCGGGACGTCCGGGCATTTCAGGGGTATGTCCAGGTGAAAAAGCTCATCATGCCGGAAGTGGCCGTTTTCGAGTACTCCGGATAGGGCTGCGTTGACCATCTTGCGGGTATAGACAATGTCAATGCGTTTGCCTTTCCCGTAAGGACCACCGGTCCATCCGGTATTGATCAGGTACACCCGGGTCTGATATTTTTCCATTTTTTCCCCAAGCATTTCTGCATAGGTGTCGGGGTTGGATGGCATGAAGGGTTGTCCGAAGAAGCGGGAGAAGGTGATTTTGGGTTCGGTGATACCCGTTTCTGTTCCGGCCAGTTTGCTGGTATATCCCATCATGAACCACAGCATGGCCTGTTCGGCATTGAGTTTGGATACCGGAGGAATCACCCCGTAGGCATCTGCTGTCAGGAACAGGATGGTTTGGGGATGACCGGCAGTTGATGACTTCTTGATGTTATGAAGGTATTGCAGTGGGTAGGAAGCTCTTGAATTGGGTGTAAAGCGCTCATCGTTGAAATCGAAGGTTCCGTCGGGGTAGATCATGGCATTTTCCACGATAGCTCCGTGACGGGTATAATGTTTTTCATGCATGACCGCATCGTAAATTTCCGGCTCTTTGTTGGGGTCGATGTTGATCATCTTGGCATAACAGCCATTCTCGAAGTTGGCAATACCTTGATGGCTCCAACCGTGTTCGTCATCACCCAGCAGCGCTCTTTCCGGGTCGGCAGAGAGGGTGGTCTTACCTGTTCCGGAAAGGCCCAGCAGAAGGGCTGTATTGCCATTTTTTCCTTCATTGGCGGAGCAATGCAGGGGTAAGATGCCCTGCCGGGGCAGGTAATAGTTCATCACTGTAAACATCAGTTTTTTGACACTGCCCAGGTAAGCCGACCCCACGATCACACCCAGGCCCCGTTCGAAGTCCATGGCAACGATCATATTGGAGGTCTGCCCATCTTCCGGTTTTCGCAGACGTCCCTGATACTTTTGGGGGTTGAGTTTATCATACGGCAGCACCAACAGGTAAAAATCCTGGTCATAAAAGATGCTTTGGTCGATTTTTTCGTGGACAGGGCGGAACATATTCAAGGTAAACAGTCCGGTAAGTGCGTGATCGGTGATGGTTCGCACCGGCAGGCTATAGTGTTTGTCTGCTCCTATAACCCGGTCCGTTTGGAATAGCTGTTTCTTGGATTTCATCAGCTGCAGGGCATCGCCATAGACCATCTCAAATGTTTCCTCATCAATGGGGATGTTGTTGGGAGAGTCCCAGTCGATGGTATCGTTGTTTTCGGGTCTGCTCACGATAACGGTATCTTTGGGGCTTCTGCCTGTTGATTCTTTGGATGTCCAGGTGGCCAGGGCCCCCGATTCGGAAACGATGGCTTCGTGGTTCGCGAGGGCTTTTTCAATGAGTTCTTTTTTACTCAGGTTCTTTAAGAGGTTGGGTTTTGATTCCAGCAGGGAATCCATCCTGTTTTTAAGGGGATGAGGGTTCATGGTTTTTGTTGGGTTTGGTTTTAGGTATACCAAAGATAATGAATAAAAATTAAAATAAGGGTTGCAAAAAAATGCAACCCTTACAGAATAATTATGAAGTAAGCCTGTTACTCTTCTTTTAATACGGCCTGAGCGGCGGCCAGGCGTGCGATAGGCACGCGGAAAGGAGAACAGCTCACGTAGTTCATGCCTACCTGGTGGCAGAATTCTACGGAAGAGGGTTCTCCGCCGTGCTCTCCGCAGATACCTACTTTGAGGTCTTTACGGGTTTGGCGGCCTTTTTTGGTTCCCATTTCCACGAGTTGGCCCACGCCTTCCTGATCGAGTACCTGGAAGGGATCGTTTTTCAGGAGTCCTTTGTTCAGGTATACGGGCAGGAATTTGCCAGCATCGTCGCGTGAGTAGCCGAAGGTCATCTGGGTAAGGTCGTTGGTGCCGAAGGAGAAGAACTCGGCCGATTCAGCGATCTTATCGGCGGTCACTGCGGCGCGGGGTACTTCGATCATGGTTCCGACCAGGTAATCTACCCGGTCGTTATTTTCCTCGAAGACCTTCTCAACAACGGTGCGCACGATGTCTTCCTGCATCTTCATCTCTTCGTAGGTACCGGTCAGGGGGATCATGATCTCGGGATAAGTCTTGATACCCTTCTTCTTCAGGTTGATGGCAGCCTCAATGATGGCACGGGCCTGCATCTCGGTGATCTCCGGATAGGTGTTGCCCAGGCGGCATCCACGGTGTCCCAGCATGGGGTTTGTCTCATGCAGGGAGTCGATGGTGCGTTGAACTTCTTCCAGGGATACGCCCAGCTCTTTGGCCATCTCTTTCTGATTCTTTTCTTCATGGGGTACGAACTCGTGCAACGGGGGATCCAGCAGTCTAACAGTCACTGGAAGATCCTGCATGGCTTCGAAAATGCCTTCGAAGTCGTCGCGCTGGATGGGCAGGAGCTTGTCAAGGGCTTTCCTGCGGTCTACCTCCTTGGTGGAGAGGATCATCTCCCGCATGGCCCTGATGCGGTCGCCTTCGAAGAACATGTGCTCAGTACGGCACAGGCCGATTCCGCGTGCACCAAACTTCCTGGCTGTCTGGGCATCTTTAGGGGTGTCGGCATTGGTACGAACCAGCATCCGGGTATATTTCTCAGAAAGCTCCATCACTTTGGCGAAGTTGCCGCTGAGCTCGGGCTCATGGGTAGGCACTTTGCCTTCGTAAATCTCACCGGTGCTTCCGTTGAGCGAGATCCAGTCGCCCTCCTGAAAAGTCTTGCCATCAACAGTCATGGTTTTCTTCTTGTAGTTGATGTTCACGCTGCCGGCGCCCGAGACACAGCATTTGCCCATTCCCCTGGCTACCACCGCTGCGTGGGAAGTCATGCCACCCCGGGCGGTCATAATGCCGCGGGCTACGTTCATACCCTTGAGGTCTTCGGGGGAGGTCTCAATACGGGCCAGGATCACGTCTTTACCGTCGTTGCCCCATTCTTCAGCATCTTCAGCGAAGAAAACGAGCTGTCCGGTGGCAGCACCTGGTGATGCGGGGAGACCTTTAGCAATGGTGTGGGCATTCTCCAGTCCTTTGGGATTGAAGACGGGGTGAAGCAACTCATCCAGCCTATTGGGCTCGTTGCGCAACACGGCCGTTTTTTCATCGATCAGTCCCTCGTCCAGCATATCCATGGCAATCTTGACCATGGCGGCACCGGTGCGTTTTCCGTTACGGGTCTGCAACAGCCAGAGTTTGCCACGCTGTATGGTGAACTCCAGGTCCTGCATGTCCTTATAATGCTTTTCCAGCTTTTCCTGAATCTCATAGAGTTCCTTGTATATCTCGGGATGCATCTCTTCCAGGGAAGGATAATCTCTTCTTCTTTCCTCTTCCGAGATGCCTTGCAGTTTGGCCCATTTTTGCGAGCCGGCTTTGGTGATTTCCTGTGGTGTGCGGATACCTGCTACCACGTCCTCCCCCTGAGCGTTCATTAGGAATTCACCGTTGAACACGTTCTCACCAGTTGCGGCGTCGCGGGTAAAGGCTACACCTGTACCGGAGTCTTCACCCATGTTGCCAAATACCATGGCCATCACGTTCACGGCAGTACCCCACTCTTCAGGTATACCGTTTATTTCGCGATAATATTTTGCGCGGTCGGTATTCCAGCTGTCGAAAACGGCCATAATGGCTCCCCAGAGCTGTTCCCAGGGATCCTGGGGGAAATTGCGACCCAGCCGCTTGCTGATGACAGCCTTGAACTCCTTGACCAGGTCTTTCAGATCGTCGGTGGTCAGGTCCACATCTTTCTCTACTTGTTTCTCTTCTTTCTTCTTCTCGATGATCTCTTCAAAGGGGTCGGGATCTTCCTTGCTTTCGGGCTTCAAACCCATCACCACATCCCCATACATCTGGATGAACCTTCTGTAGGAATCCCAGGCAAAACGGTCGTTGCCGGTGCTTTTGGCCATGCCTTGAACGGCATCGTCATTGAGACCCAGGTTCAATACGGTGTCCATCATACCGGGCATAGAAACACGTGCTCCGGAGCGTACCGACAGGAGACAGGGAGATTCATTGCTTCCGAATTGGGTGTCGGTAAGTTGTTCGATCTTCTCAATCTCCTTTTCTACATCTTCCTTGAGCAATCCAATGACTTTATCTTTTCCCAGTTTATTGTATTCAGTACAAACGTCAGTAGTTATGGTAAAACCCGGAGGCACGGGCACCCCAATGGAACTCATTTCCGCCAGATTAGCACCTTTTCCGCCGAGTAGGTTCTTCATTTTCGAATTTCCCTCGGCCTGCTTATTTCCAAAGCTGTAGACTCGTTTTTCGTTTGCCATCTTTCTCTGTTTTTAAGTGTTTGACTATTAAATCAATGCAATTTTTTCTCATGCAAGATACAAATATATTCAAAAATTCGGGATTTGTTTTAACTCAATATGAAATATTGGAACAAGGAATCGGGCAGGTTTTATGGTATTGCCTTTCAATAGGGCGTTCAGAATCCTTTTGATGAGTAATGTAGAGCTTACAGGCCTTATCATAAACAATTAACCGCCGATATGGTTTAGACCTATAGAAAATCCAAGTAATTATGTTAAAACAAAATCCTGACAAAAAAATATTTGTCGTATGCGGTGCCACCAGCGGTTTTGGCCGTGGAGTGGCTGATAATCTGCTCCAATCCGGCAACAAGATCCTGGCAGTAGCCAGGGACGAACAGAAGCTTAAAGCCTTGCAGCAGGATTATCCGGGTCAGGTAGAATACATTAGTGGTGATCTTACTAACGCCTCGGTTCATCAGCGGATCCTGGATCATCTGGAGGGTCGTTTCTTCAGTGGTATCTTTCTCAATGCGGGTGGACCTCCGGCTAAATCTATTGAGGAAACGGAGATGGGCGACTGGGATCAGGCTTATCAATCCTTGCTACGATGGAAGGTAGAGTTGACGAAACGGCTCATTCCAATAATGATAGAGCAAGGATACGGGCGAGTCCTTTTCCTGGAGAGTTCTTCGGTCAAACAACCCATCGAGCACCTGGTATTAAGTACCTCTTTGAGGCTTGCCGTTGTAGGTTATGCCAAGACCCTATCCGAGGAGCTCGCCCATCATGGCATCACCGTCAATATCCTGGCTCCCGGATATCACGATACCAGGGCATTAAGCAGGCTGTATGAGAAGAAGAGCAGGGACCTGAATATTTCAATGGAAGAGGCTAAAAAAAGCATGGAGAATCAAACGAAAGTTGGTTTCATCGGCAAACCCGGACATCTTGGAGGATTGGCCGCATGGCTGCTCTCAGAGGAAGCCGATTATATTACAGGTCAGACCATAAGTGTGGACGGTGGGGTGATAAAAGGGGTGTTTGGCTAACGTTTATTTGTTTGGTTCTCAGGCTAAAATTCGATGATGTTGAAATTTAATTCGGCTTCATTCTCGAAGTCGTTGATCTCTTCAACCATGTCGGGATCATCCTTATCGTAATACCAGTTGATTTCAATTTCTCCATTTGCTTCCTGGTATTTTTTCAGGATCTCAAATATATCCAGCAAGCATTTGGAAGTACTGGTATTGAAATAGATGAGTTTGATGTTCAGTATGATCTTGCGCTTTTCTT
>JAGXLL010000102.1 GCA_018334675.1 Bacteroidales bacterium | reverse complement strand
CGGATCCACTTCCACAGTTCCTTATAATTGACTTTTTTGCCGTACATCAGGATTCCGGTACGGTATATTTTGCCTGAAAGCCAGGTTGTGCCGATAAAGGTAAGTACCAGCAAGGTCATGGAAAGCAATACTTCCCATTCGGGCACTCCAAAGGGAAGCCGGGCCATCATAACGATAGGTGAGGTGAAAGGTATGATGGAGAACCAGAAAGCAATGCTTCCCTGGGGATTGGAAATACCATTGACCAGTACAATGATGGCCAGTATCAGTGGAATGGTGATGGGCAGCATAAATTGCTGGGTGTCGGTTTCGTTGTCGACGGCCGAACCCACGGCTGCGAAAAGCGAGCCGTAAAGCAGATATCCCCCCAGGAAGTAAAAGATAAAAGTACCGATGATCAGGAAAAAGTTGATATCCTCCAGGGCTTTGAAAATATGAGTAGCCTGCAGGTTATCGGAGAGTTTCTGCGATTCACCTTGCTGAGGGGGCTTAAAGGAGGCGGTGTTGTTATCCTCTCCCTGTTTCTGCATGATGCTGGAAGCTGTTATTTCCTGGGCTGCAGGAGTGCCCAGCTCAGGTGCCAGGATGGATTTGGCTCCGGTAATGATCAACAGGGTCAGCACGACCCAAAGGGCGAATTGGGTGAGACCTACCAGGCCAATGCCTATGATCTTTCCCATCATCAGCTGGAAGGGCTTCACCGAGGAGACGATGATCTCCACGATCCGGCTGGTCTTCTCCTCGATCACTCCCCGCATGACTTGAGCTCCAAAAAGAAAGATGAAGAAATAGATCAGGAAGCCTCCGATATATCCTACGATCATTGCCAGCTCCGTGGAGCTCTCTTTTTCTTCTCCCCCGTCGGTCCATTGTATGGTTCGCACCTTGATGCTGGTGCGTACCGATTGTAGTATGTTCTCGTCAATGCCCGCTGAGCGGAGCTTGCGTTGCTCCAGGATTTTTTCCATGGCCGCCGAAATATGACTCTTTACTGAAAGCGAGGGTTGTTTGTTAGAGTAAAACATCACCGAGTTCTTGGTGTTGGCTACCAGATGGGTGATGTAAAGAACGCCATAGTAGCCCGACTGCTGAAAATTCTCGCGAACCTCTTCTACATCTTTGTTTTTCAGATAGGTGAATTTGATGTATTGAGTCTCCGGGAGTTGATTGACGAAAAGGTGGGAGCTGTCAATCACAGCTATGTTTTTGGTTTGTGTATCCTCCAATCCTGCCAGCCAGGCAGGAGCGATAACGATGGCCCCAAAAAGCAGGGGACCCAGGATGGTCATGATGATGAAAGTTTTTTTTCTAACCCGCGTGAGATATTCCCTTTGAAGGACAAGCTTGATCTTATTCATTGGTTAGGCTTTCTTAATTTGAGACTTCATTCACTACTTTGATGAAAATATCATTCATACTGGGTATTACTTCGCGGAAGGAAATGACTTCCACTGCCGGAATGATCAACGACAGCAGATTATTATCGGAGTTCTCCCCCAGGAGTTTGATCTGCACGGCCTGATTCCCGTTTTGCTTTTTCCATTCCATCACCTGGTAATTGTTATTCAGAGCAGACTGGAGCTTTTGAGCATCACCATTGAAGGCCACTTCAAATATGTTGGACTTATAGCGATGGCGAATATCGTCGATGGGTCCTTCCAGCAGGTTTTGAGCCCGATCGATCAGGGTAATGTTGTCGCACAGCTCTTCCACCGAGCCCATGTTATGGGTGGAGAAGATAATGGTAGCCCCTTTTTCCTTCAGCCTCAGCACTTCGTTTTTAAGCAGGTTGGCATTGATCGGGTCGAATCCGCTGAAAGGCTCATCAAAGATCAACAAATCGGGCTCATGCACCACTGTGTTGATGAACTGAACCTTTTGCTGCATACCCTTGGAGAGTTCCTCTACTTTCTTTTCCCACCAATCCTGAATCTTAAATTTCTCAAACCAGTATTTCAGCTTGCCGATAGCGCTGCGGCGGTCCATCCCTTTAAGCTGCGCAAGATATAAGGCCTGTTCCCCAACCTTCATCTTCTTGTAAAGCCCCCTTTCTTCAGGTAGATAACCGATCCGGAAAACATCCTTCATCCGTATCTTTTTCCCTTTCAGGTATACCTCACCCTTATCCGGTGCCGTAATCCTGTTGATGATCCGGATCAACGTGGTTTTTCCCGCACCATTGGGACCCAGCAATCCATATATGGTATTTTCCGGAACATCCATGCTGACATGGTCCAGTGCCACATTATCGACGAACCGTTTCTCAACCTGGTCGATTTTTAAAAAGTCCATTCTACTTGATTTTTAGGAATAACTGCTGATTTTATTCCCGCTAAATTAATAATATTTAAGAACTGAGCTTATCAATCAAAAAAAAATAAATACTTTCGATAAATTTTCGTTTCTTATATATAAAAAGACGTAAATACTTGAATTAATTTTCGGATTGTTATATATTATTACATCATACAAACCTAAAAACAGAAATGACTATGGGCGAAGAACGTAAAAGTTATGAGCAAAGGGCAGAGATCATTGCCAAGAAGCTCTTATCCAAGATTTATGCTTTAGAATCCAAGGCCCTGGAGGCTAAAATGGATGCCATACAAAATCAGGACAAGCTGGAGAAGCAGGTGGAGGATCTGGCCCGTCAGCGGAAGGAACTTGAAACCAGATATTATGATTTGGTCCATGCCTCTGACAGTCAATGGCAGAACGTGTCAGAAGACTTTGAGTCCCTGATCAATCAAATTAATTCTGATAAACAGCATTTCTATGACAAGACGCAGGGCTGGCTCAATGATATGAACAGCAAGATTAGCGATCTGGAAGAGAAAGCCCGAAACTCCAGCCAGGAGATACGCGAGAGCGCTCAGTATCAGCTCAAAGGCCTCAGGGAGCAACGCGAGCGTCTGCAGAAGAACCTGGTGGATATGCAGCAGGAATCGGGCGACCGGTGGAAGAGTTTCCGTGAAGGCCTGGATGAAGGCCTGAATTCCATGAGAACCACCATCAATAAAGTATACAATTACTTTCAGAAACCACGGGAGGATACTTCCTCCGAATCATAGATAAAAAATGAAGCGCATATATGGAATCATTCCTGCGGGAATGATTCCTTTTCTGCTTTCAGCCCTGCTGTTCTCCTGTATCGAGGACAATTACCGGGACATCCGTATTGACGACTCGACGCGTTGGGAGCCATATTTGGCTTTGCCTGTGGGAGCGGGCACAGTGGGTGTAAACGATTTTTTCAGGCAGTATATTCAGCCCGACTCCTTTCCTTCCGATACCACCCGCGTTTTTTTCAACGATTCGCTGTATCGCCTGGCCCAAACAACTGTGCTGACCGAATACCGGCTGGATTTTTCCATTGAGGAGTACATCGATTCTTCCCGATATATCCAGAAGGGCCTGGTTTTTTTCCGGGTTACCAATCAATATCCCACTGCTGCACGGTTGCAGCTTTATTTATACAGAAATCAGCAGGAAGTGATCGATTCGGTTTTTCCGCAACCACAACCAATTGAGGCTGGCAGAACGCGAAAAGACAGCATCGTGGACGCCCCGTCCGTACAGCTGCTGAAAGTCAACCTTTCCCGCAAGCAGATCAACCGGTTGTTTGTGGCCGACGGGGTCCTGCTGCATGGCAGGATATTCCTGGAGAATGAAGCCCTGGGGAAAGTCTATTTGTTCCCTAATAAGGGCATTGATGTGGAGGTGTTTCTGCGGGTACAGTTGAGCCTCAAAAAGGAGGATTTGTGGGAAGAATAGAGTGTCAGTAGTTTGAAAACAATTCCTTCAGAGAATTTGTACTGACGGATCTGCGTGGTTTTACAGTTTTTTTATAACGGATCTATGCTGCATATCAGATTTTTCAGAAATAGCCGTTCAGCAGAGGTTTCTAACCGGTGGTTGCGGATCATCATTCCCTCATTCCAATTCTTTTTGGCTTTATTTCTTTTGTTTGGTCACCCTTTAATGGCTCAGCAGAATCATACCTTTTACTATATGAGCCAGGTTCCGCAGGCCTCCCTGTTGAATCCGGCTTATCCTTCGGAATGTACTTTTCTCGGGCTCCCCCTCATATCCTCTGTCCACGCCAACCTGGGTCATAGCGGTTTCTCCTATAATCAGATTTTTCCTGAGCAAAACGGGGGACGCATCGTTGATTTTAGTTATCTGGAAAGCCGGCTGCACCGTCTCGACCTGCTCAATGCCCGGGTGCATGTGGACCTGCTTTCACTGGGTACCTCCTGGCGCGATTATTTTGTCACCTTCCGCATCACAGAGAAAACAGGCGGGATGGTCCATTATCCCAAAAACTTTTTTTTGCTGCCCTGGCAGGGTAATCGCGATTATATTGGCGAAACGGCCACCATAAACCGGATGGGGGCGCAGTTCAACCATTACCGTGAATATTCCTTCGGTGTCTCCGGCTGGCTAAGGGATGAACTGAGGGGTGGTATCCGGGCAAAGCTCCTTTTTGGCAAGATGAACCTGAATACCCGTCATGAATCGCTGGAGCTTACTACCCGGTCCGACAACTATCATATCGATATGCAGGGTGAATACCGGGTTAACGCTTCCCTTCCCCTGAAAATCAAAACCGATTCAAACGGACTGGTCACGCATGCCCGGATCCGGGATGATGCGAGCTGGAGCAAGGTGCTGTTGAACGCAAGAAATCCGGGTATGGGGGTAGATTTGGGTGTGATTTATACAGGCTGGGATAGAATGACCCTTTATGCCAGCCTGCTGGATCTGGGTTTGATTTATTGGACTTCGGATGTAAGCAGTTTTGATGTTCAGCAGGATTTTGAATTTGAAGGGCTTAGCCGGGAGGATCTGGAGATGGGTGATTACATGGGGATGATGAGGGATTCCCTGATCAATTCCTACCAGATTAATCAGACAAGCCAGCCTTATGTCACTTTTATGCCGGTGCATACTTACGCGGGAATGACCTATCGGGTCAACGATTATTTAAAGGCTGGTTTTTTGCAGCACAACCTCTTGTATAAATGGAGAATTTACCCTTCCTTTATCCTCTCTATGAATGCTCAGATCAAGGATTTCTTGTCGCTGCATGCCAGCTATTCATACAATAATTACAGCTTCAGGAATCTGGGAGCAGGTGTATCCCTGCAAACGGATCACTGGCAGTTTTATGCGGCAGTGGATAATCTATTGGCTATCAGACCATTGAACGTAAGGAATATAAACCTCAGGCTGGGGTTCAACCTGTTCTTTGGATGCGCCGGCAGAAAGGCGGAAACTGATATTCACCAGCCGGCTTCCGGTACAGGCTGCTTCTGGATAAAACGGCAGCAGGGGGTGGAAAGGATATTACCAGATCAATAAGAACATCGTCAACCGATATATATCATTTATGAAGATAGAAATAGAAACCATAGGTACGATTCAATCTCCTTATCACAATACTGCAGAGATACCCAGACAGGGTGTTCTGGAACCTCATGTTGAAGGGCGGGTCATATTGTACGAGGCTTATCATCCCGGACTCGATGGTCTGGCTCAGTTTACCCATGCGGTGCTGATATTTTATTTCCATCAATCCGGTGATGCCAGACTCCAGGGTACTCCTCCCGGAGCCGATAAGCCCCGGGGGGTCTTTGCCATCCGGAGTCCGCATCGCCCTAATCACCTGGGGCTTTCAGTAGTGGAGATCAAAGACCTGCGAAAAGACGGTTTTATCTTTACCGGTGTGGATATGCTCGATGGTACACCTGTTGTGGATATTAAGCCTTACGTAAAGATGGTTGATTCCCGCAATAGCAAGGATCCCTTTTTTCAGGGAAGCCACTAAAGCTTTCAGGCGCTGTAACTGCCGATGGCAGGTGCTTTTCTCCGTTGATAAACCTGTTGCAGTTTTTCGGCTTCTTTGCGGGCATTTGAATGGGGATTTGATTGTCTTTGCAGCCAGCAGTGCAAAAGCTGGTGGTTCAATGACTGATCATTTTTTTGACTGCATGGTTCACTAAAATTTGGCTTTGTCTTGCCCGGGATTTATCCATTTGTCTTAATTTTACGGGGGTAAATCTGGTTATACAATAAAAACCATACAATTATTATGACATTGATCAAGAGTATTTCAGGAATCCGGGGAACCATTGGCAAAGAGAAGGGGGATCATTTAACCCCTGAGGATGTGGTTAAATTCACAGCTGCATATGCTTTGTGGTTAAAGCGGCGCAACAGCAAGGAGAAAGGTAAGGTAGTAGTAGGCAGGGATGCCAGGTTATCCGGCGGGATGGTCTACCATATTGTTTGCGGCACGTTGCTGGCCATGGGCTTTGATGTGGTAAATCTTCAACTGGCAAGCACCCCAACCGTGGAGGTTGCCGTAACCGGAGAAAAAGCAGACGGTGGCATTATTCTCACTGCCAGCCACAATCCCGTGCAATGGAATGCTTTGAAGTTGCTCAATGGGCAGGGAGAGTTTCTGAATGAGGCTGAGGGAGAAGAAGTTTTGCATATCGCCGAGTATGAAGATGTTTCCTATTCAGAGGTGCATGATTTGGGCAAAGAAACTGTTCGAACGCACTACCTGGATCATCATATTCACCAGATCCTTGAGCTCCCGGAGGTAGATACCCAGGCCATTTCCTCTGCTGGTTTCAGGGTGGTAGTGGATGGCATCAATTCGGTTGGCGGCCTTGCCATTCCCCGATTGTTGGAAGCTCTGAATGTAGACCGGGTGATCAAGGTCAACTGTGAACCTACCGGTGATTTTGCGCATAATCCGGAACCTTTGCCGGATCATCTTACCGGCATCCGCGAGGCCATCATTCAGCATAAGGCTGATCTGGGTTTTGTGGTGGATCCCGATGTGGATCGCCTGGCCATCGTTAATGAAGATGGCAGC
>JAGXLL010000101.1 GCA_018334675.1 Bacteroidales bacterium | reverse complement strand
CCGGGAAGATCAACATCAACAGGGCCTCCTCTTATAAGCTCAAGAGCCTGCCCGGGATAGGGGAGGTGCTCTCAAAAAGGATCATCAACGCCCGGCCGTTCAGCAGCATTCATGAGGTGAAGGATGTAAAGGGCATCGGACCAAAGACTTTTGAGGATATCCGCTGGAAGATAACGGCGCAATGACCCGATTGTTGCAGAAAAACATAAAGGTGAAAGCTGAAGTCATCTAACAGCCGGGTATTTTGCAATGTTAAGGATAAAATCGGAGTTGAAGGGTTGGGTATGATGCCTTGAATTTTGTTATTTTTAAGGAAGCCGAAGATGGCATTCTGTAGATGCTCTATCGGCAATCACTTATGCAACAAATACTTATTGCAACCAAAACTTAACCGCAACATAAGCCCTATGAGCCACATCCGCACTTTGCTCGTTATCGGCATGGTCGCCTCCATCTTTTTTACTTCCTGTGAAGAGGAACAGAAAAAAGTGACCCTTGAATCGCTGCTGTCGGAGATGACCGACCGGCAAGCTGTCACGCATCTGCCGGATCCTTCTTATATCCTGAAACAGTTCAGTAGTTACGACCGCAGGAGTACCACCCCCGGCGAAAAAGGCTGGTGGGCCAACAGGGATTTTACCCATTTTATCCGGGAAGAAGAAAACCAGGGCCGGCGCGAATTTGTGATGTTCGATGCCCAGGGCCCCGGTGCGGTGGTGCGCTGGTGGAGTACCTTTGCCGGTGAAGGGGCTGCCGATGGCACGGTGCGGATTTATATCGACCGCCAGGAAGAGCCCGTCTTTGAAGGAAATATACTGGATCTGCTCAGCGGTGATATGCTGGCTTCCGAACCCCTGGCGGCATCCGTATCTCCTGAAACCGATTACAAACAGCGCGGCCATAACCTTTACCTGCCCCTGCCTTACAACGAGCATTGTAAGATCACCTATGAGTGCGATGCCGTGCAGATTGACGACACCACAAGAAAACCCAGCATCTATTACAACATTGATTACCGCAGCTATGCCGATGATGTGCAGGCGGAAAGCATCTCTCCGGCGGTGCTGGAGCAAAACAGGGAAAATATAAAGGCCGTGGGCCAGCAGTTGCTGGAAGGCTTCTCCGGTCAACCCCGGAACATGATGGAAGAGTCACAAACCCTGGAACCGGGCGAATCCACGACCTTCACCCTGGAAGAGACGGGCAAAGCCATTTCGTACCTGTCGGCTCACATTGAAAGTGACGATCGGCACCAGGCCTTGCGCTCGACGGTGCTTTCCGTTTCCTTCGACGGCGAAGAGACGGTTTGGATACCCGTGGGCGAGTTTTTCGGGACCGGCTACCAGGTGTATCCCTCTCAAACCTGGTACACCTCCGTGTCAGAGAGTGGAAAGATGGAATCGTACTGGCTGATGCCTTTCCGGGAAGAAGTGGAGATCCAATACACGAACCATGGCGATGAAGACATTAAGCTCAGGGCTTCGGCCGGGTTTGACGATTACCGGTGGAACAGCTCCAGCCTGTATTTTGGTGCTGCCTGGCATGAGCATTATCAGATCCACACGGCCAAAGATCCGGAGCTGGAGGATCACAAGTGGCATTTCGATGTGAATTATGTGGATCTGGAAGGTCGGGGTTTATACGTAGGGGATGCCCTTACAATTTTTAACACCGTGAATGCCTGGTGGGGCGAAGGCGATGAAAAGATCTATGTGGATGGCGAGGCGTTCCCTTCCTTCCTGGGCACCGGAACGGAGGATTATTACGGCTATGCCTGGTGCCGGCCGGAAAAGTTCACCCATCCTTTCATTGCCCAGCCTACCGGCAAGGGCAACCTGTCGCCCGGGATGACCGTGAACAGGCGCTACCGCACCCTGGATGCCATCCCTTTTCAGTCGGAGATACAAGCCGACATAGAGTTGTGGCACTGGGTGAAAACAACCATCAACTATGCCATGTCGTCGTTCTGGTACGCCCGGCCCGGCGTGGAGACCAATGTAAAGCCCGACCCGGAGGATGTGCAGAAGCCCGTTGCCCTGAAGCGTTCGGATATTTGTTCCCCGAAGGTGAGCGGCGGCCAGCTGGAAGGCGAAAACCTGGAGATTCAGTCGGTAGGTTCCGGCACCGCAACTATACAAGCGGGCCCGTTTGGATGGAGCGGGAAAAGCCAGCTCTGGTGGCGGAATGCGGATGCCGGTGCGAAACTGACTGCCCGGTTTATCCTGGAAGAAGCCGGCAGATACCGGGTTAAGGCCAAACTGACGAAAGCACCCGATTATGGGATCGTTCAATTATCCCTGAATGGCGAACCGTTAGTCGACAGGTTTAATGGATACAACAAGGACGGGGTTGTCACGGAGGAAGTGAGCCTGGGAACCCATGTTTTGAAGGCTGGCGAAAATACCCTGTCAATGGAGGTCCTCGGCAGGGACGACCGCGCCAAACCCGGAAACATGGCCGGGATCGATCTGCTGTCTTTTAAGAAGGTGAAGTAATGAAGCAGGGTAAGATGTTCTTTTAAATAGGTGAAAAAATTTCAAGGGTTAACTGAATTTCTACGAATTTAGCGTGAATTTTGCTGGTTTATCTGCAGAATTAGCGTTAATTTTGTTTCAAACTCCATTTATGATCATTCCCAGGTATCTGAAAGAGCCCCTGAAAAAGTCCTTAAGCGCGTCTAAAAATAAAATTGTTATTCTATACGGTGCCAGGCAAACGGGAAAGACTACCCTTGCTACCGATATTATCAATGAACTGGATTATGATACGTTGATCGTTAATGCAGATCAGCAAAAGTATATTGATGTCTTATCCAGCCGGGACTCCACCAAGCTCAAAGGTCTGGTAGGAAATTATAAGTGCCTTTTTATTGATGAAGCACAGAGAATCCCTGAAATTGGTCTGAATCTAAAAATTCTCCATGAAACATTTCCCAAACTGAGGATTCTGGTTACAGGTTCCTCTTCTATCCATATTGCTTCTGAAGTAACTGAGGCATTAACGGGAAGGAAATCGGTATTTACCTTATTTCCTTTGTCTTTGATGGAGCTTGGCCAACATCATACCGAATTCGAAGTGGATGATTTTCTGGAGGATCTGATGATTTATGGAAATTATCCGGAAGTTTATACAGAAGATGGCTTTGATGAAAAAGTGATGCGGTTGAATGAAATAGGAAACTCATACCTGTATAAAGATATTTTTGAATTAACGGGCATTCGGAATAAGCGTAAATTATCGGACCTGTTAAGGTTGCTGGCTTTTCAGATAGGAAGTGAGGTTTCTGTTAATGAACTGAGTCAGAGGCTTCAAATAAGCAGAGAAGCGGTCAATCATTACTTGTATTTGTTGGAGGAGTCATTTGTAATTTTTCGGCTTTCCGGGTTTAGCCGAAATCTTAGAAAAGAGATCTCCAAAATGGATAAGTATTATTTTTATGATAATGGAATTAGAAATATGTTGATCAATAATTTTAATTCGTTAAATTTTAGGAATGATACGGGTCAACTTTGGGAGAATTTCATACTTTCTGAAAGGAAAAAATACCTGGGCTATAAGCAAAAAAACGTTAATGGTTATTTTTGGCGGGTATATACAGGTGGAGAGATAGACTACATTGAAGAACATGGGGGTGCACTGTGGGCCTATGAGATCAAGCAAAGCGAAAGCAAAGCAAAGCCTCCCAAGTCATGGTTGAACTCTTATCCTGACAGCCATTTTCAGGTTATAAACAGGAAGAATTATTCTTCATTTACAATGGAATAGTTACCTGTTGTATTCTTCCCTCCCGTCGTAAGAATATTAGGAAAAATGGTATTCTTTTAGCAGAAATGAATTGGTTGGCCCAGGTGTTGCGTTAATTAAGTTGTGAGATTCTTATTGTTTAAACCTCCCTGTCATGAAAAAAGATTTTTATATCCCTGATGCCATGATGGTTGCCTCGGCGGGGCTGATGGCTGTGGCGGTGGCTTCCTGCGGTGATGCCCGGGAAGAAGCGCAGCGCCCGAACATTATTTACATCATGGCCGACGATCACGCCAACCGGACCATCGGGGCTTATGAGGGCTCCATCCACCAGACCCCCAACATCGACCGCCTGGCAGAGGAAGGAGCCATCTTTACCCGCAGCTACTGCAGCAACTCGATTTGCGGACCGAGCCGGGCCTCTATATTAACCGGCATGCATGGACATAAGAACGGGGTGACCGGCAATGGGGCTCCCTGGGACAACAGCCAGTTCGTGTTTCCGCGGGCCCTCAAAGAGCATGGCTACACCACCGCCCTTATTGGCAAGTGGCACCTGAACGCCCTGCCGGGTGACGAGTTTGATTATTCGAAGGTGCTGACCGGTGCCGGCAAGCAAGGCTTCTACTACAACCCCGACTTTTGCATCAACGCCGGCGATACCATCCAGGAGATGGGCTTTTCCACGGATATCATCACCGACGAGTCCATCGAATGGCTGAAACAACATAAAGGTGCGGAAGATCCCTTCATGCTTATGGTCCAGTTCAAGGCACCCCACGTGCCCCGGATGCCCCATTTCCGTTACCTGGACCGGTACAAAGACGACAGCATCCCCGAGCCGGCCACCCTGTTCGACGACTATGACACGCGGCGATATGCGGCAGAAGCCAACATGGCCGTTCACTACAGGCCCCTGCCCCTGCTGGAGAACCATGATCCCTCCAACAACATTTATTTTGACCGGATGACCCGCGAGGAGCTGGAGCGATACCATTCCTTCAAGGACCCGATCACAAAGGAATATCGCAGGCTTAAGGAGGCCGGCAAGCTGGAGGGCAAAGCCCTAAAGAGGTTCGAATACCAGCAGTTCATCAAGGATTACCTGCGGGTGGTGGACGGCATCGACGACAACGTAGGCAGGATCCTTGACTGGCTGGACCAGAATGATCAACTCAAGGAGAACACGGTGGTGATCTATGCTTCGGACCAGAGTTATTTTACCGGCGAGCATGGCTGGGCCGAGAAACGCTTCATGTACGAGGAGGCCCTGAAGATGCCCTTCCTGATCCGCTGGCCCGGCCACATTGAGCCCGGCAGCCGCTTCGATGCCATGATCCAGAACATCGACTATGCCCCCACCATACTGGACATCGCTGGCGTGGACCCGCCGGAAGAGGTGCAGGGCCGGTCGTTCAAGCCTATCCTGGAGGGACAGAAGCCGGATGACTGGCGCGAATCGGTCTATTATCATTACTATGACCATGGCCGCCACAACGTACCGCGGCACGAAGGCGTGTGCACAGACCGATACAAACTCATCTGGTATTATACCGATGATCACTACGAATTTTTTGATTTGAGGGAAGATCCGCACGAGCTGCGCAACGTATATGGCCGGGATGCCTACAGTGAACAGGTCGACTCACTGAAAGGCGAGCTGAAGCGGCTGAGGGAGCACTACCAGGTACCGGGGCATGTGTTTGAGCCGCCCTATGTGCCCTTTTCCGGCATCGGCACCAGGAATTAGCGCATATGCCGTCTATGAATCGCGCGAAGATCTGGTTGAATCAATGTACCAGTTGGGTTAATGATTCTTCCCGGTTCGAACAAACCGGGGTTATTCGATCTGCTCCAGCAGTTGTTCAATCATTTGTTGTTGTTCTTCTATTTGCTTTTGCTGGGCTTCCACTTGTTTTTTCAATGCTTCGGCTTGCTTGTGCTGTTCCTGCACGGCTTTGACCAGGGGCACCACAAACTCGGCATACGTCAGGTTGTAGATCGATTTTTCATTGGCGGGGCGGATGATCCCACTGAAATCGAACCCGCAGGCTTCGGCGGCTTTTTCCACCTGCTGGGCCACAAAACCGGTGTAGGTTTTTTGTTCTTTCTCCCGGCGGGCTTTTTTCATGCTTTGATCCACCGGACCCTGGCCTGCTTCACCTTTAGAAGGATCAGCCGTTCCCTGGAATTCTTCCAGGGCCTGCAGGTCCCAGTTGAAAGTGACGGGTTGCAGCTTCAGGATGAACTCCAGCCCGGGCACATCCGGTGTGATGTTGGTCTTGAAACGGCCGTCGGAGAAGTTGGACCAGCCCACAGATCCTCCGATGGTAGTGATATCATGGTTGCCGATTACGATGGTATTGCTTTGGGTTACAGTGGCGTGGTTTCCAAATGCCCCGGTGTTGGTAAAACCATGGTCATTATATCCTGGTCCGGCCCCAAAACCGATGGCTGTGTTGTAGCTTCCTGATCTGTTTCCTCTCAGGGCCATAGGTCCAACGGCCACATTGCAATGGCCGGTTGTGTTGTTGATTAATGCAGATTCCCCATGGGCCGTATTGCTGTTTCCGCTTGTGTTGTATTTTAAGGAACCTCTGCCAAAAGCCGTATTCATGTTTCCATCGACATTGGACAATAAAGCGCTGCTGCCGGCAGCGGTATTGGATGCACCGGTGACATTGGAATATAATGCCTGAAATCCAAGGGCCGTGTTGCGGTAACCGTTCGTGTTAGAATACAGTGTTTTGGAACCGATGGCTGTGTTTCTTATTGCTTGATTTGAATAAGTGACGTCCCCACCATTGCGATATAAAGCCGAATCGCCCACGGCCACCAGG
The DNA here is from genome assembly GCA_018334675.1 of Bacteroidales bacterium. Taxonomy (GTDB): domain Bacteria; phylum Bacteroidota; class Bacteroidia; order Bacteroidales; family UBA12077; genus JAGXLC01. The sequence continues at coordinate 350 of JAGXLL010000101.1, read as the reverse complement.
TTCGACCTGTCGGTATTTGCGCGCAAGGCTTGAACACCGATGGCCACATTCGAATAACCCGTTGTGTTGTTGTATAAGGCCTGATATCCTTTGGCCGTATTGTCATTTCCGGTGGTGTTGTAATATAAGGACCACACCCCGCTGCCCGTGTTTCTTTGTCCCGGGGTGTTTCTGTTTAAGCTGTTGAACCCGCTGCCTGTGGCATCGCCCCCTGAAGCCACTATGGCTTCCTGGGCTCTTCCTCCTGTCAGGCCAAAGCCCAGGAGGAATAACATGATGAATGGGATGGGGTTTATATGCATAGCCTTTATAAATGAAAGGATTGACATTCATTTCATATGAGCCCAGGA
>JAGXLL010000100.1 GCA_018334675.1 Bacteroidales bacterium | reverse complement strand
GTTGAATGTTGGAATGTTGAAGGCTGGAGAAAGTTTGAAGTTGAACGTTGAAGAAGTTTGATGTTTAATGTTTGAAATTGAGAATTAAAGGTTTGAAAGTTGAACAGTTGAAAGTTAAACAGTTAGAGCTGAAGGTTTGAGGGTTGAAAAGGTTAAACATAAAGTATTGATTTTCAAGGCATAGTTTTAATCAATAACCTTCTTGTCTTTAAATTGTGCAATAAAATTCAATTTTTTCCATGCTTCAGAATTACATAAAAACAGCGCTCAGACATCTCAGGAGGAACCGGGTCTATTCCATTCTGAATTTGATGGGCCTTGCCATCGGACTCACAATCAGCATCATCATCATGTTGTTTGTGTTGGATGAAATGAGCTATGACCGTTTTCACTCCCATTCGAAAAATATTTATCGCCTTGGCATCAAGCGAAAACAAACCCATTCCGTCAACCGCAGCGCCATCACCTCGCCGGCCATGGGAAAGGACCTGGTGTCAAATATCCCAGAAATCACAGACCAGGTGCTTTTGAAACCCTACTACCAGGCAACCCTTCTGAAAGATGACAAGAAGTATTCTGCCGGTGAAGTTCTGTTTGCCGGGAGTTCTTTCTTTCAGATCTTCTCATTCAACTTGCTGGTGGGAGATGAAAAGGAGGTATTACAATCCCCCAATTCCATTGTCATCACCCGGAGACTGAGCAAAAAAATATTCGGAGATCAGGATCCCCTGGGGAAGACCCTGCTTCTCCACAATAAATTTAGGGTAACCGTAAAGGGGCTGGCTCAGGCTCCCCCTTCCAATTCCCACATTGGCTTCGATGCGGTGGTTTCTTTCTCTACATTGCATCAAATCAAAGATTTTTACACCGGCTGGGATGGCAACTTCAGCTACTATACCTATCTGCTGTTTGAAGCCGGCAAAACACCCGAAGATGCCCAAGCGGCTGTTTCGGACCTTTTCGACCGAAAGGTCAATCAAAAGATGGAGGACTGGAGGTATGAACCCATCTTCGAGCCCCTGGAAGAGATCTATTTAAAATCGGACCTGCTTTATGATTTCAGCCGCTCAGGAAGCATGAGAACCGTGTATGTCTTCTCGGGCATTGCCTTTCTGATCCTGCTTATTGCCATGATCAACTTTGTGAATCTGTCCACCGCCCTATCCCTGAATCGTATCAGGGAGGTAGGCCTCAGGAAGGTGAATGGAGCATCCAAAAATATGATCATAAAACAGTTTCTCGGCGAATCGATGTTGATGAGCATACTGGCATTGATCCTGGCGATGATAGGGATCGAGATGACCCTGCCGGGGTTCAATCATTTTTTCCAGAAGCAGCTGAGCCTTTACCAACCATCCAACTGGCCCTTGCTTATAGGCATCCCAATTCTGATTGTTTTTATTGGAATCATAGCCGGCAGCTATCCGGCATTCTATGTTTCTCGCGTTCGTCCGGCAATCAGTATCAAAGATCAAATCTCCGGCAGGATGCCGAATCTGAGTATGCAGAATGCCCTGGTGCTGGTTCAATTCATCATTTCTGCCGGATTGATTATCAGCAGCCTGGTAATTTATTCCCAGCTATCTTTTGTTGGAGACAAAGACCTGGGTTATGATAAAAACAACCTGATCGCCCTTCGGCTTGATAATCAGAACAGCATCAGGAAAAGCGATTTGCTCAGGGAGCAGTTCAACCGGCATCCCCATATCCAACATACATCAGTTGCTTCGGATTACCCGGTCAATGGTCTGACTCGAAATGGCTATGTACCGGAAGGGCTGGATAAGGTGATCTCCATCCATGCCCTCTATGTGGATCCTCATTATCTGGAAACCCTGCGTATGAAAATTATGCGGGGTGAAAACTTTGATAAACGGACCCCGGATACCAGCCGCATACTGATCAATCAAACCCTTGCCAGGGACCTGAATTGGGAAAACCCCCTGGGCAAGACCATCACCCGCAATGGAGTGGATTACCAGGTGATCGGGGTGGTTAAGGATTTTCACTACGAAAGCCTTCACAAACCCATCGGACCGGTTCTTTTTACTTTAAAACCCAGAAAACAGATGATCATGGCCAGAATCTCAGAAGGACATTTCGATGAAGCCACAGGTTACATAAAGAAACAATGGGAAGCCATTACAGGCGATAATTTTCTGGGTTACACCCAGGTCAGCAAAGCATACGAGCGGATGTACCAAAGCGAGAGCCGGTTTGCAGAAAAAGTTCTGTTCTTCACTGTGCTGGCAATATTCCTTGCCTGTCTTGGTTTGTTCGGACTTACCGCTATCTCCACCACCCGGAGAATAAAGGAGATGGGCATCCGCAAAACATTGGGGGCAGACATAATGTCCCTGAACTGGTTGATGTTAAGGCAGTATACCCGGTGGGTGGTCTATTCCAATATGGTAGCCTGGCCACTGGCTTACTATCTGATGCGGCAATGGCTGGAAAATTTCGCTTACAGAATCGATCTGAACCTGGAATTCTTCCTTGCAGGAGGTGCCATAACGCTACTGATCTCGATTCTGACCATTTCCTGGCTGGCCTCGAGGGTGGCACACACCAATCCGGCACATTGTCTGAGAGATGAATGAGGCAATGATACACTGAGTGGATGCCTTCCCTCTATTCGGGCAAAAGTACCCCGGACTCCAGACAAACGGATCCGGGTCGTTTTCCTACTTAAAGATCCATATTTTGATCCTTTTACAGATATGGTTACATTTGATCTGGTTCGCCGTTAGTCTGTCAGAAGGTATATCCTTTCAATAGCTGTTTTCACCTTAATCCCATTTGCCATGTGCTCACAAAAAAAGAACCAACAGACCGTCCAATCCCCCGACGGGAAGCTTATTGCAACTTTCTTCCTGAAACAAGGTGTGCCCTGTTACATGCTTCACAAGGGCAGTCAAACCGTCATTGATACTTCACAGCTGGGTTACCGCTTCAAGCACATCCCGGCCATGGATCAGAATTTTGAATTGCTGGAGGCCACTACCGATAGCTATAACGAGGCATGGACCCAGCCCTGGGGAGAAGAAAAAGAAATACAGAATCATTACAATCAACTTGCGATCCAGCTGAAAAACCCCACCGAAAATCTGCACCTGAACATGATCTTCAGGGCCTTCAACGATGGAATCGGCTTTCGTTATGAGATACCCCGGCAAACCGCTTACAACGATGTGGAGATCACCTGCGAGGGCACAGAGTTCAATTTCACCGCCGACCACAAATCCTGGTGGATACCGGGTGATCCCGACTCCTATGAATACCTTTATCATGAAACACCTCTATCCAAAATCGACTCGGCCAATACGCCGGTCACCTTCCAGGCTCACGACAGCCTGTACATCAGCATCCACGAAGCGGCCCTGACCAACTATGCCGGCATGCGGCTGAGCCGTGACAAACATCAAAAAAACGGGTTCAAAAGCGACCTGGTACCCTGGCCCGACGGCATCAAGGTGAAGGCCGAGCTGCCCATGCGCTCCCCATGGCGGACCATCCAGGTAGCAGAAAATCCCGGGGGTCTGATCGAATCGAATATGATTCTCAACCTCAATGAACCCAATAAGCTGGACGACATATCCTATGTGAGGCCCATGAAATATGTGGGCATCTGGTGGGGCATGCACATCGGGTTAAACACCTGGCACAAGAGCGCGCGTCACGGGGCCACTACTGAAAATGCCAAAAAATACATGGACTTCGCTTCCAAACACCATATTCCCGGGCTGCTGGTGGAAGGCTGGAATAAGGGCTGGAAATCCTGGCTTTCGGGAATCAACGTGCAAAACTATACCCAGCCCTACAAGGATTTCGACATGGAGAAAGTGGTGCGCTATGCAAACCAAAAAGGTGTATCCTTGATCGGACATCATGAGACGGGCGGCAACATCCCCATGTATGAAAAACAGATGGAAGCGGCCTTCCAGTATCTCGAAGATCATGGCATTCATGCAGTCAAAACCGGTTATGCAGGTGAGATGAGGCCCAAAGGCATGCATCATCACGGGCAGTTTATGGTCAACCACTACCGGCGGGTGGTGGAACTGGCCCACCGGCACCGGGTGATGGTCGACGCCCATGAGCCCATCAAGCCCACAGGCATCCGCCGCACCTATCCCAACATGATGACCCGCGAGGGCATCCGGGGCATGGAATACAACGCATGGAGCAAAGGCAATCCCCCCTCCCATCACACCATCCTTCCCTTCACCCGCCTGCTGGCCGGGCCGGCCGATTATACACCGGGCATCTTTGATGTGCTGCTCCAGCAACAACACGATAAACGCAAGAGACTGGTATCGGAAAAAAATCTGAAAAACCGGGTTCACACCACCCTGGCCAAACAACTGGCCCTTTTTGTGGTCTTCTATAGTCCCCTGCAAATGGCCTCCGACCTGGTGGAGAATTACCAGGACCATCCCGCATTCCAATTTATCGAGGATGTACCGGTGGACTGGGAAACCACCCGGGCGCTGAACGGTGAGATAGGCCAGTATGTTACCATTGCCCGAAAAGACCGTCACAGCGACGACTGGTATATCGGCAGCCTGACAAACGAAAAATCCAGGAAACTCACCCTTTCATGCGATTTCCTGGATCATGGAAAAAACTACACCGCACAGGTGTATAAAGATGGTGAGGATGCAGATTGGAAAAATAATCCCACCAGCTATGCCATCGATACCCTGAAAAGTATACACAAGGGAAGCGAAATTGAGCTTCAACTGGCAGCAGGAGGTGGTGCCGCCATAAGGCTTTCTCCGGAGGATTAAAAAACTTCAAAGACATCAAAAACTGGAGGGTACCCCCAGTGGAAGCACCCCCTCAATGAAAAAACCAACATGCGGATATATATAAAAATTGTGTAAGCCTGAATAGGATTCTAATACATCTGATTGATCGCCTTACCCCAGTCGTTGCGCTTTTTGATCTTGAATTTTAGCTGTGATCCTTCCTTGGTAACGATGTTCAGTCCATTGGAAGAAAACATACCGGTATTGAAGTAAATTACCTCCTCAATGTCAGCTGGCATGATCTCCATATTGTAAGCGGTATCCTGAGGACTCTTAAAATACACGCGCTGGTTGGTCAGTATCAGTTTGCCGTCAATATTCCCTTTACCGTTCATATGTTGGGAATCGCCAGCTTTAACTACAACTTCATTGGCTTTCAGATCAACTTTCATGATGGTTATGTTTTTGTGGTTTATACTTAAAATATCACATTCCATGCCAAAAAATTTTTCACTTTGAATAACAGCGTATTACAACACAATCCTTCCCTTCTTCCTGCCTTTTCAATGAACGGTATCGAAACACCCGCTGTACGTTTATGAACATCTGGTTTCTGATGAAAAGACGAATCCACCATAAAAATGATGCACAGAACAAACCAAAAAACTTACAAGTAATTAAAAATAAGAAGGAAAAACCCATATCAGCTCTTAGCCCCTCTTGTCTTATGGAATGCTCAGAGCTGATAGGGGGAGGGCTGTTAAGGTAAAGATTTTAATAAGCCCGGGCAAAGACCACTCTTTGGTTGGAAGGTTTGCCGGAATAGATGCATTTGCCGGGTTCCGGATTGTCCTCAACGGGAACAAGACGAATGGTAGCCCTGGTGTCTTCTTTGATCTTCTGTTCGGTTTCCCCGGTGCCATCCCAGTGGGCCCAGACAAAGCCACCCTTCTCATTGAGGATGGTCTTGAACTCCTCGTAGTCGTCGACGTAGTAGGTGTTGTCTTCACGGAATTTGAGAGCCTTCTGATAGATACCATTTTGAATATCCTCCAGCAATTGCTCTACATGCTCAATCACCCCTTCCTGTGAAATGATGTCCTTTTCCAGGGTATCCCGGCGGGCCACTTCCAGGGTTCCATTTTCCATATCCCTTGGGCCGATGGCCAACCTCACAGGCACGCCTTTCATCTCGTATTCCGTAAATTTCCAGCCGGGCTTCTGGGTGTCGCGGTCGTCATATTTAACGGAGATGCCTTTATCCTGAAGCTTTTGCTTTATCTCATTGGCTTTTTGACTGATCTGATCGAGTTGGGCATCTTTTTTGTAGATAGGAACGATCACCACCTGGGTGGGTGCCAGCCTCGGGGGTATCACCAGGCCGTTGTCGTCGCTGTGGGCCATGATCAGGGCACCCATCAGCCGCGTAGAAACACCCCAGGAAGTGGCCCATACGTAATCCAGCTTACCCGATTGATCGGTGAATTTCACATCGAAGGCCTGGGCGAAGTTCTGTCCCAGGAAATGAGAAGTACCCGACTGCAAGGCCTTACCATCCTGCATGAGCGCTTCAATGGTATAGGTTTCGATGGCACCGGCAAAACGCTCGGAATCGGTTTTGGTTCCTTTCAAAACCGGCATGGCCATCCAGTTTTCTGCAAAATCGGCATATACATTGATCATCCGGCGCGTCTCCTCCTGGGCCTCTTCTTTGGTAGCATGGGCCGTATGACCTTCCTGCCAGAGGAACTCAGCTGTACGCAGAAACAATCGGGTGCGCATCTCCCAGCGTACAATATTGGCCCATTGATTCACCAGGATGGGCAAGTCACGGTAACTCTGGATCCAACCCTTGTAAGTGTTCCATATAATCGTTTCAGAGGTGGGCCGTACGATCAACTCTTCCTCCAGCCGGGCATCCGGGTCTACTATAATACCCTTTCCATTCTCATCGTTTTTAAGCCTGTAATGGGTTACCACGGCACATTCCTTGGCAAATCCCTCTACGTGGGAGGCCTCTTTGGAAAAGAACGATTTAGGGATAAACAAGGGAAAATAAGCATTGGTATGGCCGGTGTCCTTGAACATCTTGTCCAGCACAGCTTGCATCTTCTCCCAGATGGAATAACCATGGGGCTTTATGACCATACACCCCCGAACCGGACTGTTTTCGGCCAGATCGGCCTTGTTGACGATGTCATTGTACCATTGTGAATAATTCTCTTGTCTGCTCGTGATTTCTCTTGCCATTTTGGAATGATATTTGCA
>JAGXLL010000099.1 GCA_018334675.1 Bacteroidales bacterium | reverse complement strand
GGAGGAAGAGCGAATACTGATCGATCAATCCTTTACAGAGGGTAGGGGAGACTTCCGGAGGCAGGGCAATACCCGGGTGAAGGTGATCTCCCAACCCCAAGGCTCAGGGTGCCTGGCCATACGGGCTGCAGGACCTGAGCAGGGATTGACCAGCGAATTCTATGTAGATGTGGGAGATACCATTGAGGTTTTGGCTATGGTCAGAGTGATTGAGTGGAACAAACATCTGGGATTGAGCATACCCGACCGTCATAACAGGAAACGCCTGCATGCAACAACCGAAAGGAAATGGGAGGGCGACGGGCAGTGGCATCCGGTTAGGCTCCGGGTAGTTTATGATGTCTTCGGCAGTTTGCCCCTATGGTTCGGCGGGGGCTCATCCCCCGACAGCAGCAGCCTCTCCTGCTGGAGCCGGATACAGGTTCGCCGAATGAACCCCGCCAAAAAAATGCAGAACCCTGAAATGGCCTTACCAACGGAGCAGGAGAAGAGGTCGCTGCCGGAATTCCCGGATGCAAAGATTGCCCGGTTGATGCCCCCGGTGAAGCATAAGACCCAATCTGCCGGCAAAAACATGGATGCTGAAAGCACGATAGGGGAAAAGCTTACCTCTAGTGGGAAATCAACCGTTCTGCCGGATGCTGTAACCAGCACCCTGTTGCAGGAATTTCCGGATAGAGCCACGCTCGATTCCTTAAAGGCTATGCTGAAGGGTCCCTTCCCGGACAACCGCTCTGGCCGATGGAGACTGGCCCGGCAGATATTTTCGAATTATACCTTTTCTGAAAAGCTGATAGGCAATGGATTGGCCTGGTTGCCTGTATATGGGGAGTTTTTTTATGAGAACCCCCGTTATTATGACTATCCCCATAACCCACTTATCTCCACCGTGCTCTATTCCGGAATAGTCGGCGGATTATTTTACCTGGCCTATCTGGGCTGGTCGTTGTTCCTCTACTTCAAATATCGAAGGCAATATGGGCTGTTTCTGGTGTTGTTCCTGCTTACCGGAGTTTTTGTCTCTGTTAGTGGAAACAGCCATTTCAGCGTACCTGCTTTCGCTTTTTTTACTCAATTGCCCTTTTTTTTCTCATACATCCATAAAGACATTATTTCATCGATCGAATGAAAAAGGTATGCCATCTTACTTCTGCTCATCCGGTCGACGACATCAGGATATATCATAAGGAATGCCAGTCATTGGCGCGGGCCGGGTATCGGGTTGTGCTGATTGCCGCTGGAGCCGATTCGTCAAAGATAGCCGAGGCAAGAGCCGAAGGCATAGAAATTATCAGGGTGGTTCGATTTCACCCCCGGCTGATCCGTATGTTACTGGCTCCTTTTTTTCTCTACTTAAAGGCCCTCCGCTGCCAGGCTGCCTTATATCACCTGCACGATCCGGAGCTGATACCTGCCGGTTTCCTGTTAAGACTCACCGGTAAAAAGGTGTTGTATGATGCCCACGAGGATACTTCCCGGCAGATCCTTTCAAAGTATTATCTGACCAAGCCTCTGCGGCGGTTGGCTTCAAAGATCATTCGTGGATTGGAGAATATGGCTGCCCGGAGATTCACCGGCGTGGTCACCCCCACGGAGGGTGTGAGCGATGGTTTTCCACCGGCAGTGCATTATAAGATCACGCGGGTATCCAATTATCCGGCAATAAGGGAGTTTTCAGGGATTGCCGATAACCACCGCAGCGATGCCATCTGCTATGTCGGAGCGATTAGTCAAAGCAGAGGAATACATATTTTAGTGGAAAGCCTGTCCCATCATAGTGCCTCCCTGGAACTGGCCGGACCCTTTTATCCCTCCGAACTGGCTGACCAGGTGCTGCAGGGGAAGCACGCCTCAAGGATCATCTATCACGGGGTGGTGGGTCGCCCTGCTATCCATAATATCCTTGGCCGGGCAGCCGTGGGTGTGGTAGTGTTGATGCCTGGCGCAAATCACCAAATATCGCTGCCGGTTAAGATGTTTGAATATATGGCTGCCGGTCTGCCGGTGATCGCTTCTGATTTTCCCTTATGGAGGGAGATAGTGGAGGGCAATAGGTGCGGCTTCTGCATTGAACCAGGTCATCCACGATTGTTGGGAGAAACTGTCGGATATCTGTTAAAAAATGATGGGCTTCGCAGAGAGATGGGAGACAACGGGCGCCGGGCGGTGCAGAAGAAGTATAACTGGGCCGGCGAGAAGAAAAGATTGTTGCAACTGTATGAAAAAGTGCTGCGATGATGGATGCCTTGGTTTCAATAGTGGTACCCTGCAGAAACGAGAGATCCCATATTTCCAGATGTCTGGATTCGCTTTTGGGTAACGACTATCCCCGGCTGGAGATTCTGGTAGTGGATGGGCTAAGCCGCGACGGCACCCGTGAGGTGCTCAGGAGTTATGCAGAGCGCTATCCCGGTATCCAACTGCTGGACAATCCCAAACAAATAACGGCCAGGGCGCTGAATATTGGTATCCGCCAGGCCCGGGGCGAGTATATTATGGTAGCGGGTGCCCATGCTTCTTTTCCTGCTGATTACATCAGCGGTCTGATGAAGTATCTTGAGCAGCTGGATGCAGTAGGAGTGGGAGGCAGTATGGTCACCCATTCGGATCATACTACCATCGGGCATTCCATTGCCAGGGTGCTCTCGAACCGCGTAGGGGTCGGTAATTCCATGTTCCGGCTGGGTACCCGGGAGCCGGTCTCCGTGGATACGGTACCCTTTGGTATCTACCACCGCGATGTTTTTTACCGGGCCGGTCTATACGATGAACGGCTGGTAAGAAACCAGGACATCGAATTTTCCAAACGGATCATCCGTAAGGTGGGGAAGCTGTTCCTGGTACCGACCATACTTTGCCACTACTACTTCAAGGGCCGGTACGGATTGCTGGCCCGCTCGAATTTTCAGAACGGATTGTGGAACATCATGGCCGTTTACCTCACACGGAAATTCCGCTCTATCAGCTTCCGTCATATCGTGCCTGCTCTCTCTCTTTTGTTCATTCTGATAAGCCTGATATTGGGCCTTTTTGTGGATGGAGGGTTTCTGTTGATCTTACTTCTGGCCGGAGCAGGATATTTATTGCTTTTAGTCATAACAGCCATTCGCATCAACGACAGCCAAACCTCCGTGCCCGCAATCGTGTGGTCGTTTATCGTGCTGCATTTTTCCTATGGCTTCGGCTCGCTGGCAGGCCTGCTGAGCTTGCCGTTCCGCCGATTCAGTGCTAAGCGCTCTCAGAGGCGTTAAGCACTGTATCGCTGCTTGGGGCCGGCCCACCGCTTAGCGGTAGAAGAGCACTCGCGTCTCTTAAAGATCTCCAACATTTTCCTGTAAAAATGATATATAACCATATACCGCTAACGGGACCACTCGGTAGAAGAAAGGGTGGAAAAAAAAATATACGCTACCGCGATATCATTTATGGGCTGGCATTGCTGATCGTCTTCGCCCTGCCTTTCCATATTCAACTGACCCGTTACCTGATCGGTGGTTTCATTGGTGTATGGCTGCTGGAGCTCATCGTGAAGAACGGTCCGGGCAGGATGCCCCGACAGTTGTTCCGGCAGTTAAAACACCAGCGTCTGATCTGGCTGGTCATCGCTTTTTATCTCTTCCATGTATTGAGCCTGGTCGTATCCAGCAATGTGGAACAGGCTTTTTTCGATCTGGAACGTAAGCTCACCCTGCTGCTGATCCCTCTGGCTTTTTCAAGCCTGCCGACTATTAAAGAGAAACGTCAGCATCATATTCTTATATCCTTTGTGGCAGCCAACGGGGTGATTGCCCTGATTTGCACCGGCTTTTTTATAGACCGGCTGTTGGATCCACCCTATTTCAACAAATTCCTGGATTATCCCCTTTATTACATCTACAGAGATTTTTCCCTGTTCAATCATCCAACCTATTTTGCATTGTTCATGGGATTATCCGTTGCATTTCTTCTCTATCTCTATCACCAAAGCCAAACGCTCATATCCAGGCTATGGATCGTGGTGATGGTGGTTTTTTTCAGTCTGCTGGTCTTCGTCATTTCCTCCCGGGCTGCAATTATCGTGCTGGTGGTACTTCTTATTCTGGCCATTTTTCATTACGGCCGGAGTCCCGCCGTTAAGATAGCACTGTTGGCCGGTCTGGTTGCTCTTTCCACTTTGGGCCTGACCAATTATCGCTTTAACAATTATCTGGAGTTAGCCGGTAAAGTTATTCAGGGTAAGAAGGTCGACAGCCGGGAATTGATTGAACAGGATGCCCTGCGATTTCTTTTGTGGGATGTGGCCGTGGATCTGACCCGTGAGAATCTTTGGCTGGGCACAGGCACTGGTGATATCCGCAAAGATTTGAAAGAAGAGTACGTCCGGCGCGATATCCTCAAGCACATGCAACGTACCTTTAATCCCCATAATCAGTATCTTTCGACCTTGCTGGGTGTTGGGATATTGGGCATGTTGGTGCTGCTGTCCATTTTGATTTGGCCACTGATATTAGCCTGCCGGCGACGGGATTATCTGGGTATGAGCCTGCTGATTGTGTTCCTGCTGAATTTGGCGTTTGAATCGATGCTGAGCAGGTCGCCGGGCATTCTGTCCTTCGCCTTTTTTTATGGATGGATCATCCTGCACCGATACCGGGAGGATCCGCAGGATGAGATCGAATAAGTGGGGGATTACAAGTATTGGTGGCCGGACTAAAGAGGGACATATGCTCCCCGATGATGTAAGGGCACCTATAGAGGTGGTGGCAGGAAGTCTTAAGATTTCCAGAGGTTTTCAGATGTTTCCGGAGGCATCAAGGCATCAAGGGTATCCAAGGCATCAAAGGTTTTTAAAGGTCTTGCCAGGTTTTATTTAATTTTGGAACTCATCTCATATTTCAGGCCTTCATAATCCACCATCCGGGCTTTGATCCTGCCCACTTTGATCGGGCTTTCTATCCATACGGGCAACCGGTTGGGATCATCCGTCACCCATACCTCCAGGTCTTCTCCTCCTTTGAAGACATCACCCGGCACCAGGTAGCCGGAAAACTTGATGCACTTGAACCTGCCCATTCCACGGACCCTTTTTTCCTCTTTTCCCTTATAACGGATGTAGACCGGCTCCAGCTGGCTGTCCAACAGCAAGGAGAGGGGGATCTTTTCACCTACTTCGTATTTTGAGAAATCGATGGATCGGGCATAGTAGATGATCGACATGACGTCGTGGGTACAACCGTCGAGGGTGATCGTATCCCTTGTGAAGGGTTTGCGGGTCTTCTTGGATTCGGCATACGCAATCGTATCCTGCCAGTTGTATTGATAGGTGATGTCGATCTTATAGCCCCCCTCGTTGACATCTCTCTTGTAGTAATAGGGTTTGAGTGTTTCCGGGTCGACCCAGCTTTCATAGATATCGCGAACCTCGTAGAACCAGTCATAGAAGGAATAGGTCTTGCCTTTGCCAATCAGATGGTAGGCCTGCCGATCGCTAATCTCGGAGTTGTTCACCTCGAAAGTCACTTCCCCTACATCTGTCCAGACCAGGAACCAATTGTAGGTCAACACGTATTTAATCTTCTCCCCGGGCTGAAAATTTTTAAAGGAAGGTATGCACTGCGGGTTATCGTTTGAGCCATCCTGGCCGCTCACCTGAAGGGCACCCATCATAAGGGCGAGAAGGATGAATATTTGAAGGTTTTTTTTCATGGCGAACTCCATTTAGCTGACAACACTGTAGTTCTGTTTTTTATTAGACAGGATTTTCAGCTGTTCCACAAGCATTTGATTTTTCTCTTCCCCCAGTTCAGGATCTTCATTCAATACTTCTGAGGCGATGTTTCTGGCATACTGAAGCAGCTGGTTGTCCTGCGCCAGATTGGCTATTTTTAATTCAAATGGTATGCCACTTTGTTGGGTACCTTCAATATCTCCCGGACCCCTTAGTTGCATGTCGGCTTCAGCGATCTCGAAGCCGTCGTTGGTTTGTACCATCGTCCCGATCCTTTTTTTGGCTTCATCGGATAGCTTGTCGGAGGACATGAGTACGCAATAAGATTGATATTGTCCGCGGCCGATCCTTCCCCTGAGCTGGTGAAGTTGCGAGAGTCCGAAGCGTTCAGCATTTTCAATGATCATCACCGAAGCATTGGGCACATCTACACCCACTTCAATGACGGTGGTGGCCACCATGATCTGTGTTTGGCCTTTAACAAAGAGCTGCATGGATTGATCCTTCTCTTCGGGCCTCATTCTCCCGTGCACCACGCTTACCCCGTATTTCGGCGGGGGGAAATATCTGATGATGTTATCGTAGCCTTCCTCCAGAGCTTTGAGGTCGAGTTTTTCCGATTCGCTGATCAGGGGATAAACAATAAAGATCTGACGGCCTTTATGGATCATCTTCCGCATGAATTCGACCAGCCGGTAACGTTTCGATTCGAAGAAATGTGCTGTTTTGACAGGCTTTCTGCCCGGAGGCAGCTCATCGATCACCGACACATCCAGGTCGCCGTAAACGGTCATGGCCAGGGTTCGGGGGATGGGTGTAGCCGTCATGACCAGGATATGGGGAGGCTGGGTGTTTTTTTTCCAGAGCCTGGCTCGCTGGGCTACCCCAAAACGATGTTGCTCATCAATCACCACCAGTCCCAGGTTATGAAACTGCACCGTATCTTCTATCAGGGCATGCGTTCCGATCAGTATCTGCAATCCTCCGTTGGTGAGCTGTTCATGGATTTCCTTACGGTCCCCGTTGGGGGTGGAGCCGGTTAACAGTTTAACGTTGACCGGCATATGGGTTAGGAATTGTTGGATGCTCTGGTAATGCTGGATAGCCAGTATCTCGGTGGGCGCCATGATGCAGGTCTGATATCCGTTATCCAGTGCTATCAGCATACTCATCAGGGCCACCAGGGTCTTGCCGCTGCCAACATCACCCTGCAACAATCGATTCATCTGCTGACCCGAACCCAGGTCCTTGCGTATCTCTTTCAATACCCTCTTTTGAGCGGCAGTGAGCTGGAAGGGCAGGTGTTGGTGATAAAAATCGTTGAAAAGCTCACCCACCTGTTCAAAGACAAAACCACTGAATTTCCGTATGCGGTGTTCCCGCTGACGCAAAATGTTAAGCTGTAGGTAGAAGAGTTCTTCGAATTTCAG
>JAGXLL010000098.1:4530-7160 GCA_018334675.1 Bacteroidales bacterium | reverse complement strand
AACAAGGGGACAATCCAATGGGTATAGAACATGGTCAGAAAAACGGTGAAAACGGTGATCAGCCCCCAGGCAAAAATCCAAAACAAAGCACCGGTTTGGTGGTAGAACCAGACCACCAGCAAAAGCAATCCCCCACCCATTAAGGCAGTAAGGAAATATCCCTTGATTTTGTCGGTGATGAAAGTCTTTGGAGCAGTCTTGTTGAATCCATAGCGTTCTTCGATCACGAAGGTGTCATAAAGGGCAAAAGGCAGGTTGATCAGGTCCCAGGCGAGCATCAGGATACCGAAGAAGATCAGCGGAATCACCAGCCTGTGTGATGAGAGTTCCCGGGCCCATGCATCTACCCAGGCAAAGCCGTCTAAAAATAAGAAAACCAATATCACCAAAAGGTTGAAGGTGGAAGATATGAACGAAAGCTTTTGGTTATCGGCCTCATATTTCTGAGAACGTTTATATTCATCCTCTGGATAAATTCCACGAAGGGTATCGGGCAACTCCACACGCCGGTGGCGGGCATTGAGGTATTCCAGGTATTGCCCGGCCAGGTAATTGATCACCAGGATGGCTACAATCACATCAAAAAGCAATTGTGGTGTACTCATTGGATCATGGATTTGATTGAGGGGGCAAAAATAGAAAAAATCAGGTAAACCGGAAGCAACTTATATGGGCATTTGCTCATCCAGTTTATCGAGCTTTTCTTTGCGCTGCTGAAGTATCTCGAGGTACTCCTGGGCCTTCTTACGGTATTGGATCTCCCGGGCGCGGTTAAGCCATTCGATGGCCTGATCTATCTCACCCAGCATTTCCAGGGCAAAGGCGATATTGTAAGCTGCCCGGTAGGCCAGTTCCTCATTGGGCCGTTCAAAGCTTTTCTTCCAGAGGTCGATGGCGTCCTGCCAGCGGTTTTGTTCCACATAATCGCTGGCTTCCCGGAAATTTCTGCTGCCACCACTAAAAAATGAGCGGGACTCGGTCACCCAGTAGGGGAACATAGTCTGACCGATATCATAACCGGTCCAGTAGGACGAAAGACGAAAGGCCTGGTCCAGATCCACAAGTCCGCGTATGGCTTCTCTTTCTTCCGGGGCAGCTGATTCCCAGACAAACTGCTCCTCATATTTCTCACCATGGAAGACCTCCTGTTGAAGGGGGTCATATATACGCCACTTAATCAAAGCATTCACTTTATAAATAAAGTAATAATTGCTGGCTCCATAATTTAAAACCAACTCTCTTTTCAGGCTGTCGGTCAGCAAAAAACGGTGCATCACGGCCAGGGCATCCAGGTTGAGGCTGTCGGTGTAGCGTTCTACCAGCTGCCAGCTAAGGGTGTCGGAAGGAATGGTATCGCTTGATGGTTGAACCAGGCTAAGGCTCCGCGGGTTAAAGCGGGGGGAGGTATTGGCCACATCCATCAGGCCGGTCCAAAACTGTTGACGGGCATCCACATCATCCGGGCGGGCGTTGGTCCGGGTATTGATCTTGATATGCGGCTCTCCTATCAGGTAGCCTACCGAATAGACATCATCGGGAAATGCCAGGCCGGCAGGCTCCAACACCTCTGTATCGATCTTGCTAACGGGGCTGCACGCGGCTAGCATAAGCATCAAACTACCTAACAGCCCCCATTGACCCTTTCTTTTCATCCCCATACACAATAGCAGTTTAATCAGCCGGATCTCCGGCTAACATTCAATTACGTGTTCATGCCGCCACACACATGGATTACCTGTCCGGTTACATACGTTGATAGATCCGAAGCCAGATAGAGGGCCGTGTTGGCTACATCCTCAGGTTTACCACCCCGCTTAAGGGGTATCTGCTCAGCCCATTGTTTTGTGACCTCTTCGCTAAGTTGTCCGGTCATTTCAGTGATGATAAAACCGGGTGCAATGGCGTTGCATCTTATATTTCTCGACCCCAGCTCCTTGGCTACCGACTTGGTAAAACCAATGATGCCGGCCTTGCTGGCAGAATAATTCGATTGTCCGGCGTTACCACTCACACCTACCACCGAACTCATATTGATGATGGTTCCAGACTTCTGCTTGAGCATAGACCGCTGAACCGCTTTGGTGAAATTGAAAACCGACTTGAGGTTGACTTTGATCACGGCATCCCATTGTTCTTCGGTCATGCGCATAAGAAGGGTATCCTTGGTGATACCGGCGTTATTAACCAATACATCGATGCTGCCAAAATCCTTCAGTATCTGCTCGACCGTCTGCTGGGTTTGTTCCAGATTGCTGGCATCCGATGCATAACCCTTACAGTGCGTGCCGTGTTCACCGATCATCTTTTCCGTGGCCTCCATGCTCTCATCATGTTTCAGATCCGTGAATGCAACATTGGCGCCCGCCTCGGCGAACTTCATAGCTATGGATTTACCGATGCCCCTGGAAGCACCTGTCACTAACGCTGTTTTCCCTTCAAGTAATTTCATATTGTCACCATTTTAAGATTTTCAGCAAATGTACAAGCAAAATAGGAAAAATAGCGGAGGACCGCAAAAAAATTCTCCCGCCCCAGCGGGTCGGGATAATTCAATAAAATAACAAGAAACTGACAGTTATTGTTCTGGCCTCGGCTAGATAAAATAAATATTCAAACTTTTCAGAGATTTT
>JAGXLL010000098.1:0-4490 GCA_018334675.1 Bacteroidales bacterium | reverse complement strand
CTTAGCCTTAGCCTTAGCCTTAGCCTCACCTCATTCTTCTTCCCCTGTTGTCTTTTTGCGCACTTCCAGCAGGCTCACCTTGTAAACAACAGAGGTATAAGGAGGTACAATGCCAGTGGAAGAACCGGTCTTACCAAAGGCCACTTCTGAGGGTAAAATGGCCAGGGCTTTCTCTCCCTCGTACATCTTTCCGATCACTTCCTCCATTCCTTTTATAACCTGCATTTCATGGCCATATACGAATTCAAAGGGTTGTTTTCTTTGTTTGGTGGAGTCAAAAAACTTTCCATTCAAAAACTTGCCTTCATAGTGTACCACAACCGTATCGCCCTCCTGCACGCCTGGGCCCTGGCCTTCTTCCAGTACGATATGGTACAGGCCTGAGGGCGTAGGTTTGGCGTCGATCCGTTTTTGGTCAAGAAATCGTTGAAGCAGCACCCGTTCATATTCCCCAAAATCCTCAATCCAGTTCAGAAAAGCTTCCTTTTGGCGACGAAATTCCTTTTCGCGCTGCACTTCCAGCAGATCCACCTGCATCTTCATGCTGTCGCGATCGTTCAGAAAACCGGGCAGGTTAGTCTCCAGGGTTTTTTTGAAAAAGGGACCGGCCGGGATGATGAAGGAGGCCTTTTCCCCTTTGGAAAGCATCAAAAAACAGGCATCGACCGACCCCGGATAGGATGGCTGGGTGACCTTTACCGTCCTTCGCCCCTGAAAAAAGGCAGAATCTTCCATAGTATGATAGCTGATATCGGCCGTGATATAATCACCAGCTTGGACTTGCTTGTCGCTGTTTCCCAATTTCTGGAGGTTATAGTAAAAACCTTCGGACGACTTGCTGTAGCCGGGATATGGACTTTTATCGCTGCAGGAAAACAATAAAGTGGCTGCAAGAGCCAGAAGGGGGTACATTCTATTCATAGCTGGAAAAATTTATCCAATAAAAATAAGATGAATTCAGAAGGATTGCAAATCTTTACCGGCGTATTTTTCGGCGGGAGGCATCCAGAACATTCACATCATAGAACAAAATGGCCCGGGCGGGGATGCGCTCTCCATCGCCTATCAGTCCGTGGGCCAGATGAGGCGGCATGATGATCCGGGCCCGGTCACCTACATGCAACCGGGTCATGGCCTTATGCAAACCCTGGGGCTCATCCTCTTCACCTACCCTGAAGATTTTGGCACCGACAGAATCCGAAGAATAACAAAGGGTACCATCGAGCAAACGGATCTCATAATCCAGTTTCACATGCATGCCCTGTTCAATGGTCTGACCACCGCCCGGCTGATACACCATATACCAGAGGCCTGAGCCGGTGCGCTTCATCTCCCAGCCTCTTCTTTCAATGAAACTGCGAATGCGTTCCTGGTCCTTTTCGGCCAGAAACTTGTTAACACGCTTCAGGTGATTTTCTATATTACCTTGATCATTAGACTTTTTTCTATTGGGTACTCTTGGATTGGAATGGTAAAATGTGAACAAGATCCCCAGGGCTATGGCGAGGGTGATGAAAGTGATCCCGATACCGACAATATATCGCTTTTTAATCCTCATGATACAGATGATTCTTCAGCAATTGGGTTTTGTACTCAGGTAACAACGATTCAAACTTCTCCAGGGTCTCTTCCATGGATAAGTCCGAATAACCACCGGCAGCATTTTTATGCCCTCCACCACCGAAGTGTTTGGAAGCGAAGCGATTGGCATAGAAATCCCCTTTAGAACGGAAAGAGATCTTCACATAATCTTCCTGTTGGATAAAGATCACAGAAAACATCACACCGTGGATGGAAAGGGGATAATTGACAAAACCCTCCGAATCGCCCGGGCGGTAGTTGAAACGTTCAAGTTCAGTGCGGTCGATGCTGATGTAGGCGGCCCCGTATTCGGGCAGAACTTTAAGTTTGATATTCAGGCAATAGCCAAGCAACCGCATCCTGTCGACCGAATAATTGTCGTAGACCCGCCAATAAATGCGGTCTTTATCGATGCCTTTCTCAATAAGCCGGGAAACCACATAGTAAGTATCCGGCAGGGATGAATTGTAGCTGAACGAACCGGTGTCGGTCATGATACCTGCATAAAGACACTCTGCGATGTTGCGGTCGATGGCCTGCTCACCCTCCATGGACACCAGCAGCTCATAGAGGAGTTCGGAAGTGGAGCTCACCTGCGTGGTGGATATCAGGATATCGGCGAAAGGTTCGGGATTGGGGTGATGATCGATGAGGATCTTGGGTGCAGGAGCTTCACGGAGTGTATCCTCCAATTCCTGAAGCCGGTCCAGGACATTAAAATCGAGGAAAAAGATCAACTCAGCCTGCTCAATCCTTTCCAAGGCCTCCTGCGGACTTTTATTGGCCATCAGAATCTTATCGTTGCCGGGCATCCATTGTAGGAACACCGGATAATCATTGGGCACCACTACATCGACCCGGTACCCGGCAGCCAACAAAAAATGATACAGACCCAATGAAGAGCCAATGGCATCGCCATCGGGGTTGTAATGGGTCATGATCAGAATCTGCTGAACATTTGCCAGCTGCTTTTGTATCTCATCTATTGATTGCGTTTTGATGCGCTTCACAAATGGCTGAATTTAAAAAAAGACAAATTTATAAGTTTTGACCAGAAAAACCATTGACTGAAATTATTTTCTAAATTAGAAAAAAAAATCCTTATGGAACAAACATTTGCACTGATCAAGCCGCTCGCCTTTCAGAACAACCTGACCGGTCCTATTCTCAACATGATCAACCAGGCCGGTTTTCGTATAGCAGCCATCAAGGGAGTCTGGCTAAGTAAGCGGGAAGCGCACCGGCTTTATGCGGTGCATCAGGGACTTTCTTTTTTCGATGGCCTGGTGGAATATATGACCTCGGGTCCTATTATGGTGATGGTTCTTGAGAAAGAGAATGCCATTGAAGATTTGCGGCAGATGATGGGCAAAACCGATCCACAGGAGGCCCAGGAAGGAACGATCCGCAGGCTATATGGAATCAACAAACGGAAAAATGCCATCCATGGTTCAGACAGCCCTGAAAATGCAGAGAAAGAAAGTGCCCTGTTTTTCTCGCAGCTGGAAAGATTCTGAGGGTCTGTCTACCTGAGTATAATGTCATTGATCACCTGTGCACCTGCATGGCGGTTGAGTCGCTCAACAAGGGAATCCTTCACCATGGCCAGTTCGTTGCGCGCAATGGAGGAACTCATATAAACAAACAATTTGCCCTCTTTAATGAAAATGCGGTCGGTTTTGCGCGCAATCAAGGTGCCCACCACATTTTTCCATGAGCGGATCAGCCGGACTTCCTTGAGTTTATTATCTATGTCAAGGGATTCCAAATATTTCTCAATGACTTCATGGAGTTTTTGTGTGTTTTTTCTTCTCATATTTCCTCCCTGATTTCTTGAACCGTTCCTCCTTTCCCCACGCGGAATAATTTATAATCGGCCTGTCTGCCTTCCAAAAGATTCCGGAGCCGGGTTTCACTGGTATCGGTAATAAAGATCTGCCCGAAATGGTTGTGGGATACCAGATGAATGATTTGGCTGACCCGTAATTCATCAAATTTATCAAAAATGTCATCCAAAAGTAAAATGGGAGGCATATTTTTTACTTTCTGAATAAAATCGAACTGGGCCAGTTTGAGGGCAACCAGGAAGGTCTTTTGCTGACCCTGCGAACCCGATTTCTTAATGGGATGGCCTTCTATGGTCAGAATCAAATCGTCCTTGTGGGTTCCCACGCTGGTATGCTGAAGCATTCTGTCCTTTTCCAGGGCCTGGGTCAGCCCTTTGCGAAAATCCTGCTCCTGAAGCTGGGATCTGTACTCCAACCCCACATTCTCCTTCTCTTCGCTGATGGTATCGTAGTAATTTTGAAACACCGGCACCAGCTCATCGGTAAAGGCCCGGCGTTTTTCGTGGATGGCCGCACCCAGCTGGATCATCTGCTCATCCCAAATATCTATCGATTCCGGATCGAAATATCCCGAGCGGGCAAACTCCTTCAACAGTTGATTGCGCTGGTTCAGGGCCCGGTTGTATCGGATCAGCTTATCAAGATAATCCTTGTCGTACTGCGAGATCACCCGGTCTATATACTTGCGCCGCTCCTCGCTTCCACCGGAGATCAGGTTGCTGTCTACCGGTGAGATCATCACCACCGGCAGCAACCCGATGTGTTCGGAAAGCTTGTGATAATCCTTTTTGTTGCGTTTGATCCGTTTCTTCTTTGAACGGTGTATACTGCAATAGATGGTTTCATTGCGGGCCTGACGTTCAAAGTGGCCCTGCAAAACACTGAATTCCTCATTGTAATTGATATTCTGGTTGTCGATGGGATTCAGGTAACTCTTGCACATCGATAAATAGTAAATGGCATCGAGCACATTGGTTTTGCCCACACCATTGGAACCCACAAAGCAATTGACCTTGGGGGAAAACTCAATCTCAAGCTGCTGATAATTTTTGAAATGCGTCA
>JAGXLL010000029.1 GCA_018334675.1 Bacteroidales bacterium | reverse complement strand
GACTTCCTTTTTTTTCATGCCTGGATCGCGATTTGGAAGAATTTTTGTATTGTTCACCAAAGATAAAACTTTATATTTGATCCAAACAAAGTTGGAAAATGAAATTCCGATATCTCCTGGTTTTTTTGCTCCTGGCCGCTTCCTGCTCCACCCAGAAGCGGAGTGTTATCCCCCGCCAAACAGAAAACAGCAAGCAATATATCAATGAGTACAAGGATTTGGCCATTCAGGAGATGAACCGCACCGGTATACCGGCCAGTATCACACTGGCGCAGGGCATACTGGAATCCGATTACGGCAATAGCCGGCTGGCAAGGGAAGGCAACAATCATTTTGGCATCAAATGTCACAGCACCTGGAACGGAAAGCGGATCTTTCACGATGATGACCGCCGCAATGAGTGTTTCCGTAAATACCCCAACGTATACGACTCTTTTAAAGACCATTCGCATTTTCTTACCACTTCAAGCCGCTATGATTTTTTATTCGATTACAGACGAACCGATTATGAGAAGTGGGCCCGCGGCCTTAAGAGAGCGGGTTATGCAACCAGTCCTACCTATGCCTCACGGCTCATTGAATTGATTGAACGATATGAGTTGCATCGCTTCGACCGTATGAACGCACCGCAGATTACTCCAGAATATACAGGTGGTGGTTCTTCCCTTGGAAACGTCGACAATTACAGCATATCAGCCGGAAAACACCGCATCCGTACCCGCAACCGCATCGACTATATCGTGGTAAGCGAGGGAGACACCTTCAAAAAGCTTAATAAGGAGCTGGATATGCTCCCCTGGGAGCTGAAGAAATACAATGAGTGGAGTGATACAGCCGCCCTGCGTCCCGGCCAGATCCTTTATCTGCAGCCCAAGCGGAAGAAGGCAGCCCGGGGTTACAATCATCATAAGGTTGAAGAAGGCGAAACCATGCATTCCATCTCCCAGCGCTACGGAGTGAAGCTGGAAGAGCTTTATGAGAAAAACAGGATGGAAGAGGGAGAGGAACCTGAACCGGGCGATAAGATTTGGCTGCGCCAGACCAAACCCGACAATTAGAATGTTTAACGTTTAACGTTCGACGTTCAACTTTTTAGTGTTCAACATTTTGACGTTCAACATTGTTTTTTACATCTATTCAAAGCGGAACGCTTCGATATTGCGAAAACCTTTGATAAAATCAACCGTCGACATCATTTTCTTTCCGGATTGCTGGATCTCATCGATGAAGATGAAACCATCGGATGCAGCCACCCTTAATTTGCTTTTATGATCGGTGTGTATGCTGCCGCAGGGATGCTTGTGCGAAGCCATTTGTGGTCGGGCCCGGAAAATTTTCAGGGTGAGGGTTTGTGTATTGGTCATCCGGGTCCATGCAGCCGGGTAAGGGCTTAATCCCCGTATGAAGTCGTGAATGGCCTGAACCGGTTGATTCCAGTCGATCCTGCAATTTTCTTTAAAGATCTTGGGCGCTTTTTTGGGTGGCTGCTGATCGTTGATCAGCCGGTTTTGCGGGATGGTCTCGTATTTACCGGTTCGGATGGCTTCGACAGTTTCCACTACCAGATCGGCACCCAGCACCATCAGCCGGTCATGAAGGGAGCCGGCATTGTCATGATCTTTAATATTCGTTTCTTTCCATTTGATGATGCTACCTGTATCTACTCTGGGATCCAGAAAGAAAGTTGTGACACCTGTTTTTTGTTCTCCATTCATAATGGCGTGGTTAATGGGAGCAGCGCCGCGGTAATCAGGCAGCAAAGATGCATGCAGGTTGAAGGTGCCCCAACGGGGTATAGTAAATACACGCGGAGGTAAGATTTTGAATGCCACTACCACCTGGAGGGACGGGCGAAGGGTTTCCAGGTCGCGGGCAAAGCCTTCATCCTTCAGATTGTGGGGTTGCAGCAACGGCAGGTTGTGTTCGCGGGCGAAGACCTTTACAGGCGACTCCTTGAGTTGGCGGCCTCTGCCCGCTGGTTTATCCGGATTGGTCACTACCCCAACCACATTATATTCGTGCCCGATTAATCTTTCCAGGCTTTCTACGGCAAATTCCGGTGTACCCATGAATACAATCCTGAACTCATTTTTTGGGATCATAGCTTTTTTGATTGGTTTGCCCTGCAAAATTAGGCAATAATTTTTTCCGGAGCTTAACCCATAATTGATCCACTTAATGTATTTTAGCCGGGATTAAATTCTGACTCTATGAGAAGGTTTAACTGGCAAATATTTATAAGTTTCAATCTGTTGTTCACGTTTGTGTTGATGCTTTTATCCGGTCTCATCCTGTATTTCAAGCCGGAAGGGACCGTAGCCCGTTGGCTGGACTGGAAGATACTGGGAGTGGACAAATCAGGATGGGAATCCCTGCATACGGTTTTTTCCTTTTTGTTTCTTGCCTTCGCCCTGTTTCATATATTAAAGATCCATCTCAGGAATCTCAGGGCCTACATGCTCAATTACAAGCCTCGTGGTTTCCGAAGGGAGTTGTATGTTTCCCTGGTGATCTCTGTGGTGTTTCTGGTGGGTACGCTGATGTACCTGCCTCCTTTTCATCTGATCTATCAGGCAGGTAATGCACTTTCCGACGAATGGGCCGGGATGGTTCAGGTGGAGAGTAAAACGATAGTGCCCCGGCAGTCCCTGGAAAAGGTAGCTACAGAGCTGGGGATGGATTCAAAAAGTCTTAAGGAATGGATGAGCCGCCAGGATATGGAAAAGCTTTCTTCCAGGGCCACCCTGATGGAACATGCCGAAAATCTTGGTATAACCCCCTATGCCTTATATCAGCGCATGCGATCAGCAGTAAACAAGGCATCCTATGAGGCGGAGAAAAAAATTTATCGCACCATCACCCTGGAAGAGGTGGCATGGCTTTATGGATTGGAAATTGAAAGGATTCAGAACTACCTGGCGCAAAAATATGATCTGAACCGGTTGCCTGCGGAGTCAAGCTTATATGATATCTCCCGTCAAGCTCAGCAAACGCCGCGGGATATAAAAAGACAAATTCTGGATCAGCTACAATAAAGGTTATTTGTTACTTGAGGAACCGTTGGGGTAGGGAAGGGGTTCTTCCTTCTTTTCCTTTTGCTTTTCTTTTTCGAGGTCATCTTTGGGGTCAACAAGTTCCAGGCTGTGTCCCATTTTAATCTTCTTGGTCTCCAGGTAGAAGCGGTTGTGTTTGTTGGGTGTCACTTCCAGGGGGATATTTTCCACTACCTCCAGTCCGTAGCCTTCCAGGCCCTTTCTTTTGACAGGATTGTTGGTCAAAAGCCGGATCTTTCCAAGGCCGAGTTCTCTTAGGATGTTGGCACCTACTCCATAATCCCTTTCATCTTCTTCAAAGCCCAGGTCGAGGTTGGCTTCGACTGTATCGCGGCCCTGTTCCTGAAGCTTATAGGCCTTGATCTTGTTGAACAGTCCAATACCTCTTCCTTCCTGGTTCATGTAGACCAGCACGCCCTGACCCTTTTCCTGGATCATCTTCATGGCTTTATGGAGCTGGGAGCCACAGTCGCAACGTTTTGAACCGAAGATGTCGCCGGTGACACAGGATGAATGTACCCGCACCAAAACGGGATCTTCTTGGGTCCAGTTGCCTTTGACCAGGGTTATGTGCTCGACGCCATTGGATTTCTGCTTGAAGGGGATGAGTTCAAAATCGCCGTATTCGGTAGGCAGTTTAACCCTTACCCCTCGTTCGATAAGGCTTTCCTGGCGGATGCGGTAGGCGATGAGATCTTCGATGGATATGATCTTCAGGTTGAACTTGTCGGCGATCTCAAACAGTTCGGGTAAACGGGCCATTGAACCATCATCATTCATGATTTCCACCAGGGCTCCTCCGGGCCGCAGGCCGGCCAGGCGGGTGAGGTCGACGACGGCTTCGGTGTGTCCGGTCCTGCGAAGGACACCTTTTTGCTTGGCCTTTAGCGGGAACACATGACCCGGCCGTCCCAGATCTTCCGGACGGGTATTGGGATCAACAAGGGATTTGATGGTTTTAGACCGGTCGGATGCCGAGATGCCTGTGGTACAACCATGACCGATCAAATCAACCGATACGGTAAAAGGTGTTTCGTGCATGGAGGTATTCTTGCCAACCATTAATTCCAGGTCAAGCTCATTACAGCGGTCTTCGGGCAGGGGAGCACAAATCAGTCCCCGTCCCTGCCTGGCCATGAAATTGACGATCTCGGGGGTGATCTTCTCACCGGCTACAATAAAATCGCCTTCGTTTTCCCGGTCTTCATCGTCCACTACGATCACAACCCGGCCGTCGCGTACGTCTTCAATAGCTTCTTCTATCGTGTTGAGGCGATGCTTGAGTTCGTTTTGCTGATTGGCCATAGCGTTTGATATATGATGAGTTGTTTGTAAGATTGATAGGATACAAAAGTATATTAAATGACAAAATTTGCCTAATTATTGTTTGCTAAATTGTGCTATTCGGAATCACCACCGGTCTTTCTTTTTGAACGGAAACCCAGGATTTTTTGTATGCCTTTGATGTAAGTTTCGGGGTGCATGATCATGGAGTCATTGGTAGCTTTATAGGTAAGGAATATTCCAAGGGGTAGAAATATGAATGATGAAAGCCACATACCGATCTCTGCCGGCAATATTCCTTTTTCCACGAAATTTTCTCCGGTGATGGAGATGATGTAATAAACAATGAACATGACCACCGATATAACCAGGGGGGTTCCCAGGCCTCCTTTTCGGATGATCGAGCCCAGCGGGGCCCCGATAAAAAAGAAGATGATACAGGCAAAGGCAAGGGTGAATTTTTCATGCCAGTATATCTGGTGTTTGTAGATGTTTTTTTGCCGGTTTTCCAGGATGCGTCTGAAGTTGGATATGGATTTGCTGTTGCGTCTGGCATTGCCGAGTGCATTGCGCAGTATGGACAGCTTGCTCTCGGCCGGTAGTGTGTCATAGAGTCTTTTCAGGTTGAATTTACCAACGGTTTGTAACGAATCCTTTGGCGATGGCCGGGTCGCATCCTGCCGGGCAGAATCAATGGCAGGTGTATCTTTCTTCGATGGGGATGATTTGGGTGGTGAATAGGAGGCATGGGGATGCCGGGGAGGGGCATCGCTCTTCTTTTTGTTGTTATGTTGTTTGTTAGCCTGTTTCTGCGAGTCAGAAGGCTTTTCAGGTTCCTGTTTTTTGGGCTGGCTGGGGCGGCTGATAAAAAGGTTTCCCTCAAGTTTATTCGATAGTTCGGAAGCTTTTTTGTTGAAAACATGTTCCAGGGAATCCTTGTTGGCTTCCAGCTGGTTCAGCTTGAGCATTTGGTAATTGTCTTTGAACAATTCCTGGTCGGTACGCGTGAAGTTAAACCCGGATATGTCCATCAAGAGGGTCTCTTTTTGGAATTTCCGCACCTGGTGGGGATATTTTTTGGGTTCTCTGCGAGAGCGGGCTTTCTTGCCCTCGTCCATCTCTATGTAGGTTTGACCGTTGTAGAGGGTCACCAGGAGTTTGGTCTCGTCGCTGGTCATCCTTATGTACCCGGAGTCGGCTACGGTGACCTCCGCATTGCCCTTTTGCTGGTCATGCTTATATACCATGATCTCTTTCATGAGATTGGTCTTGGGGTTCTTTTCCCCGATCTTGATGCTGTAGCCTTCAATTTCATTGTAAAAGACCCCTTCGCGGATCTGCAGTTCTTCCCTTTGTTTTTTGATGTCATAGAGCAATGAGCCTACTTTCAGGTTGGTATAGGGGATCACGTGGTTGGCATAAAAAAAGGCGGCGATGCTCAGTACCGATATCAGCACGACCAGGGGCCTCATAAATTGTTGAAGGGAAATGCCGGAAGATTTGATGGCAGTTAATTCAAGGTTTTCTCCCAGGTTGCCGAAAGTCATGATAGAAGAGAGCAATACGGCCAGCGGTAATGCAAGGGGTACCAAGCCCGCCGATGCATAAAGCAACAATTCGGCTATGATGTCTGTATCCAAGCCCTTGCCTGCCAGCTCATCAATCTTCTTCCACAGAAATTGCATGATCAGGATGAAAAGAGCAATAAAAAAGGTGGCAACAAGTGGTTTGGAAAATTCCTTGAGCAATAATTTATGAAGTCGCTTCAATGTCTTCTCCTGTCATTTATCTCTTAAAAACGCACACAAAATTAAGTTATTTTTCAAGGATGTGGGAACGAGGGGAGAAAAAAATTACGCCACACCAAGGGCAAGCTTCAGGTTGGAGATTTGTGTATCCCAAAGTTCGATGGTATCTTGCTTTTCATCGTCGGCGGCAAAGTCGGTTATGATCAAAGCCACATCGCCCGTTAGTTCATCCTTGGCAATTTTGAACTCGAAATAACTTTGGTGGTCTTCGTCATCCACCCACTTGAAGCGGATGCATTGGTTTTTCCTCCTGTGTAAAAGTTTAGCCTGTTGTTCAGCATTGCTCCATATAAAACGGAAAATGTCGTCCTGAACGTAAATATCATCGGCAAACCATTCTGCCAGGCCGCTTGGTGTACTGAGTCGGGAGAACAGGATGTTGGGAGATACATTTACCGAATACTCGAGTTCTAATTTTTCTTTCATTCCTGTAATTTAAGTTTTTTGGCTTGTCAATCAGTAGGATGTTTGGATCGATCAACGGGTTTCTCTTCTTTTATGCCACCGGCAAGGAAACCTGATATGGTATTGGCAGTAAGTTTGTTAATCCATTGATTAGATGATTTTTTGAGGTTAAGATCGGTTGTTTCCGCAATTTATAAAAATCCTGTAAAAATTTATAATTATTTCAATAAAATATTATATTTGCACACCTGAAAAAACGGCGAGATAGCTCAGGTGGTTAGAGCGCAGCATTCATAATGCTGAGGTCGTGAGTTCAAGTCTCACTCTCGCTACCACAAAATGCCTGCAGATCAACAACCTGCGGGCATTTTGTGGTTAGTTCCCATTTTCCGGCAGGATCGATCCTCTTCAACTCTTCAACCTGTTAACTTTCAACTTTCTTCAACCTATTCCCGCCTATCGTTGGATTCGGGGGTGTCCTGTTTGGGGGAGGAAGCCTCTTCTTCCCTGGAGGGTTGTTGAGCCTGCTCGCCTGATGCGATCTCTTTCAACACATCATTCATATGTTTTTTGAACCGGGCGAAACTGGTTTGGGTCGAGAGGAGGTACCGGTATACGGTATTGGTCAATCCTTCTTTTATGTCGCGTTTGCGGTTGGGTACCTCCTCGATGGCCTTCACAAATTTTCGGTTGCTTGAAGTGGTGCGCATCATACCTCTGAAGTAGTAGAATAAATAATAGCTGTTTTGATCGGGAGTGAGATAGATATAGAGCTTATCCCCGAATTTTTGTTTGACGATCTCTATAAAGCCGTCCATCTTTTTGTTCACCGGCTTGCCGTTGATCATGGCTACATGTATGTCGTCACGGGCAATATAGGAATTGGTGGAGGTGTTCCATGTAAATGCTATGTTGGAAAACAGGATGCTTTGGTTCATTGCCTGGGGTATATCGTTTTTCTTACCGGGCAGGGAGTCAGGAGCCTGAAGGGCCTGGAAATAATTATCGGTAGGTGATTCCCCCACTATCCTATAGAGATTCTCTCTGTAAGTCTCTGATTGGGGATCGATGGTTTGCAGAGCCTGGTCATGGACCAGGTCCCGGGCCATGGAGTCGAGGGCTGCCTGGCTGAAAAGGAATTTCACCGGCAGGGTGAGGTTCAGTTTAACCTGGTTCGTCTTCAGGTCATGATCCAGTTTTCCGACGGGGTTGATCTTGAGCTCGCCGAAGTCGACCCCCAGGTTCATTTTTCCTTCCGCATGATACTGGCAGGTGTTTCGTGTAAGGGCCAGGTAGGGGCTAAGCGTCTCTTTGCCGTTCAGGCGTTTTTTCGAGGCTATTTCATACGTCTTGTGATCGGGATTATAATTGAGCCAGCCGGAGGAGGATAGGATCTGATCGTCGCTGGGATCCTTCCTGGGCGTCAGGAAAGTAGAATATATATGGGACGAATCAAGGGTAACATAGGATCCTGCAAATACTTTTCTTCCTTTCCGGTCGGTATTTTTTACCCCGAGGGGAATTTGCACATCCATGGGATCAATAATCGATTCAAATTGTACAAAACGCCGGCCGATGCTGTTACAGGAATGCACCATTCTTACGTTTCCGTCGAAGCGCAGCAGTTTGCGCCGGGCCCTCAGGTGTACATCTCCCGAATAGTCGAAAAAGGGGCTGAGGCGGAAGCTATCCTTTACCGGAAGGTTGCCGCTGGCGCGGGTTTGCAGGGAGTCGTCCACATAGATCTGACTGAAGTGAATGAACTGGTTATCGGCAGATTGTCCGGTATATTCATAATCTCCGTATCCGCCGTATTTGTTGCTTCCTTTGACCTTCAGGCCGGCGTCGAATATCTCATGGGGTTGTTGCTGCGCTGTTCCGGCGATCAGCCTTGCATGATGAAGGGTATCCATGTCTGCCTGGCGTCGTATGCTCAGAGTCTGCTCATCCGGGAATATTTGAGCATCTGCTATCCGAAGGTTCTTTACACCATTGGAAACGATTGTGGTATCGGCCAGGCGGAAGGTAGATCGGGGAGATGTATAGCGCAGTGAATCCTGTCCCTTGTGGGTGGACAGGTATAAGGCACCTTTAAAATCCGATTTTTTCAGGGAATAGTATGGATCCTGTTCCCTGGGGTTGGGTTTCGATTCGATATGCACCCGGTTGCTGTCCATATCCCATGCGAACTCATCCAGGTAGGCCCGATAGAGGTTATGGGGAAACTCTGATACGGAATAATCATCCACCGTCTCAAACTGCCCCTTTTGATCGGTGAAATCGATGCTGGCATTGACCGTGTCTGACTGAAAGGCAAAGCTTTCCCGGCTTAGGGTTCTGAGGCGGAAATTGGAAGTGTCGGCATCGAAAGCTTGTGCCTCCCAGTTAAAGTGCCGGGATTGCAAAGTGGCTTTTTCCATATCCATTTCCCCTTTTCCCGATAAGCCTGTTGGCGTAAGGTGCATGTATCCTTCCAGGGTTGATTTGCCCTGATACATAGCGAAGGCCTGATCGGTTTGGCTGATGTGCATGTCATTTCGATGGGGATACCATTGAATATCAACTTTTTGGGCTGCCACATCCGGATATTGTATGCCGGTGGTTTTCTGGCTGATGGTGAATTCTTCTGTTCGGATGGAAGTGGAATCCGGGAAGAAGAGAATATCTTCCGTCTCTGCCTCAGCGGTAAGATAGGTGAGTCTTCCCTGACCCTTCAGGCCCTGGTTGCTCATATCAATTTGCTGATACCATGTACCTTTCCCGTCATATAAAGGCAGGCCCTCTTCGTTGGTGGTTTTGGTGAACCCCAGGCTGTTGTCTTCTCTCAGCTCCAGTGTCTCTTCGATAGGAGGAAAGATGCCTGCAGAGATGAAGGTACCTTTGAATTTCATGTTTTCCGGGTTGAAATTGTCCAGGCTGTCCATGGTAAAAGGATAAAGCTCAAAATAGAAGTTTTCCCGTTTATAGGGACTGTTGAAGAGGTGATCATAATAGACATACGACATCTTCTTACCTTCAAAGCTGGGATAATGGGGGTAATCCTCTTTACCCGACTTATTGTCGGGATGGTCGATATGCAACACCCCGGTCAAATCATTGACTGTATTCTGGACATTGGCGAGCACCTTCCGGCCATATTGGTTCTTCTCATCCGTTTGGTATCTCATGTGGAGGGAATCGATTTTCTTCATGGTGATGCTAAAATCCTCATAGCTAAAGGAGAGGCTATCACCATAAAAGGTAAATAGTCCGCCCACGACAACCCCTCCGAAATCGAAATCGCGGTTTTCCTTCATCACCAAACCCTTGTGGTCGGGGTAGAGCACCACATTCTGCGAATCGCTGACAAATGTACGGTTGACCCCGTTGATCTGCATCTCCATAGTAGATAGGTCCAGGATAGCGTTGTGGTTGGGTGAGGAAGTAGATGAGTTGATCTGGATCACATCATAGTCTATCCTGCCGATTCGTGCCCGGATGTAATCAAAGAGCTTATCGTTGATGGTCACCGTATCGGAATCCATATCGTAGAAAAGGAATCCGTCCTGGGCCAGGTACATCAGCCTTTGTCTTACCTGGTGAGCGGGAAGCCTCATATAATTGGCGAAGGCTTCGGCATCGAATTTCCTGCTGTCCACCTGGTTGTAGTAATTTCTCACGGCAATGAGCGGATGCTTGCGGTCGCGCATCTCGATCTCCAACCACCTTTTAAGGGTAAAATAGTTCATAGAGGTAAAAGTGGCCTGGCCCATGGAGGCATTGCGGCTATGTGTAAAGTATATCTTGTCCTGGTTGGTTTTCCACAGGAGCCGGTCAAATTTCATGGATACCTGATGATAGGTATTATAATACACACTCTTGGAGAGGATGTTCTCGTTGGAGATCAGCTCGATCTGCTGAGCGTTTACATTGTAGTTGAACCCCAGGCCGGTATGGTAAATGGAGTCGTTCTTCAGGTGAATAGTGATACCAGCCTTGCGTGAAAGAGCCTTGTCTTTTTTTAGGATGAACACCTGCGCACGGGCGGTCATGAAGACCTTGCCATTGCGGTGTACCTTAAGGGTGGCGTCCTGTCCTTTTCCTCCACTTCCGATGAACTGAGCTCCTTTCATCTTGAATCCTCCTATGAAATCGATGTTATCATATATGTTGGGTATCTCAAACAACTTTTTATAGGATCGAAACACCGGATATATGGCATCCCGGGGGTTCATTACATGGTAAAGCTTATCCTCAAGCTCGCCCAGGATGGGCTTATCGAAATATAAGTTGTTGGTGAAAAGAACAGAGTCGGCCTGATATTCGGCTTTGGTCAGGTCGATGGTATAGTGGTTTAATTGAGCATGTATCTGCTCTCGGGAATAGTCGGCTCTTTCCCATGTTACCGTACCGCCTTTGCCTTGCCAGGTTTTTTTAAAGGGATAATAGGTGCCGCGGGTTTGAAAGATCTGGATGCTGTCGTTGCGATGCTTGCATTTCAGAGGTGTTTGCCGGTAAATGACTTTGAGCGTGGTATCGTACACAAACCGGTAATCTTTGCTCAGGGCGTACCAGTTCCTGGTCCTGGAGAGGTTCAGCCCCCGCGATTCCAGCAAGCCCATGGTAAATTCAAAATAATCCAGTAGCTGATGGAGCATGCCTTTGTCCATCATTGTGATGTGCTCGAAACCTTTCATCCAGGTATCGAAATACAGGGAATCGAACCGGGTGCCGTTGATGCTTCTCATCGCCTCTATCATACTAATAAAATGGGGTTCCCGGTTGGCATGGTTATGCAGCAGGACATTGGAGATCTTTACGATGCTATCTCTTTTGGATGGATTAAATTTTCCCGTTTCCCAATGGTGGATGAAAAGATCCAATTCCTTCTTATTTTCCTTGTTGATGCGATCTTCCATATATTCCGAGAGGGAACGGATAAAGCGGGAGGAATCCTGGGGGAAGGTATCAATGATCTGACCGCTGGAGAGGAATGGCAAAAAGAGCATGATGGCAAGAAGCCAGTGATAAGGTTTTGAAAGGATGCCATTCATTATCTTCATAAATGCGGGTTGATTGGAATAAAAATACGTCAAATGGCTAAAATATCAAAACAGCTGAGCGGGAAGTCTTAAGATTGGTCCTTTCGGAACGCCAGAGCTACCCATCGGTTGTTTTCTTTATGACCCAGCAAGCGCAGATGGTGTTTCTCTGCCAGACCGGTGAGTTTTTCCATGTCCTGTTCATATATGCCACTCATGATGAGTATTCCGTTTTTATTGAGCATATCAGCGTAATCCGGCAGGTCCTGTTGCAGTATGCTTAGGTTGATGTTGGCCAGGATCAGATCGAAGTGTTCCCGGCGAATGCTGTTGACCGTGCCCTGTATAACCCGTATATTTTGCGCATGGTTGATTTGAGCGTTTTCCCGTGCGTTTAGGTAGGCCCATTCGTTGTTATCGACAGCCCATATTTCTGCGGCGCCTTTCTTTGCAGCCAGGATGGCTAAAATACCGGTACCTGCTCCTATGTCGAGGACCCGGGATCCGGTTGGATCCTGTTCCAGCAGCCATTGTATCATCAGATAGGTAGTGGGATGATGACCGGTACCAAACGACATCTTCGGTTCGATCACTACTTCATAGGGGTAGGGGTCCCGTCTGGGGTGAAAGGGAGCCCTTATCAAACATTGGTCGTCCACGACCACCGGCTGGAAGTTCTTCTCCCATTCCGCATTCCAGTTCTTGTCGTGAATGACCTGGTGCTGCCATTGGATCTTACCCGGATACACGGGATGAATGGGAAGGTCGTCCAGCGCCTGGACGTCGAAAGCTTCTTGTGGAATATAGGCCTTCAGACCTTCGGGGGTATCCATAAAACTCTGGTAGCCCAATTCAGAGAGCTGGGCTACCAGGATATCTGCGATGTTTCGGCGTTCTGACCGGTCTGCATGGATTATGAAGAGCAACTCCACGGTATTCATCGGGGTTACTTGCTAAAGGATTTGCTGATCTCTATAAAGTCCTTGGATTTTAATGATGCGCCACCAATCAGACCTCCGTCAATGTCGGGCTGGGCAAAGAGTTCGGCTGCATTAGAAGGCTTGCAGCTTCCTCCATAGAGTATGGCTGTATTTTCGCCGGCATCCCGGGAGAAATTTTCTTGTATCTTCTGACGTATGAAACCATGCATTTCCTGGGCCTGTTCGGGGGTAGCTGTCTTGCCGGTGCCAATGGCCCAAACAGGTTCATAGGCAAGGATCACCCGCCCGAAGTCTTCCGAGCTGAGCTTGAAGACGGTCTTCTCAAGCTGATCTTCTACCACCGGGAAGTACTGCTCGTTTTCTCTTTGCGAGAGACTCTCTCCGCAACAGACGATCGGATAAAGGTCGTTTTTCAGGGCCAGCTGGATCTTTTTATAGATGACATCATCGGTTTCGTTGTAGTAACTCCTTCTTTCGCTGTGCCCAATGATCACGTACTGGGCCCCTGTGGAGCGGATCATGGAAGCGGATACTTCTCCGGTAAAAGCCCCTTTTTCCTCGGTGGCACAGTTCTGGGCGGATAGTTTAAGCGGGGTGTCCATGATCTCTCTGCTGATCTCCGCCAGATGAATGAAGGGTGGAGCCAGTATCACGGTTACATCTGCGGGTATGTCACCCTGGAGTTCCTTTATGGATTGGGTCAGTTTCCTGCCCTCATGCAGGTCGTTGTTCATTTTCCAGTTTCCGGCAACTATTTGTGGTCTCATAGGCGCATTTTTTGGTTTTGAATGGGCTAAATTAAGAAATATTACGCACAAATACATTGCTTCTGCATAGTAATCCTCCGGGAGAGCCTCAATGGAGGCGAACCCGGGGGTCAAGCAGGGCATAGGTGAGATCGACCAGTACATTAATAATGATGAACATCAGGGAGATGGTCAGTACCACGCCCATCACCACCGGCAGGTCATATTTGTTGAGGGCATCTACAATGACGTATCCCAGTCCTTTCCAGCCAAAAATATATTCCACAAAAACGATACCGGCCATCAGGCTGGCAAACCAACCGGAGATGGCTGTGATAACCGGGTTAAGGGAATTGCGAAGGGCATGGCGGAACAATACCCGGCTAAATTTCAGACCTTTGGCATGAGCCGTGCGTATGTAATCCTGCGATAACACATCCAGCATCGAGTTCCTGGAGAGCTGAATGACGATGGCCAGGGGGCGAATGCCCAGGGTAAAGGCAGGCAATATCAGGTTCTTGAGTCTGAGATGCACGCCCTGCCCGAAATCGTCGATCTCATAGAGATTGCCTGTCAGATTGAGACCGGTGACATCCCCCAAAATAAATGCAAAGATCCATCCTATCAGGATGGCAGCGAAAAAGGAGGGCAGGGACATGCCAAAAGCCGAGAAAAAAATGGAGAGTCGGTCGAACAGGCTGTCTTTATATATAGCGGCCACAATACCCAGGAAGATACCCACCAGGGAGGCGAATACGATAGAAGAAAAGGCCAGGATAAAAGTGTTGGGGATGGTTTCCCCAATGATCGTGGTCACCTGTTTTCTGCTTTGATAGGATCGTCGCAGGTACGGAGCTTTAAGAACCAATGCACCGTCCTCTCCTTTTATAAGAAAGGTAAATGGCTCATATATATTGGGATCCAGAAAGAAGTAATTGTCCGGATCCTGTGAATGATAACTCACCGGTGAGAGATCGTTCAAATATTTCACATACTGCAGGCCTTTGGAACGGTCCATGCCCAGGTCTTTCCGTATGGCCTCAATAGAAGCCACATCCGAACGCTGACCCATCATCATCCTGGCCGGATCGCCCGGAAGAACATTGAAAAGGATAAACACCAGGGTAGCTACTCCCCAGAGGATGAGAACCGCGTAAAGTAACCTTTTTATGAAATACTGAGCCAATGGTTAGGGTTTTATGGGCACAAAGATATCAAAAGATCTGATTTGTCTTTCACGAGGGCATCTCCTCATCGGAATCGCCTGGCTGAGGCTGTTGTTCCTGTTCGTTGGGTGATTCCTGTTCAGCTGAAGATCCTTTTTCCAGGAATTCAGCCTGGACTTCCCCGGGAGATGGAACATCATTGTGGTGCCATTTGTCAATGATCGTGCCTTCCCTGAGCAGCATCAGCCCGGGGTTGGACCTCACAATAGTCATCAGGGCGATCTCGTCGCTATGGTAAAAGGGAAAACGCACCCCGGTTTGTTCCCTGAAGGCTTCGATCTCCTGTTCAAGGGACGATGTAAGGGCAATAAAAGAGCATCCGTTGTTGTTGCGGCAAAAATCGCTCAGCCGTTTGATTTTTTCTATATCCGAACGATGGGCTTCTTTCAGATTATGAGCAATCAAGATGAAAGTATAGTCTTTTTCTTTGAGAACAATATCGGTGATGTCGGATCCCTCCAGGGTGGTGATCGAAAATCCGTCGATGGGAGGGGTGTAGCCTTCACGGACCTGGATGTTTTTTGTTTCCACCCATTGCCACGTTGAGTCGGGCAAGCTGTCCATGGTGAATTCGCGCACCCGGCCATCCTTTTTGTACTTGAGAATGGTTTTGTATTCAGGTTGGGGTGCATCCTCAGGAATCTCCATTTTATCAGGGATGTGCGTACCGATGTCGTAGGGCCTGAAATCAATAATTGGCAGGTGGTGGTAGCTGTAGAAGGAGAAGGCCAGGATGATCAAAGTGGTGCTGGCAGTAAGCCCTGACTGCTGAACCCTGCTGAAAACCGTTGTAAACTGACGGCGATAAATAAAAATGATCACCACAAAAATCATAATTACCAGATTCTTGTAAAAGGTTTCCCAGTTGCTCATGACAATGGCATCGCCGAAGCAACCGCAGTCATGAACCGGGTTTTCCAGGGCCAGATAAAAGGTGAGCAGGGTAAAAAAACCCATGAATATCAGTAAGACCCAGGCAGTGAAACGGGGTCGGATATTGAGGATCAACACGGCCCCCAGGACAAACTCAAAGGTGCTCAGCACAATGCCCAGGGGAAGGGCTATCGGATCCAAAAACTCCAGACCAAAGGCTGCGAAATAGTCATTGAATTTATAAGCAGATCCCAATGGATCAATGGCTTTAACAAAACCGGAAAAAATCAGCACGGTGCCGACAATGAAACGGCTGATGGTACGTACACTTTTCATGCAGCTTAGCTTTTTTATTTGGACTCCCAAAGATAAAAAATATGGGTTTGAAAAATGCTGATCCCTGTCAGATAAACAGCCCCAATCACTGAAAGATTCGATAAGTGTCGCTTTTGATCGACGCCAGGAGAAAAAAATATTGTTGCTGTCACAGAAAATACTAATTTTGCGTCTTCGTTAAAAACAAATTGAAGATCAAACACAACTATCATAATGAGCATTGACGGAGAAATAGACAGAAGAAGGACATTTGCCATAGTCAGCCACCCCGATGCAGGTAAGACCACATTGACCGAGAAATTCCTGCTTTTTGGCGGGGCCATTAATGTAGCGGGGGCGGTCAAATCCAATAAGATCAAGAAGACGGCTGCCTCCGACTTCATGGAGATCGAGCGTCAGCGGGGCATCTCGGTAGCCACTTCTGTGATGGGGTTTGAATACCGGGGCAAGCAGGTTAACATACTGGACACCCCGGGCCACCAGGATTTTGCGGAGGATACCTACCGTACCCTGACGGCCGTGGACAGCGTGATCATTGTTATTGACGCGGCCAAAGGTGTGGAGCCGCAGACAAAGAAGCTGATGAGCGTATGCCGGATGCGCAACACACCTGTTATTGTCTTCATCAATAAGCTGGACCGTCCGGCAAAGGATCCATTTGATCTGCTGGATGAGATTGAGGAGCAACTGGAGATACGGGTCAGGCCCCTTTCCTGGCCCATAGGCAGTGGTCCGCAGTTCAAGGGTGTATATGATCTGTATGGGGAAAAGCTGAATCTCTTCAGCGGACAGAGCAAACAGAAGGTGGAAGAGGCTATTGAATTCCGGGATTTGAACAACCCCGACCTGGAGCAATACATAGGTGAGGATTTTTCCGCCACCCTCCGCGAAGAGGTGGAACTGATACAAGGGGTTTATTCTAAGTTCGATCCCCATCAATATATGCAGGGACACCTGGCACCTGTTTTCTTTGGCAGTGCCCTGAATAATTTTGGAGTACGGGAGCTGCTGGAATGTTTTCTGGATATATCACCGGCTCCGCAGTCCACAGAGGCCCAGGAGCGGCACATTTTGCCGGGGGAAGATGAGTTCAAGGGTTTTGTCTTTAAGATCCATGCCAATATGGATCCCAACCACCGTGACCGGATAGCTTTTGTTAAGGTATGCTCCGGGGTTTTTAGGAGGAACACCAACTATCTGCATGTTCGTGCAGGCAAGAAGATGAAATTCTCAAGTCCCACATCTTTCATGGCCTCCAGAAAATCGGTGGTGGAGGAAGCCTATCCGGGTGATATTGTTGGTTTGCACGATACCGGTAATTTTAAGATCGGGGATACACTGACCGAAGGTGAAAACATACATTTCAAAGGCCTTCCCAGTTTCTCACCCGAGATGTTCCGGTATGTGGAGAATGCCGATCCCATGCGTTACAAACAACTGGATAAAGGCCTCGATCAGTTGATGGAGGAAGGTGTGGCTCAGCTTTTTAAGGGTAAGAACAACGGCCGCAAGATCATCGGAACGGTAGGTCAACTTCAGCTGGATGTGATCCAGTTCCGCCTGAAGCATGAATACGGCGCCTCCTGCCGTTATGAGAACCTGCCCATGTATAAGGCATGCTGGATTGAAAGCGAAGACAGGGAACAACTGGAGGATTTTCGCAAACGAAAAGAACAGGCCATGGCAGTAGACAGGCACGGAAGGGAGGTTTTCCTTGCCGAATCACCTCATTCCCTAAAGATGGCCCAGGAAAAATACCCCAACATCAAGTTCCACTTCTCATCGGAGTTTTGAGTGTTTAAACTTTTCCCTCCATTTTTTGTCATAAAAGCGAATTTAAACACTAAAACGGAAAGTTTTGATGATCATTAGAGCGATAGGCCACTTGCTGGTTTTACTGATATTGTTTCCTAATTCATTATTTGCACAGCAACAGGATCAGAATAAAGAAAAGGTGCTTGAAGCGGTTAAAAATGGCAAACCACCAACGATTGACGGGTTGCTGGATGACACGACATGGAGCAAAGCCGTTACAGTCAGCGATTTCTATCAATACCAGCCCTATAATAAACGGGAGCCTTCTTTTCCCACCGAGGTCAAGATCATCTATGATGACCAGGCTATTTATATAGGTGCCCGAATGTATGATCCCAACCCCGACAGCATTTACCGTGAGTTGGGCAACAGAGATTTCAGCGGATTGGCGCGGACTCGTGGTTTGAGCAGTCTGAATGCCGATTTGTTCAGCGTGCTCTTGAACCCTTTTAACGACGGGGTGAATATGCTTGAGTTTACCGTGTCGGCATCCAATGTACAGTCCGATATCAAGCACATTGGAAGGCGAACGGATGCTGCATGGGATGCGGTTTGGTGCACTGCCACCAGCATTAGCGACAGTGGATGGGTGGCTGAAATACAAATCCCCTATTCCTCTCTTCGTTTTCCCAACCAGGTCAAAGAGAACTGGGGGCTGCATCTTTTCCGGCACATCCGCCGGTATCGGGAATGGGACACCTGGAAATACCTGGATGTGAAACAGCAAGGTATTGTCAATCAAGCCGGGGAGATGAGCGGCATCCACGATATCAACCCGCCTCTTCGATTATCCCTTACGCCCTATCTATCCGGATATGTGGAGAAACATCCCGATTTAGGCTCATGGACAAGCAACATCAGGGGTGGGATGGATCTGAAATATGGCATCAATGAGAGTTTTACCCTGGATATGACCCTTATACCTGACTTCGGGCAGGTGGAGACAGAAGACCGTGTGCTGAACCTTTCCCCTTATGAAGTGCGCTATCAGGAAAAAAGACCCTTTTTTACCGAGGGGACCGAATTGTTCAACAAGGGGAACATCTTTTATTCCAGAAGGATAGGAGGAGAACCCTCCGCAATAGGCCGAGCTGAAGAAGAAGCCGACAGCACACAGGTGGTCGCCGAAAATCCCACTGAGACCCGGATGATCAACGCCACCAAGATCTCCGGCCGTACCGATAACGGGCTGGGTATTGGTTTTTTAAATGCCCTCACTAATGAAGCTCAGGCTATACTGCGGGATACCCTCACCGGTGACAAAGAGAAGGTCACCACCCAGCCCTTCACCAATTACAATATGGTGGTGCTTGATCAGAGCCTGAAAAACAATTCCTATGTCAGCCTGGCCAATACCAATGTGCACCATTTCAAGGGCAATTATACCTCCAATGTGACGGCCACGGAATTTAAGCTGGCCAATAAGGAGAACAGCTATCAGCTTACCGGAAGCGGTGCCATCACACAAAAATACTCTGATAAGAATCATTTTGGCCATGCCTACCACCTCGAGTTGAGCCGTACCACCGGAAATTTTCGCTTCGAGCTGGCCCAGGACGTGGAAACCGACAGCTATGATCCGAACGATATGGGCTATGATCGGCGCAACAACCAATTCCGGCAGCAGATGGAGTTGGAGTATAACATCTATGAGCCATTTGGCCCTTTTTTAAGCTGGTACAACAACATCGACCTGGAATATTCGCAGCTCTATAACCCCAGGAAATATCAGAGCATGGAAGCACGGATGTTCAGTATGGCCAATTTCAGGAATCATAGCAATCTGGGCCTTTTTGTGAATTGGGAGCCCGAATCGCACGATTATTTTGAGCCCCGCGTCGATGGCTGGGATTGGAAGTATAAAAGACCACGCCGTACTTCCTCGCGTTTTTGGTACAGCACCGATAACAGCAAAAATTTGAGCCTTCGCCTGGAGGGATCGTATAGCAAATCTGCCAAATATGGAAAACAGCGTTATGGTTTTGAAGTGTCTCCCAACATCCGTTTTAGCGACCGTTTTTCGGTGAATTATGACTTTGGGTATGATATGTCGCTCAATGACATAGGATATGTAGACGATGGGGTGAATGGGAACGGAGATGTTGCTGTTACCTTTGGCAAACGGGATGTGAAAACCATTACCAACAGCCTGCGCAGCAGTTATAAGTTTTCGAGCCGGGATCTTTTGAATCTCCGTATAAGGCATTATTGGAGAACGGTTGACTATTCCAATTTTTATCCCCTTCAGCAGGAAGGGGATCTTGGACCCGCATTGGGGCATGATACTTTCGGTGGTGATAAAAACCTCAGCTATAATGCCCTGACGATTTATCTTCAGTATCTCTGGCATTTCTCGCCCGGAAGCGAATTATCGGTGGTATGGAAAAACAACATTTTTACCAGTACCCGGGATATTCCAGGAAACTATTTCAACAACCTGGACAGAACACTTAAGAGTGATCATATCAACAGTTTATCGGTGAAATTCATCTATTACCTGGATTATCGCTATTTGAAGCGGGGTTTTGGCATGTTCATGAACTAAAGCGCAGGAGCCGCCCACCAGAATTGGATCCGGATCCTTTGTTTGAAGTAAGTGTGTAAAACCGGAAGTGGACAGGATCTTTTCGATCAATGGATGTTGTTGCTGCGTAAAGAAGCTGTTGCGATTAGCCTCTTATAAGATGTTCACTTCATATTCCAAATCAATGTGGAAGGTGTTACATACCGATTCACGTATCCTTTGGCTCAACCGGCAGATCTCTTTTCCGCTTGCTTTTCCGTGATTGACCAATACGAGGGCCTGTTTTGAATGGACCCCGGCATCCCCTTCGCGGTGTCCTTTCCAACCCAACTGATCGATTAGCCATCCGGCCGGGATTTTATACCGATTATCGGGAAGAGGATAGGAGGGCATGTCCGGATGAGTTGAGCGCAATTTTTTGAATTCTTTGCTTGTGACCACCGGATTTTTGAAGAAACTGCCGGCACTGCCTTTCTCTTCAGGTTCAGGAAGCTTGCTTTTTCGGATCTCGATGACCGCTTCCCGGATGATTTGCAGGGTGGGGGATCCCTTTTGCTGTACTTTTTCTTTCAGGTTGCCATAATTCAGGTGAAAGACGGGTTTTTTCGATAGCTTGAAAACAACATGAGTAATCACCCTTTTGCCTTTGAGCCGGTTTTTAAAGATGCTGTCGCGATAGTCAAACAAACAGTCTTTGTTGGAATAGGTCAGTGGTATCAGGTTTTCCCGGTTGAGGGCATGAACCATCGTGATGGTATCTTTCACTTCTGCTCCGTAAGCCCCGATGTTTTGGATGGGGGAAGCACCAACACTTCCGGGGATATAGGAGAGGTTTTCCAGCCCACCCCAACCTTGATTTACACAGTATTCCACCAGGTCATCCCAGTTCTCTCCGGCCCCCACCCGGATGGTGATAAATTCTTGCGTATCTTCCAGTATTTCTATTCCCTTTATTTGGTTGATCAGCACCAGCCCTTCATAATCAGAAGTAAACAGGATGTTGCTTCCTCCTCCCATGATAATCGTTTGTTCATTAGAGTAATCAGGATCGGTGAGCAGTTCTTTCAGTTCCTCCTCACTGGAAAAGGAAGCAAAATACCTGGCTTTGGCTTCCACACCGAAGGTGTTGTACTGTTTCAGCGATATGTTATTGCTTATAGGGTTCATGATTTGTCTGAAGAGAGGTTAAGATGTTAAATTGTTAAGATGTTGAATTGTTGAATTGTTGAATTGTTGAATGTTTGTTATGACGTTGACATTATACGTTGGACGTTTGTCTGGCATTTGAACGTTGAATATGTTTTTTAAGATCTCATTGTCAGCAACCTTCAACTCTTCAGCCTTCCAACGTTCGAACATTCCAAACGTTCAACGCTTCAACCTTTCAACTTCCATACGTTCAACGCTTCAACCTTCCAACTTTCAACTCTCTTCTTCAACTTTTCAACCTAACTCTTTTAACATATTTCAGTATTTGTTATATCGTACGATTTTTTCAAAAGCCTTGCGATTCCGTGAGTTGGGCCATTCGTCTGTGGTGTATCCCAGGCTGATCAGCAGGGGAATTCTTTTAGAATCCGGCACGCCCAGGAGCCTTTTGGCCTTTTTTTCATTGAGCCACCCGATCATACATGTTCCCAGTCCTTCCTCGGTAGCCTGCAGGCATATGTTTTCAGCAGCAATGCCGATATCGATCAGGGGGTAATGTTTTCGTTTGATTTTACTTCCCAAGGTGGAGGTTACATTGGCTGGTTCCTCCACGATGGCGATGATCGCCGGAGCCTGGGCAGCAAACTTATTCATGTTCAGGGTTTGAGCCCTGGCAGTTCGGGCTACCTGGTCCTTTAACCCCGGCTCATTCACCACTATAAAGGTCCATGGCTGAGCATTGCAGGCCGATGGGGCCAGCCGGCCTGCCTCCAGGCACCGTTCGATCTTTTCCTGTTCCACCGGTTGCTCGCCGTATTTACGGATACTGCGCCGCGTTTGTATGCTTCTTAGAATGTCCATTCGCTGCAATTTGTTTTCTTTTCCAGCACGAATTTAATCATAATTTGACCAATTCATATACCCTTGCATAGCTTATGGAAAAGGACTGTTTTGAACGTTTACACTTTGCCCGGACTGGCTTTCAGGAGATCATGAAAATCCTGCCCTTCAGGGGAGCAGGATTTTCTTTGCACCATCAGAGAAAGACCAGGGGGCCTTAGCCTTAGCCTTAGCCTTAGCCTCAATCACAGCCTTCGCCTAAAAATTAATCCCCTGCTTGTTGTTGGTATACTTCATAATCAATTCGTGCCTGAGATCTTTATAAGCATTGACCAGCTGGTCCATCTTCTTCCAGGTATAACGGGTGACATACTCCCTGGCCTTTTCGGGGTCGTCATTGTAGAGTTCCATGGCCTTTTGGTCGACCTGGCGGAGTTCCTTGAAAGTAGCTTTTTCCAGGGAATCGCGCACAGGCTTGACATCCTTCCATGCCTCCTGCCACTTGAGATACATCAGGTTGTCGACAAAATCATAATTCCAGCGGGCGGAACCCTCATCGAACTGTTCGGGGTTGTAGGTTTGATAAAGGGGGTTGATCTCCTTTACCCCGGCATAAATGGGTACATAGGGGCCCACATACTGGTTGTCCTCGTATACCCAATATAAGCCGCCGATGGCATCGGGCAGCCAGGAGCGAAGCTGGGCGATCATGCCATAGCCGCCGCGTGCTACGTTGCGCCGGTGGGTAATATCAAGCAGTTTTTGCATGGGTTTGGTGGGGAAAGGGGTGGCCAGGGGGCTTTTCTCCATCTTTCCATCCTCACCCGGGATATACCAGTCGGGGTCCTCACTCATATCATAGATGGTCCCGGCAAAGACCGAACGCTGAAAATCGATGACGT
The DNA here is from genome assembly GCA_018334675.1 of Bacteroidales bacterium. GTDB lineage: Bacteria > Bacteroidota > Bacteroidia > Bacteroidales > UBA12077 > JAGXLC01. Next base: position 4,058 of record JAGXLL010000029.1, on the reverse strand, counting down.
CCTTCACGTCCATCTTTCGGTAGGGTTTGGCCGAGAAGGGATAGATCGAGAGATCTTCCACATATTGAACGTATGGATTTTGTGTATCGAAAGGCGAGTCGATGGAACGGTCGGGCCAGTTTCTCAGGTTGGGGGTATATTGATTGTAGAAGTGCCAGAAGCGGCCGGTGGCCCATTCCCTGGGTATGGGAGAATAGGCTTTCTGCCAGATAAAGGGTTGGTTGCCGTCGGGATCATACCAGCCCTTTTCGATGGCAAACGATTGGTAATTGGTGGAAGCCATGCAGTCGTTTTGGGTGGTATCCACCTCTTTGATGATGCTCCAGTTGGGTACCATGGTCACGTGGTCGTCGGGCACTCTTTTGGCAGCCCATATGGCTCCAGGTTGACTACCCTCGCGCTCCCAACCGGGGCCTACAGCAAAAACTTCCAGGATCCATGCCTCATTGGGATCGGCCACCACCAGACATTCCGATTCGCCGATGCAGGAAGGAAGAAAACCGTATTCCTCCACCAGGCGTCCGATCAGATGGACGGCTTCCCTGGCTTTTTTACATCGTTGCATGGCAAAGAGCTGTGCCTGCTCGATGGTCATGATCTGTTCACCCTTTTCCCGGTCAAATTTGAGGGCATCGCGCTGGCTCATGGTGCTTTCGCCAATAGAGAGCTGATGCTCATTCATATGGGGATAGGAGGAGTGGATGTAGCGATAGGTCTCTCTCACTTGTGGGATATGGCCGATCACCTCACCCATGTCATCCAGGGGGAGGTCGACACGTTGGATGCCCCAATAAACCGGGGCCTGTGCTCCTTCAGGAAATGTCTGACGGGGCACGACTCTTAGGCGGCAGTCCTTGCCCCCGTCGGAATGTGAGATGATCACCGAGCCGTCGCGGGAGGCATCTTTGCCTATCACTATGATGGTACAAGCCTGGGCGGATGACCATAATAAGAGCAAAAGAGCGGTTGTTACAATTGCAGCCAGATTCTTCATAATTGAGATTTTTAGGGTTTGTTGGTTTCGTGCATTATTTTTTTCAGGGTTCGATTTCCATATCCAGCCAGTCTTCCAGTGTGGTGAAGATGCTGTCCTGCATGGCCCATGGAAGTCTGCCGATATTGGTTTTGTGGTTGTCATCCGGATTGACCAGTTTGATGGCGCTGGTCTTCTCAGAGGGTTCAAAGGCTGCTGCAGTCCATGGATCTTGTTCGCCGTATAGATAGATCATGTTGTTTCCTTTCTTGCGCAGCCAGGTATAGATGTCTTCCATGGCCGACGCATCGAAGGTGGTTGTCATGGTGTCGGTCAGGGCAAATGCAAAGGTGATAGGGGTGGTGTCGTTGAGGTATTGCTTGAAAGGGGCTGTTCGATAGCTGTACATACCCGTTTGGGTAAGGGCCTGATAGAAGAAAGCTCGTCTGTCAACCACCCATTGGTCTTCGAATAAGGCAGGCGGAGATATCTTCACCAGGTGATCGAATTGTTCCTTTGCTTTATCATCCGGAGAAGGGATCTGAGAGCAGATGGCCCTGCTCCATTGCCAAAAGGCATAGCGATACTCGAGCACGATCAGTTCAAAAGCGCGTTCGAGCCCCATAGGGAAGTTGTAGTCTTTTTTCATGGTATATGCCTCGAAAAGCGGCATGAAAGTTTTCCGGTTTTTTAGCATATGTTCCTGAAAGCAACGGATCTTCCTGCGGCATTCAGCAGAGCCTATCTGATCAAGATAATCATGGATGCGTTGGTCTTCGGGAGAGAAGAGCAGAGGGGCCACATACACCAGGGATGCATCCGCATCATCGGGATAGAACCGTTTGTGGTACATTACGGCCTGTCCTCCCTTGCTGAAACCTGTGGTGATCCATTTTCCCGGGTACAGCTTTTTCAGGGCATTGATGATCTTATGGTGGTCGGTAGCGGCCTGCCATATGTTGAGATGTTTCCAGTCAGCGGGCTGTGGGGTGGATCCCGCAAAGAAGCGGTGCTCGATGGTGACCTGGTTGGCGTCGAGCAAACGGGCCAGCTCCGAGCGTTTCTTTGAATGCAGGTTATACCCCTCCAGTTCTACCACTACGGGCCGGTCATAATCCAGATGGTTAATCACCACCCGCTGAGTGAATTTATCGCCCCCTGGATCATTGTGATCAGCAGGTTGTTTGAAATCAATCTTAATGGTACCTTCGGTCCATTGGGCCTGAGGTAGGTGTTCAAGGTATTCGTCGATGTGCCGCTCCTGCCGGCAGGAGCCCAGCAGAAGGGCCATCATAAAAAAAGCCAGAGCCAAGGTATGAACCTTGTTCTGGCTTACATTTGTTTTGAGTGTTGGGTCTTCTTGACCTTGAAATTGTTTCATACGGTTATCTTTTATTCAATAATTTGGCCGTATGGAACCTGCATGAAATAATCATGTCCTTGTTGTGTAATTTCTTGGATGCAGGTTTCACAAGATGATCTTTTATTTAATATATTGGCCTTGTGTAACTTACCATGATCAAACAATCATATCCTTTTGTGATTTTAATGGTTATTCGGTCATGCGTTTCATATGTTATCTGAAGATGAATCCCTCTTTAAGAGGATCTTTCGGGTCGAAGAAGAACCTGTGCCTGCCGGTGAAGGCCGCTGATCCTGTTACTTCGGGTATCACCGCATTGTAGGGCCCATAGGTTGTGATATCTTTCACCGTGACCCCCATCGTGGTGTCCAGGATGCTTTCGATGGTGATCTCTTCACCGGGTTGGAGCTCACCCCGGGCATGATGGATGGCTGCTCTGGCGCTTACTCCCGATCCCGTGGGTGAACGATCTACCTCACCCTCTGCGAAGATACAAATATTTCTGCTGTGGTGGTGGGGTTTGTTGGCCGCACCGGTAATAATGGTTCCGTAGAGGAACCCCAGCTCCGGTTCAAACGGGTGATTCACGGGAAAATGTTTGATGACAGCCGACTTGATTTTTTTCCCGTAATCGATCAACTTGTTGTACTGCGTACCATCAAGCATTACATTCAGGTCTTCGGCCCGGCAGAAGGCATAGAAGGCACCACCGTAGGCAATATCAAATCTGAGCCGGCCAATGCCTTCCACATCGAGCTGCTGATCCATCAGATATACAAATGAGGGGACATTGCGGAAAGCTACTTTCTTTACCCGGTCTCGCTCCAGCTGAGCACGGGCATATATTTTTCCCGGAGGAGCATCAATGATCAGCTCGGGGCTGGGTCCTTCTTTTTTGATCATGCCCGTTTCCAGCACCAGCTTGGTCAGGGCAATGATGGCATGACCGCACATGGTGCTGTATCCTTCATTGTGCAGGAAGAAGGTGCCGAAATCGGCCTCATCGCTGACAGGAGGAGTGATGACCGCCCCGTACATGTCGGCATGTCCACGCGGCTCCCACATCAGACCGGTTCTGAGGTGATCCAGTTTTTCCCTGAAAAAACGCCTTTTCTCCAGGATGGTGTTTCCTTCGATTTCCGGAAGGCCCCCGGTTATCACCCTCAGGGGCTCTCCACCGGTATGCATGTCGATGGTGTCAACTACCAGCCAGTCATCGGGCACATTCCAGTTGATGTCGTCTGTAAATCTATCCATTGAAAGCCTTTTGTCTTTCTTTCTCCACCTGTTCAATGGTCTTGGGTTTCTGTTTGCCCAGGATGCGGTAACCGTTAGGGGTGATCAGCACATTCTCCTCGTTTCTGGTGCCGCCGAAATCCTTGTAGGCTTCCACCTTGTCATAATTGATGAACTCAGCATGTTTGCCGGCTGATTTCCAGTCGTCTATGAGTTGGGGACTGAAGTACACGCCCGGTTCGATGGTCAGCACGAAGCCGGGTTTCAGTTCACGGCCCAGGCGCAGGGACTTGAGACCGAACTGCTTGCTTTTGGGCTGCCCCAGGTAACCGAAGTTTTGTTCGCCCAGGTTTTCCATGTCGTGGGCATCCAAACCCATCAGGTGACCCAGTCCACAGGGGAAGAAAAGGGCGTGGGCACCGGCTTGTACGGCATCATCGGTGTTACCTTTCATGAAGCCCAGCTCTTTCATTCCCTCTGCCAGGT
>JAGXLL010000097.1 GCA_018334675.1 Bacteroidales bacterium | reverse complement strand
TTAAAAATGCGATCGACGGTGGCATCGCGGTTGATGAACTGGCCGGGCCGCTCAATGATGGCGTCGGTCTCCCCTTTGGGCAAACCATATAACTTGGAGAGTTCCCGAACAATGGATTTTCCCCGGAAAGTGGAGATGGTGCCCAGCAGGGCCGTATGCTCACCGGGATAGGTTCGAAAAATATAATCCAACACCCGGTCCCGCTCCTTCCAGGAATAATCGATATCAAAATCAGGCGGACTGCTGCGTTTGGGATTGATGAACCGTTCAAAGTACAGGTTCAACTCGATGGGGTCCACATCGGTGATGTACAAACAATAGGCTACCACACTGTTGGCCCCGCTGCCCCTACCCACATGATGAAACCCCTGCGCCATGGAATAACGGATGATATCATATGTAATGAGGAAATAGGCAGCAAAACCCAGTTGATCAATGATCTCCAGTTCTTTGGATATGCGCTCCCCTGCGAAGGGATGATCAGGGCCGTAACGCGCTTTCATACCTTCAAATGCCAACCGCTCCAGCAACAGGCGATCTTCTTGACGGTTACCGGTAAAGGTCTTTTTGTTCTTGATGCCCGGTTCAAAGAAAAAGGAGGCCTGATCAAGGATCGAACGAGCGTTCTCCAGCAGTTCCGGGAATGGCCTGTAGGCAGCATCCAGTGTGGCAGGATCCTCAAAAAACTCATTCTCCGAGGCAAGCCAATGATCTTCCACATTGGAGAGAAGGGCATTGTGATCAATGGCCCGCAGATGCCGGTGTATTTCAGGGTCATCCTGATTCAGAAAAGTTACGGGCTGCAGGGCAACCAGCTTGTCTGCATCCCGGGGATATTCGTTTCCCACCAGGCGGTTCACCTCATGCGGGCGAACACCGATGAACTCGTTCTCCCGCAGATCCCCGGCTGGCTTTCGGCGGTAAGGGTAAAGAAACACCACATCCTTCAGAACGGGTGCTTCCCGGGGTAGAGATGCCCTGCTCAACCGGTAGCGGCTCAAAAAATCATTCAACTGATAATAGCCATGGTTGTTCAGGGCAATACCGGTGTACAGCCAGTCATCGCCGTTGTGGAATTCGATGCCTGCAATGGGGCGGATATCTGCCTCCCGGCAATATTTCATCAGCTCGATGATGCCCGATGTGTTGTTGATATCTGCCATACAAAGGGATTCCATGCCACAGGCAACTGCCTGACGTACCAGCTCCTCCACCGACATCACCCCGTAACGCAAACTGTAATATGACCTGGCGACAATCATAGTTACAAAGGTCTGAAAAATTATGATCCAACCCTCCCACCTTTTTATTACTTTTGGGGAAACCATTCGCTGCCATGAGCAATAACCTGAATCTCATCCTGAAGCTGGGCAACCCGAAATTGTACGAGGCATCCAGCCCCCTGAAAAAAGATGAACTGCCCGAAGCAAGGGAAAAGGCTCACGCAATGGCCGAACTGGTGACCGAATACCGCCGCCGGCATGGTGCCGGAAGAGCGATAGCTGCTCCCCAGATAGGTTACATGAAACGCATGATCGTACTCAACATCAACCGTCCCCAGGTGCTGATCAACCCGGTCCTGGAAGACAAAAGCCACGAGATGATCGAACTCTGGGATGATTGCATGAGCTTTCCCAACCTGCTGGTGCGGGTACGCCGGCACAAATCCTGCCGGATACGATTTCTCAACCGGGATTGGAAAGAACAAAGCTGGTGGCTCGAAGACGATCTCTCCGAACTGCTTCAGCATGAATACGATCACCTCGATGGCATCCTGGCTACCCAACGGGCGATTGACGAGCGTGCCTTCGCCCTGAAGGAATAATTTGCCATGGTATTAAGCGCAAAATGCATTAATTTTGGCATCGGCCCCAGTGGGCCAGGTCATCTAAATATTCCATCATGAGGAAATTATTCGCGCCTGCAGGGATGATCATAGGGTTTATTGCCCTGCTGTTCTCCTGTGAAGAACCCGAGTGTGATAAGACCCTTCGCAACGAAGCAGGCTTTGCCTTTTTAACCATCCGCGACAGCATCGAAACAGACACGCTCATCGATGCCATCACCGTGCGTGGCCTGGCAAGGGACTCTCTATTATACGACTCCTCCGCCAATCGCTCTGCCGTTTATTTACCCCTGGATCCTTCTAAGGACCAGTCCCGCTTCATCTTCCAAATGGGTGCCCGCCCCGACACCCTGCAGATCAACTACACCCGGGATGAGAGGTTTATATCGCATGCATGTGGTTTTATCACCCGGTTCCGGATGCAGCAAGCCACAACGACACACAATCATTTCGATTCTGTCACCACCGTCAACCCGTTAGTTGCCCTGAATGAAAATGAAACACACTTTAATATATACCTTTCTCCTGCTGATACTTCTGGTCTCTGACGCCACGCAATGTCTGGCCCAGCAACAAACAAGCCAGCGGCAAAGGATTCGTGGCCCACGCCTGGGTGTGGATGTCTCCGGCCTGGTCTGGCAATTTGTCCAGCCCGACCGCCTGTCGGTTTCTGTATACGGAGACTATGAAATTATGCCGGCCATCTTTTCTGTGGCAGAGATCGGGCGCCTTCAAGTCAACCGAAACGAACCTACCTTCAACTACACATCGAAGGGCTATTTCGGTAAAATCGGGGCCGACTATAATTTTCTTCATAACAAACTGGAGCCCGTGGCCCGGTATGATATGATATATGGCGGACTCAGGATCGGGGCAGCCCGCTATAAGCATCAGGCCAGCAACATAATGATCCAAAACGATTACTGGGGCAACTATCAACGGGGTGATTTTTCCTCCAGAACGATGCACGCTTACTGGATGGAGCTGGTTGCCGGTATTCGGGTAGAAGCCCTGAAAAATTTCTTTCTGGGCTGGTCCATCCGGGGGCAAATCATGGTTTCCAGGGAAAAAGACCGGCGTCTGGATACCTGGATGATCCCTGGTTTTGGAAAAGCCGAAAACAACACCGGCCTGTCCTTTGCTTACACCTTCTCTTATCGAATCCCCCTTACCCGGGTACCCGCCCAATCCCCCACATTTTTCTGACCTTGTATAGAACTCCAGGGCAAAACGGTAGTCCATCACTTTCGGCTATTACCTAAAATCAACCTTTTAGCCTCCCATATACATCAACGAACAAAGTGAAGTTTATGAATGCGGTAAGCGACTGAATGATTTGTGAACCCCCCATCCAGCAAACTACACAACAAGGACATGTTTAAGCATGCGGGTTCCATGTGGCCAACTAATTAGATAAAAAATAAACACATGACTCATTCAGTCGCACAAAAAAAAGGGTTGTTATAGGGTTACAGGAACAGACTATTTGTTTAATATTTATGATCAATATTTAAACATAAAATTATTTTGTCAATCTCGATAAAACCAGCATAAAGATTATTTATTCTCTAAAATATTATTTAGATCAAATCATTTTTGTTTAATATTTTATTTAATTTTTTTAAACATTTTAATCAACCCATATGTTATCCTGATCAAACAAATTAAAACAACGATCATGGAAAAAACATTTAGAAAATTCAGAGTATTCATGGTTATTGCAGTTGCAATGATAACCATGGCAGGACTCACCTCCTGTGAAGAGGAGGACAATGATGTCCAGGAAGAAGAAGTAAACAACACCATTGTAGATATTGCTTCTTCTGATGCGGATTTTACCTTGTTGGTAGAGGCGTTACAAAAAGCTGACCTGGCTTCTACCCTGGAAGGTTCAGGTCCGTTTACCGTTTTTGCCCCCACCAACGATGCTTTCCAGAACCTCTTATCAGAACTGGATGCATCTTCGTTGGATGATCTCACAGCCGAACAGCTGGAGCCGATCCTGCTGTATCACGTGGTGAGTGGTTCTGTTATGTCGGGCGACCTGGCCAATGGCTACGTGAAGACCCTGAGCCCGGGGCCGGCATCAACCTATGCCGATTTCCTGGTAAACCTTGACAACGGAGTGACCATTAACGGATCAAGCTCTGTGGTTCAGGCTGATGTTCAGGCCGACAACGGCATCATTCATGTAGTGGATGAGGTATTGGTACCTCCCACAGTGGTGGATATTGCCATCAACAATCCCAGCTTCAGTTCATTGGTCGACGCCGTTCTTAAGGCTGAGCTGGCTGAGACCCTGTCAGGTGACGGCCCATTCACCGTTTTTGCTCCCTCAGACGAAGCTTTCAATGAGCTGTTCACCGCTCTTGAAATTGCCGGAGTAGAGGATCTGACCAAGGAAGACCTTGCACCCATTCTACAATATCATGTAGTAAGCGGAAATGTCCTGTCTTCTGATCTGGCCTCAGGTAATGTAACAACCATCGGAGGTAAGGATATTGCAGTAGAAGTAGGTTCTTCCGTCACCATCAATGGTGATGCCAATGTAGTAGCCACCGATGTACAAGGTACCAACGGGGTGGTTCATGTTATTGACAAGGTGCTGCTTCCCGAGAATGCCCCCAAGAACATCGTGGAAACAGCCATGAGCGATGAGCAGTTCTCCACCCTGGTAGATGCCCTTTCGAAAGCCGAACTGGTTTCCACGCTTGAAGGCGATGGTCCGTTCACCGTGTTTGCTCCCACCAATGCAGCATTCCAGGATCTTCTCAATGAACTGGGGGCCAACAGCCTGGACGATGTCTCGGTTGATCAATTGACATCCATCCTGCTTTACCATGTAAAAGATGCCCAAGTGATGTCGGGTGATCTGTCGAACGGCTACACCACCATGTTAAGCACGGGTGTGGATCCCTACAACACCTCACTGCTGGTCAATACCGACGACGGTGTTACATTGAACGGAAGTACAACTGTTACCTCTGCCGATATTGAAGCCACCAACGGGGTGATCCATGTCATCGACGAAGTGCTGCTGCCTCCCAACGTGGTTGATGTTGCCATCAACAACGCCAACTTCAGCATCCTGGTAGATGCCGTTGTCAAAGCCGACCTGGCTTCCACCCTTAGCGGCGACGGTCCGTTTACCGTATTCGCTCCTACCAATGATGCTTTTGAGGCACTGTTCACCGACCTGGGAGTATCGGGTATCGAAGATCTAACGAAGGACGATTTAACGCCCATACTTCAGTATCACGTGGTAAGCGGCAATGTACGCTCGGGTGACCTCTCCACTGGTGCCGTCACGACCTTGAATGGTGATATCAACGTGGACGTAGGCGAAGACAATGTGACCATCAATACCGATGCCACCGTCACAGCGGTTGACATCCAGGGTACCAACGGTGTGGTACACGCGATCGACAAAGTACTCGTCCCTTCAGAATAACAACCAGCATTTTTCAACGCTAAGCGTCTCTAAAGAGCGCTTAGCGTTGAAAAATGCTCAAAAAAGCGGGTCGAAGGTTGAACCCGGGTTTCCATAGCATCATAGACATCAACAATGGGAAAACCCCCCGGGTTCACCTTCTTTCTAAAAAACCAGCGCTAAAAAAACCATCTAAAAACCAGCGCTTAGCGCTCTCAAGAGACGCTTAGCGCTGGTTTTTAGCGCTGGTTTTTTTATCACCTTGTCAGCTTCTTATACTTGATCCTCCGGGGAATGATCTCACCTCCCAGCCGCTGCCGCAGATTCTCCTCGTAATCGCTGTAGGAGCCTTCAAAGAAATAAGCAGTGGAATTGCCTTCAAAAGCCAGGATGTGGGTGCATATGCGGTCCAGGAACCACCGGTCGTGTGAGACTACCACAGCACAGCCTGCAAAATTCTCAATGCCTTCTTCCAGGGAACGCAGGGTGTTGACATCGATATCGTTGGTGGGCTCATCGAGCAACAGCACATTGGCCTCCGTCTTCAGGGTCATAGCCAGGTGCAGGCGGTTGCGTTCACCCCCGGAAAGCACGCCCACTTTCTTTTGCTGATCGCTGCCGCTGAAACTAAACCGGCTCACGTAAGCCCGGGCGTTGACCGACTGGCCGCCCATCTCCAGGATATCCTGTCCGCCGCTGATCACTTCATACACGGTCTTCTCCGGATCGATGTCGGCATGCTCCTGGTCCACATATCCAAGCTTAACGGTCTCTCCCACTCTCAGCTCACCCCTGTCCGGTGTTTCTTCTCCGAGTATCATCCGGAAAAGGGTGGTCTTACCGGCGCCATTGGGCCCGATCACACCTACGATACCGGCCTGGGGCAGCTTGAAGTTCAGATCCTCAAACAGCAGCCGCTCATCATAACCCTTCGCCAGATCCTCGGCTTCGATGACTTCCTTACCCAGGCGCGGACCATTGGGAATGGGTATCTCCACTTTGTTTTCCTTCTCCTTGATGTCTTCGGCCAGCATCGATTCATAATTGTTCAGCCGGGCCTTGCCTTTGCTCTGTCGACCCTTGGGTCCTTTCTTAGCCCACTCCAGTTCCCTTTGCAGGGCCTTCTGCCGCTTGGTCTCCTGCTTCTCCTCCTCGGCCAGCCGGTTCAGCTTCTGCTCCAGCCAGGAAGAGTAATTGCCACGGAAAGGGATGCCCTCGCCCCGGTCCAGCTCGAGGATCCATCCCGCAACATTATCCAGAAAATATCGGTCGTGGGTTACGGCAATAACCGTACCCTTATATTGCTGCAGGTGCTGCTCCAGCCAGTGCACCGACTCAGCATCCAGATGGTTGGTGGGCTCATCCAGCAGCAGGATATCGGGTTCCTGCAACAATAAACGGCACAAGGCCACCCTCCTTCTTTCACCGCCCGAGATAACACGTATGGGGGTATCACCAGCGGGAGTACGCAAAGCATCCATGGCCAGCTGAAGCCTGGAATCCAGATCCCACGCATCCAACTGATCAATCTTCTCCTGTACCTTACTCTGCCGCTCAATGAGATTATTCATCTTATCGGGATCATTCATGATCTCCTCATCCGTAAAACGGTTGGAGATGTCTTCATACTCAGCCAGCAAATCAGCAGCCTCCTTCACACCTTCCCGCACTACCTCCATCACCGTCTTGTTATCATCCAGCTTCGGCTCCTGCGACAGGTATCCCACCGAATAGCCGGGCGAAAAAGCTACCTCCCCCTCATATTCCTCATCCAGGCCTGCAATAATCCTGAGCACCGTTGTTTTTCCCGCGCCGTTCAATCCGAGAATGCCGATCTTGGCACCATAAAAAAAGGATAGGTATATGTTCTTTAGTATCGGTTTTCCCTGAGGTGTTTGCTTATTTACATTCACCATCGAGAAGATCACCTTCTTGTCGTCTGCCATAAATTATGATTTTCAGGTGTATGATTGTTTTTA
>JAGXLL010000096.1 GCA_018334675.1 Bacteroidales bacterium | reverse complement strand
CCCCTCGCAGACCTGATCGAAGAGGACGAGCAGAAGCACAACTATACACTCCAACACCGCGACAGCCTGATCATCTACAGTGCCGGGGTTGTGCACAAGAAAGAAAGGGTTACCATACACGGAGAAGTGGAAGAACCCGGCTCCTATGTGCTGGAAGAGGACATGGACATCCATGATCTCCTGCTGCAGGCCGGGGGATTTACTAAAATTGCCTACAAATACAATGTGGAGGTGTTCCGCATCGGCAACCAGGAAAACGAAAACCAGATCACCACTGCATACAGCATCAACATCTCTCCTGATATCCTGAACAACCTGGATTCGGAGCAGCAGATCAAGCTGAAGGATTTCGACATGGTGGTGGTACGGAAGGATCCGGATTTTAGCTACCACAAGGTGGTCAACATTGAAGGGGAAGTGAAGTTCCCCGGTCGGTATCCCATTCTACGCGAGAGTGAAACCCTGAGTGAACTGGTGCGGCGTGCCGGTGGGCTCACCAGCGAAGCGTTTTTACCTGGTTTACAATACACACGAAATGATACCAACCGGGTGGTAGGCGACTTTGACCGGGTACTGGAAAGCGGTCAGGAGGGCATCACCCTGCAGCAAGGCGACAGCATCTTCGTACCCCAGCACCCGGGGACGGTAAAGGTATCCGGCGCTGTGAGAAACCCCGGGGTGGTGCAGTACCAACCGGAATGGGGACTGGAACGCTACGTGGAGGCTGCCGGCGATTACACCTTTGATGCAGCCAAAAGCAAGACCATCGTATACTATCCGGGAGGCAATGCCAGGAGAAAACACTGGTACCGTAAACCGGATGTCAAGGAAGGCTCGGAGGTCTTCGTGCCACTGAAACCCGAGCGGGAACCGTTGGATGTCACCCAGCTGCTGACCGAATGGGCCTCCATTGCTACCAGCGTGGCCACCGTGATCTACATCATCAACCGAAACTAATCAATAACATCATTCATTCCCATGGCGGAAAATCCGACACAGACAGCCAATCAAAACAAGGATGAGATAGACCTGCTGGAAGTATTCCTGAAGATATGGGCCTATAAACGTTTTATCATCATCTTCACGGCATTGGTAGCCATAGGCGCTATAGTCTATTCGCTGGTACAAGAACCCCAATATGAGGCCAGCGTTAAGCTTTACCGCAAGACCTCTGAAGGCCAAGCCCCTTCGCGAATACAGGGACTGGCAGCCCAGTTCGGAATGGGCGGGGCCCTGCCAGGCGGATCGACGCAGTTCAGTATTGAAGACCTGGTGAACAGCCGGCGCATCAACCAAAAAATTCTGCTGAAAAAATGGGAGACCAAAGAATACGACGAGCCCAAAAACCTGATCGAATACTGGCAGATAGAGGCTGAGACGGAAGAAGAGAAATTTCAAAATGCCCTGAAAAAAATCAATGAGCTGATATCGGTTTCCATCAACGAGGAAACCCAGCTGCATAACATCACCGTGATGATGCCGGAGGCACAGCTGGCGGCGGATGTTGCCAACCACCTGACCACCCTGATCGAGGAATACGTGCAGAACGAACAAAAAACCACTACCAAACAGAACCTCCGGTACATTGAGAAACGCCTGGAGACGGTAAAAAAAGAGCTTACCCGGGCTGAAGAGGAACTGAAGCGCTTCCGCAAGAGCAACCGGGCGATCCAGGATTCCCCCGAGCTGCAGATGGAGCAGGGGCGGTTGCAGCGGCAGGTGACCATCAAGCAGGAAGTATACCTCACCCTCCAAAAGGAACGGGAGATGGCCGAGATAGAGCTGGTCAAGGAAACACCCGTGATCAACGTGCTCGACGATGCCATCAAACCCGAACAACGTGCCAAACCCAAACGCAAGCTTATCGTGATCGTGGGTACCTTCGCCGGCTTTTTCCTAAGCCTGCTGGTCGTGGTGCTGCTCTACGTATGGAAGTACGTAAGAAGTGAGATGGCCAAAAGAGAAGAAGAAGCAAAATAAAAAACCTGGAGTCTGTTGAACAGGTCCAGGTTGCTATGGAAGATCGATAAGAAAGGTAGCAGGTGCTAATAATTTACCTTGCCCCTGCCCTTGAGGATCTGATAAAACCGGTTCTCAAAGTCGGAGTTGCAGTTGACCAGTCTAAATTTGGGAGATCCTGAGGTTCCAAGATCCACTTCCACCCGGGCTTCGGGATTGGTCTCAAGCGCTTCGAGGGTCCGGACCACGTCGTTGACCACGTCCAGCTCGATGTAATCCAGATCGTATGGGTCCCGCTCGATCTGTTGTCCGTTTACCATTGCAACTACGTCCATAATACTCTGTCTTTTTTTATTCGTTCTCTAATTAATAAATAATAAAATTAGTGCGGTATACTCATTTATCCAACCTTTTGTTTGGGAAATTTGCAATTTTTTTGACAAAGGTGAGTCATATCACCTCCGCATTTAAGACTTTACAGATTCGCAATCCCGCGTATGGCGTAACAACAAAGCTATTATAATATCTTGGGAGATCTTTTCTCTATCTCCCGGTAGAATTGTAGCAAGTTGTAATAGTTTTCGGCGGGAGACTGACCCATCCATTCCAAAAGTTGGGCGGCTGCCTGGTGCAGGGGGATTTTGCTGAGGGCCTGCTCATGGGTGGTATGGATGAAGCGGATGATACGCAGACCGTTGAACCAGTGAAAGAAATGCTTGCGGAAGGCCGGCAGGCTGTTGCAGTTGTTGTTGATGCGATGAAGTTCACCGCGAAAATTCACGGAAGTAAGAAAATCCCGGAGCACCGGATCCAGCTTTTCCAGTAGGCTCTCCTGATCCTTTTCCGGGGCTTTATAATATTGATTGGCCTGATCCATGAAGGTTTTCAGGGCCCGGAACACATCCGGGTGATAGGTCAGGTAAGGCTGATCGTTGTTCTGCGACCATTTAATCATCTCCGGGCCTGTGCCGAATAGCACCCGGCTGGAAGGCCGGGGTGAAGGCCAGACGGTGATACCGGTGATATCCAGTATATGACCCAGCTGAAAAACCTTGTTGAGAAAATAGAAGTCCTCCCCTGCCCTTTTGGTGTTCATGCCGCCCTGGCGGGTATAGGCCTCGGCCCTTACGCAGAAGGCCGACCCGATGGTCTGGAAGGCATAGGGATAACCCGCCCATCGAAGGGCCTGGTTGTAGTATCGCAGGAATAGCTCATAGCGGATGATGCCCTCATAGAGGGAGGGTTCATAGGCATTGCCCTCCAGCGTATGCTCAAAATGAAAGATGCCGGCGTTGAGGGGGGGATGCTTTTCAAGGGTTCGCTCCAGTTCTGTAAAATAATTGGGTTCCACGGTGGTGTCGGCATCCAATGAAAAAATCCAGCCTTCGGGCCGGTCCAGGCGGTTAAAGCGGGCCACGGCCTCGTCCATTCCAATCTTCCGGGCCAGGCCGGCACCAGCCTTTTCTGCTGGCAGATCGGGAACATGTAAGGTGTGTACCTGGAAAGCCTCATCGGGATCCTTCTGACCCCAGTGATCAATCTCCTCCTGGTGGTGCCGGACCCATTGTTCAATCTCTTCCACAGTCTGCCGGTTCCTGATGTGCAGATCCGGGGCATCGGCATCGGAAGCATTGACCACCACGATCACCTCCACCGCATGTCGGGGTCTTTCCGCATCCCACAGCGAATCCAGCACCTTCGTGATCCCATCCTCGTCATAACAGGGTATCACCACACTATATCCCAACTCCCCATTTGGAACCCGGGAGATAAAATCCCCGTACAACCGGTGCTTCTTTAAGTATGAATCTGCAAACCCCATTCTTTTCTCAACCACTCAATTAACTTCTTCACTCAATCAATTTCTTCACTCCCCTCCTCTGCTGCCAAAAAGCTAAACTCCCTGGAATACCTCATCATCTGCCCGGCGTAGCCTTCGTCGTAGCGTATACGCACATCCTTGATCTCACCGTCCTCCTCCACCGGCTCATAGACCGGGTTGATGAAACCGGTGAACGGGGCAATGTTCAGCTTACGGAATCGATCCAGCACTTCCTGGTGCAGGTCGGGGTCGACCCGGGTACCGTAGGTTACCACCAGATCGCGGGCTGCCTGGTAGTCGCCTTCACTCTTGATGCGTTGTATCTCGGCCAACAGCTCACCGAACAGCTCCCACAGCCGCTCGTAATCGTTGATCACAATGAATGTTCGGCCATCTTTCTGTTTGTACTCGATGACGCTTTCCCCGTCGTCCAGCCTCTCAGCTCCCTTCTCGAAGCACCACCGGGCGATGAGCTGACGGTTGCGCATATGGGCCTGCTCCAGGTTTTTTCCCGGCTTGACCCGTGTGAGCTGGGTCATCATGCCGTTGCGTATGTACCCCTCGTACTGGGCCCGGGCCGTCTCCAGGGTGGAAGTGATGCCCAGGTCGATCATCTTGCGGTCCATCATGTAATACAGGGCAAACAGGTCGGCGCGTGCCTCTTCGATGGGCGAAGCGTAGTTTTTCAGGGCATCGCCGCTGACGCCTTCCAGCAGCTGACCCGAGCCATGACCCAGACACTCATGCAGGTCGGTGTGCAGGTTGTTGCCCTCGAAGCCATACTTTTTGCTGCGCGCCACCTCTTCGCTGTTAAAAGCAAACTCCTCGAGGAAGCCGCTCTCCATCATCGCCTCATGATGGGCCCTCGAGATGTTGTTCAGGGTGATGGACTTGGACCCGTGCTCCTTGCGGATCCAGTCGGCATTGGGCAGGTTCACGCCAATGGGTGTGGTGGGATAGCTCTCTCCGCCCAGCATGGCCACCTCTACCACGCTGGCCGAGACACCTTTCACGGATGCTTTCTTAAAACGCTGGTCGATCGGTGCATGATCCTCGAACCACTGTGCATTCCGGCTCAGCAGCTGTGTGCGTTCGGTGGCCTCGGGGTCCTGCACATGCAGGATGGACTCCCAGGTGCCTTTCAATCCCAGGGGATCCTCGTAAGTCTCAATGAACCCGTTGATCAGATCAACGATGCTCTGCGTATCCTTCACCCATTGCAGGTTGTATTCATCAAATTTCTGAAGGTCGCCGGTTCGGTAATATTCAATCAGGGCCTTTAACCACTGCGACTGCTGCTGGGTCTCGGCATAATCCAGTGCTTTCTCCAGCCACCGGATGATCTCGCTGATGGCTTCCCCATACAATCCCCCTTCTTTCCAGGTCTTCTCCACCAGGGTTCCGTTTTCCTTCACCAGCCTGGAGTTCAGTCCCCAGGAGAGCCTCTTGTCCTTCTCTTTCAGCCGGGCATAATAATCCTCGCTTTCCTTTTGGGTGACCCCCTCGTAAAAGTTGTTGGCCGAATGCTGTATCATATCCTTCGCGGCATCCTGCTCCATGGCTTTGGGCGCTACGTTCTCATCGAAAAGCAGGGGCTTCAGCCTGGCCACCGCTTCCTCCAGACTGTTGAACAGATGCTGGAGTTTATAAATGCCCGTTTCCCTGATCAGGTGGGCGAAGTAATCCTGGTTGAATTCGGGCATGTTTTTCTCCTTGGAGAAATGATGATGGATGCCGTTGTTGTACCAGAGGGTCTTCAGGTACACCAGGAACTTCTTGAACTGCGGATGTTCCCGGTCGCCTGAATAATTTTCATAGATGGCTTCCAGTGTTTTGCGGATCAACAGGTTGTACTTGTAGTTTTGGTCGTAAATGATATCCCGGCCGGCCAGCGAGGCCCGGCTCAGATAATATATAAGCAGCTTACGGTTCAGGTCCATTTCGTCGAAATGGCTCACCTTATATCGTAATATCTTGATGTCGCCGAAGGATTCGACGAAAAAACTGGGTTGAGATGGATTGGTTGTATTTGGCATAATCGGATGATATTTATGTGTTTATGTTTCCAGTTAGAGCCCGGAAGTTTACGACGGATAAAACCGCCTGAACACCTCTTCTATTCATCAAAATCGATCTCGTTCAAGCGCAGGTCCAGGTCGAAATAGGTGTTCCAGATGCCATTCTCGAATTTGAGGCCGTCGTAAGAGAAATCGGGGCCATAGTATTCCCGTTGTCCTTCGTATTGGGGCTTGGAAGGTGACAGGTGGTCGTAAACGATCATCTCCTTGTCCTGGTCGTAGCGCAGCATCATGTTGGCAAACTCGTTGTATTCAAACAGGATGCGCTGACTTACCTTTTGTCTGTTTTTGAAGATCGCCGCTCCGAAGACCGGCTGATCCTGCTTGTCAAAATACAGCACATCGATGACTTTGCGGTTGGAGAGAAAATCATTGGGATCGAAGCCCAGCAGGGTGTAGTAGGTTCGGTCAAAACGGCCCTGCTTGACGATGATGTCATAGTACAGGGCTCCATACCATTTATCCTTATCAAGTGTCTGGCTTTCGGGCTTTTCGATCTTCTCCGACTGATCGTTCAGCTCGTAGGTCAGCAGGGTATCGGCTTTTTTATACTGAAGGAAGCATTGAAAAATGTTGTACCCGGCTTCATAGGGTACGTTCCAGTTGTAGAGCCTGATCTTTCCGTCGGCGGATTTCAGAATGCCGGCATTTTGGATGGAATCGAAGGGATAATCGAAAGAACGCGGATCATCCAGGATCCTTCTGAAGCGACTAAGGATCTTTTTATTCAGGGCATCCCGGGTATCATCCTCCCGTGCATGGGCCAGGGAATCGAAATACCGGTGGAGGATTTGCTCCTGCTGCTGAAAGTTGATGGTTTGATTCTCTGCCCGTATCTGTGGTTCCCGAATATCTTCAGTACGTTCCTGACCCAAAGCAGGATTTCCGAGGATCAAAACACCAACCAGCATGAATATCAACAGAAAAAAGATGCGTTGCATGGGCATCGGTTTTTTTGATGCGACATGCAAAGATATTTAATCTATTTCTGGAATAATAGCGCTTAGCGGTAAAAGTTGCTAATTGTTTACCCCGAGATCTTACACCGCTTAGTGGTGGTTTGGCTAAGTTATAAAGAAAAGATCAATAATTCTGTCTCTTGCTAGAGTGCCCACTAAGCGTTGAATCTTCATTTAAAGTTCATCCAGCGCTTTCCGGATACGCCTTATGGATTCGTCGATCTCTGCCCCGGAAATGGTAAGTGGCGGTGCAATGCGGAAGGCGTTAGGCTTGAAGATGAACTGGTCGGTGATGAGCCCGTGATCGGCAAAAGCTTTCATGGCCTGCCGGGCGGTGGCCTGTTCCTCCAGCTCCACGGCGATGAACAGCCCGGTACCCCACATATTTTTTATCCGCGGATGGGATAAATTGTTCATATAGCGTTCTCCCTTCTGCGCAGCGCTTTCCACGAGCTTCTCCTCCAGGATGACCTGCAGGGAGGCATGGGCTGCCGCCACCGAAA
>JAGXLL010000095.1 GCA_018334675.1 Bacteroidales bacterium | reverse complement strand
CACGAAGCCTTTTGATCCAACAACGCCAACAGATCTGGCAGGTTTTGGAGCTTACCGAAAATAAACTATATGTGGAGGTACTGAAATATCCCAATGGGGAATTCCTGGTGCGGGCCATCTTTTATCCAATCGAATAAAAAAGCCTCCCGGTGTGAGAGGCTTTTGTGGCTTTGATTGGTGCCCGAGGCGGGAGTCGAACCCGCACCCTCTTGCGAGGACATGACCCTGAATCATGCGCGTCTACCAATTCCGCCACCCGGGCTTTATTTTTGAGAGCGGTTGCAAATATAAAAAAATAATTTTATCAGGCTATCGCGTGCCTGGAAATTTCTTTCACAACGCCTCAATTTTTTGCCGTACCTCCTCCAACAACCAATGCGGGGTGGAGGTGGCCCCGCATACCCCTATATGCTCTCCCGGGGAGAACCAACTGTGGTCCAGCTCTTCACTCCTGGAGATGAAATGGGCGTAAGGGTTATGCGTGCGGCAAACTTCATAAAGCATCTTGCCGTTGGAGGAATGCCGTCCCGCCACAAAAACCACGCGGTCGTGGTGGCGGCTGAAAGCTTTCAGCTCTTCCTCCCGCCCCGATACCTGCCGGCATATCGAATCGTGCACTTCCACTTCTACCCCCCGGTCATTTAAATGATCCACCACATCATGAAAATCCCCCGGATTCATGGTGGTCTGACTGAAAAGGGCAAGGGCCTGGGGAAGCTCCATTTCTCTCAGTGCTTCAATGGTCCTGAACACCCGGGCCTCGCCGTTGGTTTGCCCGACCAGTCCCCTGACTTCCGGATGGCCAGCTTTTCCAAAGATATATACGTGTTTCCCGTACAACCAGGCCTGGTGCACATCACGCTGAAGCTTTAGCACAATGGGGCAGGTGGCATCCATCAGAACGTTGTTGTGCTTTCTTACCTCTTCATAGGTATCGGGAGGCTCGCCATGCGCCCGGAATAGGATGTTCTCATCCTTCAAATCCCGGATATCTTCATGACCGATGGCGATCAGGCCTTTTTTACTGAGGCGCTCCACTTCTTCCTCGTTGTGAACGATCTGGCCTACACTGTACACACGCTTGCCCTCATCCAGCAAGGCTTCAGCTTTTTCGATGGCCTTGACAACCCCGAAGCAAAATCCCGAGCGCCGGTCAACCTCTGCTTTCAGATGAAGTTTGTTTTTTGTGAGCATATCGTTTGAGCGTTTCGTAAAGCCAAAAATTGATGAACAACAAACTTAATAAATATACCGAATCCTCCACCGGGATGGAATAAATTCTCAGGCTTAAATTTTCCGTATTATTGTACAACACAACCGGTATTTTTGTTAATGCACCGTTCACAATTAAAAAAGGTACCAGCGACACCGCAAATCCCTTGTAGAAGCCGGTAATATGCCCTGAAGACAGGGGGCCCGCCAGCATAAGCAGCAAAAGTACAGCGCCCAGCAGGAAATTCACAAAAGTATAGGTACGATCGGACGACAGGATGGCGATGATCAGCAACCCTATTGCCAGGATGAAGGTAAAATGCTTGATGTAGGGGAAAGGTTTGGTGCCTGTGAAGTACAACACCACTTCATATATGAAGAAACAGGCGAAGGGGATGATAAAGAAGAACAGCCACTCTTCCAGGGGTAGACCCAGCCAGAAGACGCCAATGGTATAATCGGGATTGAAATGCCAGATGCCGCTTTGCTCAAATAGCACGTCCCATATCAGAAAGGGTATGGCTGTGAGTACAATGGACGGGAGAACATACCGGAATTTGGTATGAAACCGGATTCTCGGTTCAAAGCTTTTATATAGCGGATACCCCAGGGTGAGCACCAGCAGAAAAAGGTATGTGAAACGTGTGATTTCCATTCGTAGTGCCTTTGTTTATAATCCTGTCCTGATTTACTTTTGACGATCATTTGAAGAACAGGTTCAAATGATGTGTCCTTCCGTGCATTTTTGCAAGTGAGGTGGCGATTCGTCCGGGGTGGTTTGATGCTGCAGGGTTCAGAGCATATTCATGGAATTTCGCAGATATGCCTTAAACAAGAGGTATAACTTGTGGGAATTGGCGATCCGGAGCCTGCCGTTCATTACAGCGTTCGGTTCCGACTGCCTGATCTTTTTAAAAAGCCTCATGTAATACATATAGGCCAGGTAAACACCAAAGCGGACTTTCTTGTTGAGCATCCGGATCCCCTGATAGGCCTCGCGGAAGTCCTTCTCAATGTCGCGTTCTATTTCTTCTTTGACTTCCCTGGTAAAACCATCATGGGCCATCCGGGTAAAATAGGTGCGTCCCCTTTCCTGGTAATCGCTGTTGATGTCGCGCAGAAAATTCACTTTCTGAAAAGCTTCTCCCAGTTTGCGGGCATAAGGTTTGAGCGCTTCGTATTCTTGGTCATCATCATGACAGAAGATGCGCAGGCACATCAAACCTACCACTTCAGCCGACCCATAAATATACGTCCCGATCAGCTCTTCATCGTAATCAGTATTGTCCAGATCCATGCGCATGCTCTTTAAGAAAGCATCGATATGTGCTTTTTCTATTCCGTAGATATTGACCACCCACTGAAAACTATCCAGGATGGGATTCATGCTGATACCTCTTTCAATGGCCTGGTAGGTTTGCCCAATGAACTCATCCAACATCTCCTGCTGGGGATAGTCATGGAAGGTATCCACAATTTCATCGGCATATCTGACAAAACCGTAGATGGCATAGATGGGATTCTGAATACGCCGGTTCAGCATTCTGACCCCCAGAGAAAATGAAGTGCTGTAGTTGCGGGTAGTCAGTTTACTGATCTGCAGGTTGTTTCTTATATACAGATTGTTGCTCATGGTTGATCCTTTGGGTTACAAGTTTAGAGCTGATCACAGCCATTGGCAAACCGGTGCCGGGCACCGTAGATGAGCCAACATAATAAACATTTTTAAATTTTTCGTCCCGGTTATTGGGACGGAAGCCACCCACCTGGTTCAGATCGTGGGCCAGTCCCAGGCCACTTCCCTGATAGAGGTTGAACATGTTCTTCCAGTTCTCGGGATCATATATGGTTTTGGAGACCAGGTTTTCTTCTATATCATAATTAATGCGTTCAGAAAGATCCTGAATGATGTTCCCTGCCAGTTCTTCCCGGTCCGACCAGTCGGGTTTGTAACGCAAGTCAGGTACCGGACAGAGAATGAAAAGGGCTTCATGTCCTTCAGGAGCCGTTTTGGGATTGTGTCTGGAGGGCACATTCAGGTAATAGTAGGGTTTTTCCAGGCTGATGCTGTTTTTAAAGATTTTGCCCGCGTATTCCTTAAAGTTGTTGCCCAGGAAATAATTGTGGTGGTGGATATGATCCAGTTTGCCTTTGATGCCCAGGTACATCGTGAAGGGTCCCAGGGTCCATTTTTTGCGGTCCAGCTTTGCCGGGGTATAACCTTTCCGGTTGAATATCTGCCCCCTGAACCAGGCTGCATCGGAATTCACCACGAAAAGATCGCCTTTCCATATGTTCCCATTCTGATCGAGAAAGCCCTGCAAACCGTCTTTGCCCGATACATAATCTACAATCTCGGTGTTGTAATGTATCCGGATGTTTTGCTTTTCCATCTCTTTCAGCAGGCCTTCAACGATCTTGTACATGCCTCCTTTTACGTTGTGGTAGCCATCGTGGACCAGTTCGGTATAGGTAAGCATGCTGAAGACAGCCGGCGTGTCAAAAGGGGTGGCGCCCAGGAAAAAAGCCACCAGGGAGAATATGACTTTCACCTCATAGGAAGTGAAATATTTTTCCATTTCACCCCACATGGTTCGCAGCATCTTCGGTGCATTGCGGATGGGAACCTTTGTCAGTTGCAGAAGGTAATCCGTCAGGCTGGTGAAATTTTTCTTGACGATCCGGTATTCGGTGTCGTGGTATATGGTTCCCGCACTCTTGAGGTACTGCTGCATCCGGCGTTCAAAATCCGGTTCCAGGTTTTTGAATTCCTCCGCCAATTTTTTCAGGTCTTTATAAACGGTATAAAAATTATCTGATCCGGAGAAGTTCACCTGATAAAGGGGATCCAGCTCAATGAATTCAAGGGGATTGTCTATACCCACATAATCAAAGAACTCTTTGAATTCATAGCTCATGCTAAAAAAGGTGGGAGCCATATCCCAGGTGAATCCGTCTTTCTTAAGTTGATTGAGCCTGCCACCTGCCTGGTGATACTTCTCGAGGATTTCAACCTCGTAGCCGTCGCTGGCCAGGCGCAGGGCAGCTGTTAATCCCCCAAGACCCGAACCGATGATCAATACTTTTTTTCTCATTTGCTATTATTTGCCTATTTTCGTAATATGTGGATTAAACAAACGAGAAATTCGTTTTGTTTAAACCATTAGTATGATTTTTTAAACAGAATAGATGGTAATTAGATTTAAGTTACTAAATTTTTCCGGGCAATGAAAGAGAAGGTCGCCATTATAGGCTCAGGCCTTGGAGGCATGGCCTCGGCAATCCGCTTAAAGAGCCGTGGATATGATGTGACGGTTTTTGAAAAAAATCATCAGGTTGGTGGCAAGATGGGACAGATCCATACGCAGGGTTGCCGTTTCGACACCGGCCCTTCGGTTTTCACCATGCCCGAGCTGGTCGATCAGCTTTTTGCCGAAGCAGGAGAAAATCCGGACGATTACTACCGGTATAAAAAGTTGGACCTGAGTTGCCGGTATTTATATGAAGACGGAACGTCCATCGATGCCTTTTCGGATCCGGAAGCCTTCGCCTGGGAGCTTTCTAAAAAAACCGGAGAACCTACTGACAACATTCACCGGTTTCTGGCTAAGAGTCGGACCATCTACAACCTGACTGCCGACCTGTTCATGTTTCATTCGATCCATGATCCCAAAGCCCTTTTTACCTTCCGAAATCTGAAAGCCCTGATGCAATTTGGAAAGATCGATGCTTTCAGGACCATGCACCAATCCAATAAGCAGTCCTTTCAAAGTGAGCAACTGGTGCAGCTTTTCGACCGGTATGCCACCTACAACGGCTCCAATCCCTACCAGATCCCGGCTACCTTCAACATCATTTCCCACCTGGAGCACAACATGGGTGTATATTATCCGGAAGGGGGTATTTATGCCATCGCAGATGCCATGCGCCGGCTGATGAAAAAAATGAAGATAAAGATTCATCTGAATCAACCGGTTCGGAAACTGGTGCCTGAAGGAAGATCCATACGGGGAGTCGTGACCGATTTTGGGGAGGATCATTTCGATCATGTGATATCCAATATGGATGTCAACCTATTTTATGAAAGCCTGTTGCCCGATGAACGAAAGCTGAATAAGACCCGCAAGCCGGAAAAGTCTTCTTCAGCCCTGATTTTTTACTGGGACATAGAAAAAGAGTTCCCTGCCCTGAATCTGCACAACATCTTGTTTTCAGAAGACTATCCCCGGGAGTTCGAATACCTTTTTTCTGAGAAACAGATTTATTCGGACCCCACGGTATATATCTACATCAGTTCGAAGGCGGTAACTGGTGATGCACCCCGGGGTGGAGAGAACTGGTATGTGATGATCAATGCCCCCGAGGATACCGGTCAGAACTGGAGCCAGTTGCGCAGGGAAGCCAGAAAGAACATCATCGCCAAGATTAACCGTGTGCTGGGAACACAGATTCAGCAGCATATTGGGCATGAGCAGGTCTATGATCCTCCTGCCATTGAAAGCCATACCGCCTCGTATCATGGTTCATTGTACGGGAACAGCTCCAATGGCAGGTTTGCTGCTTTCAACCGGCACTCCAACTTCAGCAGAAAATACAAAAACTTATATTTCACCGGAGGCAGTGTGCATCCGGGAGGAGGGATACCCCTGGTGCTCTCCGGTGCGCGCATCGTTTCCGAAAAGATCCTGCGACATGAGCATTAAGGAGAAAAATATCATCCTGTTCACCAGGATATTTTTATTGGTGATTTACCTGGTTGGGATCATCGGCATCAGCATCCCCGGCCTCCGTCCGGTATATACAGATATCACCCCGGTAAGCCTTTTGATCAGTGCCATGCTCGTTTTGGCTTTTCATGAGAAGTGGACCTGGCGCGCAGGGGTGGTTTTTATCGTTATCGCATTGGCGGGTTTTTTGATTGAGGTGGCAGGTGTGCAAACCGGCAACATCTTTGGGCATTATAACTATGGATCGACCCTTGGGTGGGGGATATCGGGTGTACCTCTGATCATTGGGGTGAACTGGTTTTTGCTGATCTATTCCACCTGGCTGGTAGCCGGTATGATCAGCAAGAAGGCTCTTATAAGGATCCTGCTTGTGGGTGTGATGATGGTGCTTTTCGATGTGATCATGGAGCCGGTTGCCGTGGAGTTGGATATGTGGCAATGGAAAGGAGCGGGCATTCCCCTTGAAAATTACGGAGCCTGGTTTGCCATTTCCGTCGCCTTCGCCAGCCTGATGCAAGTGTCCGGGGTGCGGGTGAAAAATCCCGTGGCCCCCTACCTGCTGGTTTATATGGTTTTCTTCTTTGGTGTGCTGAATTTCACCCTCTGATTTGTTATCTTTAATATTTTAAATTTAACACCATGGGACTCTTACTTGCTATTGTGATCATACTGGCCTGGCTGACCCACCTGGTCTATTCGCTGATTTATGTGCAGCCGGACCTTGCTTCACCTTTGACATACGTCCATACCTTGCTTCAGGGGTATCTCTTTACCGGTTTGTTCATCACCGGGCATGACGCCATCCACCGTTCCATCTCCCGCAAGGATTGGGTGAACGACTTGTTCGGATGGCTGGCTTCCTTCCTGTTTGCCGGGTTGTCCTACCGGAAGCTCACCCGCAACCACTGGCAGCACCATCGTTTCCCCGGTCAGAAAGAGGATCCGGATTTCTATGTCAAATCGCAGAATTTCTGGAAGTGGTGGCTCATGTTCATGTACCGGTATGTGACCATCCCCCAGCTGATCTTCATGGCGGTGGCATTCAATGTGTTGCTGATCTGGTTCAGCGAGGCCTCCCTGCTGCTTTTTTGGATCATACCGGCTTTTCTGGGTACCTTCCAGATGTTCTATTTTGGCGTTTTTCAGCCCCATAAACTGCCGCACAGCGATTCGATGAATCCATACAATTCAAGAACCCAGAGAAAGAATCATTTGTGGGCCATGCTTTCCTGCTATTTCTTCGGGTACCATTATGAACACCATGCCTCACCCACAACACCCTGGTGGCAACTCTATAAGACGAAACAAACAACATGATACCAGCCCGGCACCATTGGTTATACGTTAGGTTTTTCCGTTATTACACCCGCCTGATGCTCAGGTGGCACTTCAGGAGAGTAATTATAAAAGGTGATATTCAGGACAAAGGGCTTCCCGTGCTTCTGATCGGCAATCATTTCAGCTGGTGGGACGGGTTTTTCGCCAATTATCTGAATGATCAGGTCTTTCACAGGAAGTTCCATGTGATGATG
>JAGXLL010000094.1 GCA_018334675.1 Bacteroidales bacterium | reverse complement strand
GGGGGGAAGAATCATGTGCAATGCACCAGGAACGAACGGGCCATGAACAATATGATTATGAACAAAGGGCCACGATTGGGGCAGTGAAAAAGGCGAGGATGGGAGCAAGCCTCCGCCGGGTTTTATTTCCAGAAGGGGAGGCTGCCTCCGTCCACAAGCTGCTCGCGGTTTTCGCCATCGTCATCCATGACATAGATGTCCGGTGCTTCGGAATCATCATTCGGAGCGTTGGTAAAGATGATCTGGGCGCCGGTGGGCGAGTACCTTGGGTACATGTCGTTGGTACCCTGTGGCTTGTTTTGGGAGAGCTGGGTGGTATCCATTGTGCTCAGGTTCAGGCTGAAGATCTGGCTGTTCAGCATACGTCCTTCGATGGATTCGTTGCCTGAGACATCATGGGTAAAAAGGATGGATTCGCCGTCGATGGACCAGGAGGGCGACTGAACAATGCCGTCCAGGGAGCCGATCAGTTCCTGCTGGTTGCTTCCATCGCGGTCCATCAGGTATATCTCGGAATTGTAGATTTTCTCCCCAATGGTTACGGCCAGGATCTGACTTCCATCGGGGGAGATTTCAACTTCCCGGAACTCCCGATCCGATGGAGCGATAGCTATGAGATTCCTCTCTGTGCCATTCGCATTGATTTCATACAAGCGCCGATAATGACTGAAGACGATCTTGCCTTGTTTGGGATCCCAGTCGAAGGCATTGCCGGAATTGTGGTAGCTGTCTACTTCAATATCTGTTACCTGCCGGATATCTCCGCCATTCTTTTCCATCGTGTAGAGGTGTGATCCAACCTGGGCATCGCTGACATAAGCAATGCGGTCGTTTTGAGGATTATACTTGGGCGCCCAATCCCGGTTGTTGTTGAATGTTAAGGGATTGATCTCTTCATCCTCCAGGTCGTAGGCCATCAGCTCATAGTCCCCGTCGATCTTTTTAACAAAGAAAAAGGAATTGTTGGATATACCTTTGGTTTTGAAACTGAGGGTCCTGCTGTAAGTTCCTGCTCCATCCCCATCCATGGCCTTTACTTGCCAATAGTAGACACTGCTGTAGATCAGCGGGTTCACCCGATAAGACGTGTCGGTAATACCTGCGGCTATCCGCGTTTTATTGGGTGAATCCGGTTTATACAGGAAGACATCATAAGTGATTGAGTCGCCCGAACCACCATCTTCTGCCTTCCATCTGAGCAAAGGGCTGATGGGTTGGTTTTGTGCACCTTCGGCAGGCATGAAGGAATCTTTGAACTGGATGTCGCCTGATCTGGCACCCTCTGTCGGAGAGAGAAGGATGGTCACGTGAGCGGTATCCTCTTGCTTGACCTTGACGCTTAATATTTTGCTGCTGTAATCAGGTTTTTCAGCAACAATGCTGTACTTACCCGTATCTACCTCGGATATCAGGTAGTTCCCGTTGGTACCTGTCACCACAACTTCTGTGGCAGGCTGGGTTGTAATGGTAACGTTCTCAAGCGGATTGCCTGACTCGGCATCCTTCACCTGACCTTTTATGGTGCCGTAAATGTTCGGTTCATAAGGATCCTCAGTACATTGTGCAAAACCCAGGACAAGGATGAACAAAACCATCCAAATTTGAGGTCTGTATCTTTTCAACATGTTTTTATGTATCATATCCTGATGTTTATTGTTACATATTTAACGGGTTGATTGACCCAATTGGCAAAGGCCTAAATTAATAAATTCCGCAGAGATGAAATACATCCCTGTGGATTTTTTATTCTTTTTCTGGCTATATATGATAGCCGCATTGATTGTTCAGCCGAGCAGTTTATTGCCATTAGATACTTTTATCCACTATGACGAGTCCACCAGGTTCTTTGATGAATGGATCGTTTTTAGTGGTTGTTGTCAACTTTCTGGTATTCAAATTTATATACCCGTAAAAGGGGTCTTATTTTGATGAATGGAATTCTGTATTGACGAATCGGTTGGATGTGGAGGTAAGATGTTATACATTTATGTATTCTTTTATCAAAAGGTGAATTGGCCTGGATTATAGGAGGCATCAGCCCTTTTTGAAACTGAATATGTGCTGTGGGATTTGGCGTTTAATAAGTACTTTGATGTAATTTACTGATGACTAATGATTTGATTGAGAACGCAGGTCCCATTATCAAGGGCTTGTATGCGGAGCGATACAATGAACCTGACAATTGATCGTTGTAAAATGGTGAAAAAAGCAAGGAATTATGAATAGGTGGATCACATATATGGTAATGATACAGGCGATCCTGTTGATGAGCATCACCGGTGTTGTAGCTCAGCAGGATACTGCTTCCACAGCGAGGGACAGCAAGGGCAATGAAGTCCCCCCGGCCTTGAGGAAGATCGTGGAACAGTATGAAGAAAAGGTCAAATCCGACACCCTGATCGATCAGGGTAATGATCCTTCGGACAGGGATTTTGTATTGAATAACCTGGTGATGGATGAGACCCTCTCCAAGATGGGCCATGATTTTTACCGATTTTTCAATGACAATTGGAATCCCCCTGAAACAGATGAAAGCTTCACCATATATATCAACGAGATGCCATCGCCCGGAATGGGCAACATGATCCAGGTGAAGATCAATTATGATGAGATCTTCAGGCAGCGAATCAGTCCCAAACAGGATTATATAAAACAATTGGCCCAAATGGCCGTCAGACAATCCGAAAATTATATTGCCAATTACGAACAAATTAAACAGCAGCTGGAAGGTGAAGATATGCAGGGAACAGGTATTTACTAAATCAAACAAAAAATTGCTTATGAGACATGTAAAGATTTTAGCAGGGTTGTTGGTCGCTTCCCTTTTTTTCATAACGCAGGCACAAGGGCAGGATTTTGTTTATACTCCTAAAAATCCGGCTTTTGGTGGAAGCTATGTCAATTACCAGTGGATGTTGAATTCAGCCAATGCCCAAAATAAGCTGACCGATCAGTCACAGTCTGGCTATAGCCGGGACTACAGCTACGATCCTTTTGAGAATTTTGAGCGGGATCTGCAGCGTCGGTTCTTCAGCGAATTATCCAGCCAGGTCATGAATACTTATTTTGGTGAAGAGATGGGTAGGGACGGTCTGGAAGACGGCAGCTATGAATTCGGAAACTACAGGATCGATGTTTCCAGTGGCCAGCAAGGGGTCAACATCCGGATCCAGGACTTTCAGAAAGGAAGCGAAACGACCATCACTTTGCCTTATTATTAATCCAACAGCATTATGAAAAAGCTCACAAAGGCACTGCCTGTTTTTATCATTACCCTTATTATGGCTTTTGCATCCGGGTGTAGCTATATGCTCAAACACCCGATGGAGACCAGTACCCCTGAATTGGGTGCTGAAACAAAGTCAGGCGAAAGACTCAAACAACTGCCCAAACCCAAGAGTAAGGTTGTGGCGGCAGTATATGACTTCCGGGACAAGACCGGCCAGTATAAGATGAGCTCTTCAGGCGGGGGCTCCTGGTCCACTGCTGTTACGCAGGGCGCAACCTCCATCCTGATCCAGTCCATGGATCGCAGCGGCTGGTTCATCCCTATTGAGCGCGGGGGGTTGGGCAACTTGTTGAATGAACGCAAAATTATCCGCTCTTCCCGTTCAGCTTATAACGGGGGAAATTCCAGTTCTAACCTTCCTCCGCTCATGTTTGCCGGTGTCATCCTGGAGGGAGGTATCATATCCTATGACCACAACATAAAGACCGGAGGGGCAGGCCTGAGGTATTTCGGTGCCGGAGCTTCCGGAGAGTACCGTCAGGACCGGGTAAGCGTTTATCTTAGGGCTGTATCCACTAAGAACGGAAAGGTCCTTAAGTCGGTGAATGCTACTAAGACCGTCCTTTCTCAGAAGATTGACGCAGGCGTGTTCCGGTATGTTCAGTTTAAGCGTTTGCTGGAAGCGGAAACGGGAGTAACTTATAACGAGCCTACCCAGTTGGCCGTGCGCTCGGCCATCGAAAAAGCCCTGGAGAGTTTGATCATTGAGGGTGTGTTTGATGACCTCTGGCAACTGCAAAATCCCGAGGAGATCAATTCTGAAATTGTTCAGTCTTATATTAAGGATAAAGACCAGCGGGATAAGACCGATATGTTTGGTTTTACCTACGAACCCCGTCCGTATTCCTATGCGGTGAGAATGGATGGCGGCGTTACCAGGTATGGAGGCGATTATTCCTCTTCCATGAACCGTCCACAGCTGAATGTAAGTTTTGGCTATCAGCTTACCGATAAGATGATGCCCTATGTGCGGTTGGGTAAAGCCTATCTTGCGGCAAAACCTCATTATAGCCGGGCCTTTAGCCATGTGAACCTGGGTGCGCGCTACCATTTTACCCCGCAAAAGGTGTATACCCCTTTTCTGTTTGGGGAATTCGGAACGTATTCTCAATCCGGTATACCTTATGAGCAAGTTGTTCCGAAGAATTTGAATAAGCTTTACTATCATTCTGCCCTTGGCGGAGGATTTGAGTACTATGTCGATTCCCGCCGACGTATAGGAGTCGGAGCTACTGTTAAATTTAATTACTTCTATTCCGATCAGCTGGATGATGTAGTTCATGGTACGTATAACGATTTTTACTGGCAGGGTAGCCTTGGAGTCTCCTATTATTTCTGACCCCAGTTAACCTTGCCCTGGTAATAACTTAAACCTGACAAAAACATTCATGTACTTATCTGCGAATACATACCCGGAAATTTTATATTCGGCAACAGGTTGGGAAGATATGTCTGTTGTGAATCACCTCGGGAACAGATGGGTAGTGCGATATTCCTATGGAAAACAGAGATTTATGCGGTTATTTGGCGAACAGGCACGTTTAATAAATGGGGTTGGCAGAAGGATTGGGATTGTTTAATTTTCCGATCATTGGATGAACATCCTAGAAAGGATCCTTTTATGAGAGAGACAGATATATCAAAAAATTTTGATTATTTCTTGTGGGAGAAATTCAAGACAGGGGATAAGGAGGCCCTCTCCAGGATCTATTATACCTATTATAATCCCTTGTATGATTATGGGATCCGCATACATAATGATCCGGCTTTCATTAAAGATTGCATCCAGGAGTTGTTTTTCGATCTGATCAACAAATTGTCCACCCTGGGATCTACCGACAGCATCAAATCCTATCTTATGGCATCCTTCAGAAGAAGGGTGTTTGTAAAGCTGAAGAAAAGCAAGGGCATCAATTATCTGGAAGACTCCTATGCTCCGGATGCCTTTGAGATCGAGCCATCTGCCGAAACCCAGATGATCTCGGAAGAGAGTAAAGATATCTATACAAAAAAGATCCAGGGTATGCTCTCGAAGTTGTCTTCAAGGGAGCGGGAAGCCATCTATTTGAAATTTTATAAAAATCTTTCTTATAAGGAGATCACCGAGGTTATGGAAGTGAATTATCAGTCGGCCAGGAAGTTGATCTATCGAGCCATAAAGTCATTAAGGGAGATGAAGAGTACCGTTTTTGAAGACTTGCAGGACTTGTAGAATTTTTAACAGGTGTACGATGAAGAGCGTCATTCCACGATATACACTTACTTTGATTTTTTTGCTTATTCCTTTCATTCAACTTACCGCCCAAACCCGGCCATTGATGTATCAGTTTACCGTACGCGATGCCAACGGCGAACGGGTGGAAGGCGAAAAAGTTTATGTCGATTTGACGCTGCTGGAAGGCGACTCCGACAATGGGAGGGCCATATACACTGAGACTCAGTTTGCCACTACATCCGAAGAAGGGGTGGTTCGACTCCGGATAGGGGAAGGATTCAGCGAAGAGGAGTTTTCCAGCGTTACCTGGAACGTGGATCAATCCTATTTTGTTCGCGTTACCATCAAAGATCTCCTGAACACCGGCTATACTTTTGAACGCACCAGCCAGTTGCTGGTTGTCTCTCCCCGGATCTTTTCGGGCACCGTGCAGTCGCTCTCTGATCCGGCGATGGATACAGGAGGTGTGGCTATTCAGGCCCTGGCCATACGGGATAACAAGGTATACCTGACCAACGGCGGGGTCATTGAACTGCCCAGGTTCCTGGAGAATGTCAACTCTCTGCTTATCCGGGCGCAGAAGCAGGATGTGAGTTGTCATGGGATGAAGGATGGCGCCATCGATATTACGGTTCAGGGAGGCACACCACCCTATTCCTATGAATGGTCGAACGGTGAAAGCACCCAGGATCTCGATAACCTGGGGGCAGGGAAATATGAGGTTTATGTAACCGACAGCAAAGGTTACACGGCCATCAAGCAGATATCCATTACCCAGCCGGATCCCATGGAGATCAATCCCCAGGTTCGCAATGTTTCGGAAGTAGGAGCGCGCGACGGTGCCATCCGTCTGCGTACCACCGGCGGACGCCCCCCTTACAGTTACCAATGGTCAAACGGCGACCAGGGCAGTACGGTTACCGGCCTGGCCCCGGGTTCCTATGCGGTAAGGGTCAGCAGCCAGGGACAGTGCTCGGTCGAGAAACAGGTGGTGGTGAAGGAGCCTGTCAGGCTTAGCTTTGACCGTGAGCATGTTAAGTGTTACGGTGAAAAGAACGGTTCGGTAAGCATGTCCATACGGGGAGGAAAACCGCCCTACAACATCCAATGGTCAAACCAGCAAAGCGGAAGGGAGCTGAATAACCTGCCGTCAGGCAAATATTACGTTCAGGTAGAAGACAGCTGGGGATACCGGGTTATTGACAGTGTGAGCGTGCTTCAGCCGTATCCTCTGAAAGTCAATACGGAAGTTAAAAATATCCATCCCGGTTCGGATACCGGTGAAATTCACCTGAAGGTGGAAGGAGGCATACCTCCCTATTCTTATCGCTGGTCCACCGGTGACACCACATCTTATCTGACCAATCTGGATAATGGTGCTTATACGGTGACTGTGGAAGATAAGAACGGCTGCCGTACCCGAAAGGACAACATCTACGTCTACCGGATCATGACAGACCCCAGGGATACCACCCACTATCAGGTGGTTACATTGGGTGATCAAACCTGGATGGCAGAGAACCTGAATTATGGCAAGGCCGTGCCCCCGGGCCATATCCCGGAAGACAACAGAGTAGTGGAGAAATCTTGCTACAATGGATCGGAGGAGAACTGTGAATCCCTGGGAGCCCTTTATACCTGGGGTGAGGCAACCCGCTACAGCCGTCCGGCCAACCGAAAACGCAATCATGTACAGGGGGTGTGCCCGGATGGTTGGCATATACCTTCCGACGAAGAATGGGATAGGCTTACTGAATACCTGGGCGGTGAGATGGTGGCCGGCAATAAAATGAAAGATCTGGATTACTGGGATCAACCCAATAATCAGGGGCAGAATCGTGTATATCTTGATGTCACAGGATTTGCAGCACTTCCCGCCGGACGGATCGACCTGACCGGTGAAAGTTACTATATGGGTACCAGTACCTCTTTCTGGAGCGCATCCAAGCCTTCCTCCAACAAAGCCTGGCACCGGACCATTACCACCCAGGGCTCCGGACTATACCGGGACGCCAGCTACACCAACCAAAAGTTCTCGGTGCGCTGTATCAAGGATTGAA
>JAGXLL010000093.1 GCA_018334675.1 Bacteroidales bacterium | reverse complement strand
TTAACCTCCTATGATTTTTGTTTTGAGGGCTTCAAGCACATCTTCGGCCGAAGGAATGATGCCGCCCATGCGTCCGTAATATTCTACCTGTACCTTTCCGTTTACAGCCAGGAGAACGTCTTCGACCATCTGTCCGGCGCTCATCTCAACGGAGAGCATGCCTTTGACCTGGCCGGCCATCTCAACCAGACGTTTCCTGGGGAAAGGGAACAGGGTGATGGGGCGCAACAGCCCCAGCTTGATGCCTTCTTTGCGGGCCATTGCCACCACTTTCTCGCAGATGCGGGCTGAGGTACCGTAGGCAATAAGCAGATATTCTGCATCTTCGCATTGTATCTCTTCATAGCGTACCTCTTTTTCCTCGATCTCACGGTATTTATCGATCAGTTTCCGGTTGAATTTCTCCATTTTTCCGGAATCCAGCTCGAGTGAAGTGATGATGTTGCGTTCGCGGTCCTTCGTTTTTCCGGTAGTAGCCCATGGGCATGTATCGCGGATTTCCTGTTCGGTAAGTCGGGGTTTTTGTTCTCCGACCTCCACTTTTTCCATCATCTGGCCGATGGCTCCGTCGGAGAGGATCATGGTTGGATTTCTGTACTTGAAGGCCAGATCGAAGCCTGTTTCTACAAAATCGTACATCTCCTGCACCGAAGAGGGTGCCAGCACGATCAGGTGGTAGTCGCCATGGCCGCCACCTTTGACAGACTGAAAATAGTCGGACTGGGAGGGCTGAATGGTTCCCAGGCCCGGACCTCCGCGTACCACGTTCAAGATCAGGCAGGGGAGCTCTGCTCCTGCGATATAGGTGATGCCTTCCTGCTTGAGGCTGATGCCGGGGCTGGAAGATGAGGTCATCACTTTCTTGCCGGAGCCGGCTGCCCCATAAATCATGTTGATGGCGGCAATTTCACTTTCAGCCTGCAGCAACACCATACCGGTGCGTTCTTCAGGCTGCTGGGCTGCAAGATATTCTATAACCTCCGACTGCGGAGTGATCGGATATCCGAAATAACCGTCGGCACCTTCACGAATAGCCGCTTCGGCTATCGCTTCGTTGCCTTTCATTAATCTTAATTCTCCCATTATCTTGTTTTTTTATTGAAAAATTATGCGGTTACTTTTTTTCTGTACACCTGGATAACTGCGTCCGGACATACCAGTGCACAATTGGTACACCCTGTGCAGGCTTCAGGGTTTTGCATATAAGCATAGTGAAAGCCTTTGCTGTTGACTTCGTCGGCCAAGGCAATCACATCGAAAGGACAGGAGGGGATGCATACTCCACAGCCCTTGCACCTTTCCGTATCGACAACGATTCTTCCTGTTACTTTAGCCATTATTATGAGTTTTTATGGTGAATGATTCCAAAGATAATAATATTCATACAGAATTCCGGTACCTTATACCCACATAGACAATGTTCTATAACAGACATCAAATGCTTTGTAAATGAGCATTGCGCCAATTTAGACCGAGTTTAAATGATCCCGGGCAAACTGCTCCAACCGCCGGTCCATCTGCTCCATCTGATCTTTTCCTACCTGCGATACACATGCCCTCAGGCCCTCAGTGCGTTCGCTGCCCGTGATGTCGAGGGTGATGGCACTGATGCCATAGTATATAAGTTTTTCCAGCAGTTCCTTGCCATCCATACCGGGAAAGGCGAAAGTGAAGTAAAAGCCGTCGGCCAGCGGCTGATTCTCATCCCGGTCGTAAACCAGGGTGAAGCCATGTTTGAGAAGCAATTCTTTCATAATTTTGGCCCTTTCTCCGTATTCACGCACATCTTCCACGAAGTTGCGGGTGCCCTCATTGACCGCCTTGAGGATTTTCAGCAAACCATACTGGGCCGAATGATTGGTGCCTGCTGACAGGGTGTAAAGAGCCCCGTATACCATTGAATAGCCAAAGCCATCCCCGGGATAGTACTCGGCTAGTTTTGGGAACCTGCTGTTGAACAGCTTGTCGGCGATCACCATCATACCAACGCGCTCTCCGGCCATGCTGAAGGATTTAGAGCTGGAAATCAAAAGGATGCAGTTGTCTGTGTAATTGGCTACGGTGGGCTGATAGGGGGGCTCACCCGGCCGGGATATGTCCTGGCGAAAATCCATGCCGAAGTAAGCCAGATCTTCCATCACCACGACATCATATTTGTTTGCCAGCTCCCCGATGATCTGCAGTTCCTTTTCAGTGAAGCATATCCAGGAGGGATTGTTGGGATTCGAATATAGCAGGGTGGATATGTTGCCCTTTTTCAGGTAGGATTCCAGCTTTTCACCCAACCGGTCGCCCCTGTAGTTGTATACATCAAAGGTTTCGTATTTCATTCCCAGTACTTTATGTTGTTGTTTCTGAACGGGAAAGCCGGGATCGATGAATAGGGTGGTATCCTTTCCGGGATCCCGGCGGCAGGATACCAAAAATGAAGCAAAGGCTCCCTGCATGGAGCCTACCGTTGGCAGACACCCTTTGGGGTCAACCTGTATGTTGATAAAATTCTTGACGAAACGGGAGATTTCCTGCTTCAATTCTTCAATGCCCTCAATCATGGGGTATTTTGAAGCAACGCCAGCACGGAGGGCTTCGATCTCTCCTTCGATGGCTTCAGCGGGAGGTTTCAGGCCGGGAACGCCCATCTCCATTCGGATGTAACGCTCACCGGTGGCCTTTTCTATTTCATTGACCAGCTTGACGATCTCGCGGATGGAAGCCTGGCCGATCTGTTCCAACCCGTTTTCCTGGATTTTTTGTTCTATAACCTTCCGGTCTACGGGAGTCTGAATATTGGGGTCCATATAGAGGCGTTTTGGTTTCTCAGTGGTTTGAACAGCTTGTGCCAGGGCCGCATGGGTTATGGATCACAAAATACCTGCTTATTGATCAAATTCTTTCCGTATCTGGGCTACCCAATTCTTCACCCGTTGATCAGTGAGTTCAGGTTCAAAATCTTCATCAATGGGCAGGCCCACAAACTTTCCGTCGTAGATCCCTTGGGATTCTTCGAATTCATAGCCACTGGGTTCTACATGGCCTATGATCCGTACGTTTTTATCCTGCAGGATCTCGTAGATCATTCCCAGGGCATCGACAAAGTGGCGGGGATAGGTGACATGATCCCCCAGACAGAACAAGGCGATCGTTTTACCTTTCAGATCGGCCTTGTCCAGTTCGGGGCGAAACTTATCCCAGTCGCCCCGGGAAGCATATCCATCCCAGGTTTCTTTTCCAATAGTGGAAACACCAAAGATCAGCCGGTCGTATTTTTTCAGATCTTCGGTGGTGGCTTCTTTCACCTCGATCATATCTGCCTGGTCGGCACCTATTTCCCGGGCTACCTTTTGGGCCACCTTTTCAGTGTTTGATCCCCTGGCGGGTCCGTAAAATATACCTATTTTTTTGTTCATAGCGATTGACTTTAAGTTTTAACCGTTATTTTCCTTGTAGTATGCATCTCTACAAATATAACATTATTTTTGACTTTTCAGGCTTGCCACGGCAAGAAGCACACCCAGCACGATGCCCAGCAGTGCTGCAAAAAGTACCCGCATATGGGGAGGCAGCAGAAAGGTTAGGGTATGGGCCGGGATCCAGAACAGGGGGATGGTCTTTTTGAATACAAAGTTCCATTGTACCGACCAGTCCATGCTGGAGAAGATCCTGGCGAAGGGGATGGGTGCGAACAATCCCTTTACAGTTCCTCCATTCCATGTGATATGGGTATCGGTGATTTTGTGAAAGGTCATGAATACCGGGGCGAAGATCAGGTTCATGGCCACACTGGTGCAAAAGGCCGTGGCCAGCTTGATGGGGGTGAATGGGCCGGCCAGGGCTGAAGATGCCTTTTCAACCCCTATATATTGCAGGACAGCCGGGGTACCTGTGGCAAAGATGATGAAAGCCACCTTGATGGTTACCCCAATGAATCCCCATACGATGGCCCGTGGGCAGATACCGAAACCCTTTCGATGGTATACGCCCTCGCGGATGCGCAGGGCAATGACCTCACCCAGGGTGGCCAGCATGGCGAATTTTATGAAGCTGGCGGCTATGCCGTGGGATTGGTTAAAAGCATTGTAGGTTTCATATACCGGATCAAAAAGAAAGAAAGGTGCAAAGAAAAGAAGAACGGCTAAAAGGAGGTATGCATCTTTTTTTTTCATTCCGGAGTTTTTATGGATTTTTCAGGTTTCAGTCCCTGCTGAACCATTGTTCGATGTTATAGTGTTTCCAGCCTTTGACGACCCCTTCTTTCACACTGTTCCATTTGATGATCACCCCGATCAGGGCGATGCCCAGGAGCAGCAGCAATAATTTTTCCGAACGGCTGAGTTTTCTATTCATGAGCTTCTATATGGTTTACTACTGTTTGTCGATTCTTACACGGGCATCCACAGCCACTACTTCCCTGGGGTTACCCAGCAGGGGGTTCAGGTCCATCTCGGCAATCTCCGGTGCTGCATGCACCAGGGCGGAGATCCTCATGATGGTTAGGGCAAAAGCTTTTTCATCAACGCCTTCCTGACCGCGTGTTCCCTGGATGATGCCATAACTTCTGAGACTGCGGATCATCTCCAGGGCTTCTTTTTCACTTACCGGTGCCAGGGCGGAGCTGACGTCCTTAAGAACTTCAATGAAGATACCCCCCAGGCCACAGAATACCATATGTCCGAATTTATTTTCCCGGTTGGCTCCTATGAAAATTTCCGTTCCCTTGAGCATGGGTTGGATCAGGATGCCAGTGGTATCTTTAATCTTTATCATGCGGTTGAACTCGCTGCGTACTTTTTCCGCATCATTTACATGGAGGGCTACACCGCCCACATCGGATTTGTGAACCGGCCCCACCACTTTCATCACAACAGGAAGCCCCAGGCGCTCTGCTTCTCTGACAGCTTCCTCCGGGTTGTCTACCACCGCTTCGCCGGCCCGGTTGACTCCGGCGGCATCAAGCAGTTGCTGAACCTTTTG
Organism: Bacteroidales bacterium; assembly: GCA_018334675.1. GTDB lineage: Bacteria > Bacteroidota > Bacteroidia > Bacteroidales > UBA12077 > JAGXLC01. The sequence continues at coordinate 2,663 of JAGXLL010000093.1, read as the reverse complement.
CGGAGCAAGGTAACCGTTTGAGGTCGCTTCGATGAGGCTGCGTATTTGTTGGGTGTCTATAGGGGGCATGTCGCTTATTGCGTCGGCGGGTGCCGGGGTGTTGTATACTTTGGACAGGGCATTTCCGAAAAGCACCTCATCCGGAAAGTTGATCCGCCCCTTGGAGATGAAATGATCGATCTCTTCCTTGACATTGACCACGCTGGGCAGGATGGGATAAATGGGCTTTTGGCTGTGTTTCATCTTTTCATCCAGCAGGTCATAAACCCCATATACAGGAAACAGGCCCGGGCTTCCGAAGATGACGGCCATGCCATCGATGTGGTCGAATCTTTGGTCGCAGTAATCAATGATTTTGCCCAGTTGTTCGGCTGTTCCCGTGGCCAGGAAATCGATGGGGTTGGCCACCGAGGAACCCGGAAACAGTTCTTCCAGCAGCTCCCGGCTGGCTTCGCCTTCAATGGGAGGGACCTGCATACCGTTGTTGGAAAGAGCGTCCGTGAGCATCACCGCCGGTCCGCCGGCATGGGTGATGATGGCTATATTCTCACCCTGCAGGGAGGGATGCATGAAAATGGAGGCTAGGGTGGTGAGCTCTTCCCGGCCTTGTGCACGCACGATGCCTGCTTTCCGGAAGAGCGCATCCACAGCGGCTTCGGAGCTGGACAGCGCCCCGGTGTGCGAGGAGGCTGCGCGGCTGCCTGCTTCGGATCCTCCTGCCTTGACAGCTGCAATGCGGCATCCCTTGCGGATTAGCGATGCGGCATGTTGGAGCAGCATCTGTGGCTTGTCGATGCTTTCGATATATAAGAGCTTCACCCGCGAGCTGGTCTGCGGATCGAACTGCTCGTCCATATGTTTGAGGATCTCCTCAACCCCCATCTGGGCACTGTTGCCCACCGAATACACACTGGAAAAAGTAAGACCTTTGGGAATACCGGATTCCATTATGAAAACGGCCGTAGCGCCTGACCCCGATATGAAATCCACACCCCGCGGATCCAGTTTGGGTATGGGGGTGGTGAATACGCCATTGTAATTTTGGTTCAGCAATCCGATGCAATTGGGACCGATCAAAGCTCCATCCACCTGATTGACCAGCTCAACCACCTGTTGCTCCAGCCTGGCACCCTCTTCACTTTCCTCGCTGAATCCGGCCGACAGGATGATGAAGGCCCGGGTGTTCTTCTCTTGGGTTAGCATTCGCACCGTATCGGGACAATATTTGGCGGCAATGGCCAGGATGGCCAGCTCGGCTTCCGGCAAGTCGCGGGGATCCTGATAGCTCTTGATGCCCTGTACTTCCTTTTCTTTGGGATTGGCTACATAAAGATCCCCCTGGAAGGAGCCGTCCAGGATATTCTTAAGTACTTTGCCACCGGGCTTTTGAAGGTTATTGGAGCCCCCTACTACCACAATGCTGTTAGGATTGAGGAGTTGACGGTTGATCATGGTTGAAATTTTTAGCACTTGTTGACGCAATGACAAATATAATAAATTGAATCCATAAAATAACTTACGGTTTGTAAGCAAAAGCGGATTGACCTGGGGGGAAATCCGGCCATCACAAAAAATATCCGCCCTCGACTGCTTATGATCCGTCAGTGCGTTAGGGGTGAAATTTTATATGATTAAAGTCAGATTTTTGAGCCGGACCCGGGTATCATGGCATCGCTCCCTCAGGAATCTTCCTTTTGTGGGGGCTGGTTTTTTGCTTGCTTTACCCGGGTAGAATCACGAATGATCAGCTCGCTGTCAAGCAGCTTGGTGATGGGGCGGACTTCTTCCTCGGTTTCTTGATTATTGATCCGCTTCAGAAGGAGTTGGGCTGCTTGGGTACCCATCAGATAGCCTTTCTGATCGATGGTGGTTAGCGCTGGATCAGCAAAACGGGAGATCAGCCAGTTGGTGAACCCTACTACTGAAACGTCTTCAGGGACCCGGAAGCCCATGTCTTTGATTGTTTTTATGGTTCCCATGGCGGTCAGGTCATTCACCGCAAAGATGCCGTCGGGGGGATAAGGCAGTTGCAGGAGTTTACGGGTTTCCGTGAGGGCCTTTTCATAAGAGTCACAGAAAACGGTGAGTTCCGGGTTAAGTGACATATTCTGGTCTTCCAGGGCTTTTTTATACCCGTTGAACCGGTTTTTACCAATGAGCAGGTTCATGGGGCCATACAAGTGGGCAATTCTTTTGCAGCCAATATTGATCAGGTGTTCGGTCGCCAGGTATCCGCCTCCGAAGTCATCGACGATGACCTTGTCGGTATTGATCTCCTCGGCGATGCGGTCAAAGAATACCAATGGCAAACCTATTTCCTGTATGTTTCGGATATGATCGAGCTTCCTGGTTTCCTTGGAGATGGACATCAATATACCGTCGATGTGGCTGGACAGAAGGGTTTGTACGTTTTTGATCTCCCGCTCATAGGACTCCTGGGATTGACAGATGATGATGTTATAGTTCTCCTGGTAAAATACATCTTCTATGCCGCTGATCACTGAAGAGAAGAAATGGTGTATGATCTCGGGAATGATCACCCCAATGGTCTTGCTCTGGTTCTGCAACAGGCTCAGGGCAATTTTATTAGGGCGATAATTGTATTTGCGGGCCATCTCTTTAACGGCGTCCCGGGTTTTCTGATTGATGTCGGGATGGTCCTT
>JAGXLL010000092.1 GCA_018334675.1 Bacteroidales bacterium | reverse complement strand
CGTTCCATCTCACCAATGAACTTACGGGCATATGCCGACATGGTCTCTATATACCGCCTCTGTCCCTCCGCATAAATGGTATCAAAAGCCAGCGACGACTTGCCACTGCCGCTCAAACCCGTCACCACCGTCAGCCTGTTGCGGGGAATGGTCACATCGATATTGGCCAGGTTATGCACCCTGGCTCCTAAAACCTGAATATCAAGGTTTTCCGATTCTATGATCTGCCTCAAGGTCCTCTTCTCAGTCAATGGATCTCTTTTTTGATGTTCAACTGCAAAGACAATTAAAGAGAATCAATGTTCGCCTGCAGGATGCTTCGGTAGTCTCTTTCCCCTTCCCTGGGGATGTTAATCTGATAGGTCTTACCATCTGGATTCTTTAAATAAGACTCCCTGAGCCAGGGGTTCAGGATTTTCAAATATTTATAGTTGATGGAATGGTCCCGGGCAAATTTTGCAAAATTATCCACGGCAGTATCCACTTGCACCCGACGGGTCGGAACGGGATAATACAGGTCATGGGGGCGTATGTGGAAACCATATTTCTCCGGATCTTCCAGGATCATTTTCAGGGCCAGGATGCGGTAGATATAACGGGCTGTTTCCTGATTCAGGATCAGATTGTAATAGCTTTCGGCTTCCTGACGCTTAAGCTGACGGTTCAGGGCGGATCTGCCATAATTGAACGAAGCAGCGGCCAGGGTCCAGCTGCCAAATTTCCGGTAAGATTCCTTAAAGAACCGGCAGGCTGCTTCGGTGGCTTTTTCCACATGATAGCGTTCATCAACCTGAGTGTTAATCTCCAGTCCGTAATCCCGCCCGGTGCCCCTGAGAAACTGCCACAGACCAACTGCACCGGCAGGCGATACGGCATTTGTCAACTCACTTTCAATCAGTGGTATATATTTAAAATCCTCGGGTACGCCGTTGGCGCCAAGGATGCTGTCGATAAGAGGCAGGTATCTGTTTGCCCGCTTGATCAGCAGGAGGGTATGCGACTGCCAGTAAGTATTGACCAACAATTCCCGATCCAGATCTTCCCGTACATCAAAATAATCCACCGGCACGCGTTCTCCTGCAAAGTAAAGGGTATCCGGCATATCAAGAGAGTAGATACTGTAATCCCGCTGAAACTTCATGGAATGGTCCTCTTCGTCAGGCACCGGGGTCTGCGTAAAACTCAGATTCAGTGCCAACACTATGATCAATACCATGCCCAACAACAGGGAGAACCATCTGAAAAATCTTTTTTCGTTATTGCTCATAATCTCATCCAGTTCATGATGTCCGAAAAGAAACGCACAAAGTTAGGGAAAAAATCACCAGGAAGGTTATATACTAAAAAGAAATACTCAAACCTGTGTAGACAGCAAACGAATATGGGTAGGTTTTTGTTACATTCTGATTGATAGGATTGAGAAAATAATCCACGGTAGGTTCAAAATACATGTTGACGTGGTTGGCCAGGGCATATTCAAGACCCAGCGCGAAGGAACCGGAATAATTGAAACGGTTTATATTGCTGGTATTGCCTATCTGTTGCGCAGCGCCTGCATCGTCTTTCAGGTACACCCCTTCATTGACCAGGAAGTTAGAATGCAAGCCACCGACTACATTCACATCCATACGCTTATCAACAACCTTATATTCCAGCAGCAAGGGGATGCGCAGATATTCAAAGCGCTGGATCACGGAGGCATCCAGTGTGTAGCTGAATTTACGAAGCTTGCTGCCATCCACTATATTCTGAATATTCTCGGGAGGTTTGGCTTTGATCAATTTCCGGGATTTTACCTGTACCTCACCGAGGGAGTTGTTCAGCTTGACGACAACGTCCTCGCCGGCGCGGGCAAAATCATCGGAGCCCAGCACGATCTTACTCAGGGTTTGACCCAGTTGTGAATAATATACACCTGAACGAACCGTCAGTCGTTCAGAGAAACGGATGCCGAAATTAACCCCTCCGGAATAGGAAAAGAGGCGGCTTTCGGAGGTGTTGTAATTATATTGGCCACTATTGCCCTGCACGTGCCTGAAGGACATCACCGGTGACATGGCAGCCTTCAATGAAAGGGCGGAGTATTTGTTCTTGGGAAGGGTAAGATCGTCGGAAACATCAAAGGCGCTGGCGGGTGATTCGTTTTGTTGTTCCAGGTTATTGTTCTGCTGAAGCTGAACCGGTAAAGCGTCGTAGACAGAGGCCCGCGGATTCATCTGCAAGGAGGGATCCGCTTGATCCTGAGATCCGGCAGAGGAAGGGGATGAAGAAGAATTGTTGGCAGAAACGGAAGATGAAGATTCTTGCTGAAGGGATGCGATCTGCTGCTGAGGGGGTTCATCGGGAGTAATTTCCTGAACCTCTGCATCCCTTTGGTTGAGGGTCGCAAGTCCCTGGCCATTGCCGGCCGGCTCCCGGACAAAATTGCTGAAGCTTGACTGCCGGCTGCTTTGTTGTTCGCCCAATGGCCCCGATAACTGCGTGAAAAGCAATGCACCCGCGGCTATAATAACCGCAAATGAGGCTGCCATTCGCAAATAGAAGACTCTTTTCCTCCTCTTTTGGCTGCGTAGATGTTCGCTTATCCCTCCCCATACATCATCCGGAGGTGACACGCGATATCCATACAGCCTCCTTCTGAAGATCACATCCATATGTATTCTGCCGAATGTCATCAAATAACCTGACTGATTTTAATGTTATAATAGCGTTCAATCTTATATTTCAATAAATGCCGTGCCCTGGAGAGATTGGACTTTGAAGTCCCCTCACTGATGTTCAACATCTGGCTGATCTCTTTATGGGAATAGCCCTCGATGGCATACAGGTTGAAAACCATCCTGTATTGCGGACTCAACTCCTGGATCATATCCAGAAGATCCTTCTCCGCAAGTTCTTCCAGTATGTGCTCGTATCTGTAGCGGTCGTACTCCATGAAAGAGTCGTCTTCCACGAGCATGAACCGGTTTTCTCTCCGGATGCGCTCCAATGCTGTATTGACAATGATCTTGCGCATCCACCCTTCCAGCGATCCTTTATTGCTGTATTGCTTCAGCTTCTCAAAGATCTTAATAAATCCTTCCTGCAGGATATCTTTGGCTTCGTCTTCATCGTTGGCATATCTCAAGCTAATGCCATAGAGCCGATCTGCATACATTTCATAGAGTCGACCCTGTGCCCGGGCATCACCCTTAAGGCAAGCTTTTAGTATGTTTGTCGATTTTGACACGAAAGTACACGTTGGGTTTCATACAAATGTACCCAAAATTTTAACAAACTAAAAGCTTCCTTTTGATTATTTTACAGGCATTAATTAAGACGACATATAGGGGGAAATCGTTGCGTTTAAAAAAAAATATTATTAAAACGCAACGATTTGGTGAGTTTTATCATCTATTAGATGAATTACATCTGGGTAATCGGTCAACCCGAAACGGAGATAGGCTTCAGCCGCTGATTTTGTTAACATCGATCCGCTCTCCGGGGAAAAAGACTAACTTTTAACCCTAAGTTTGAAAACCCTACCCCTAACCCAAACAAATGCAGATTACCCAAAATGAAAGAGGCTGTGGCGCTGAAGGCGCCACAGCCTCTTCTCTTTTGCTTCTGTTTTTGTTGATCACACGTGTATCACCTCGTCGTATGCTGCAGCGGCAGCCTCCATGATGGCTTCCGACATAGTGGGGTGCGGGTGTACGGATTTAATGAATTCGTGGCCGGTAGCTTCAATTTTCTTACCTACCACCAGTTCGCCGATCAGCTCAGTAACGTGAGCCCCGATCATATGACCACCCAGCAGCTCCCCATATTGGGCATCGAAGATCAGTTTGACAAACCCGTCCTTTTCGCCGGCGGCGCTGGCTTTACCAGAGGCAGTGAAAGGGAATTTGCCCACCTTGATCTCATACCCGGCTTCCTGTGCCTGTTTTTCTGTCATGCCTACCGAAGCGATCTCGGGTGAGGTATAGGTACAGCTGGGCATATTTTTGTAATCCAGCGGATCGGGGTTCTCCCCGGCAATCTTCTCCACACAGGCGATGGCTTCGGCTGAAGCCACATGGGCCAGGGCCGGTCCATAGATAATATCGCCTATGGCATAAACACCTTCTACATTGGTACGATAAAACGCATCGACCCGGACCTTGTCTTTTTCTGTTTCAATACCCATCTCTTCCAGGCCCAGTCCTTCCAGGTTGGAGCTGATGCCCACTGCCGACAGCACTACTTCGGCCTCCAGCTTCTCCTCTCCTTTCTTGGTCTTGACCGTGGCCTGTACCATATCGCCGCTTGTATCGACCGATTCGATGGAAGCGTTGGTCATCACTTTGATGCCCTTTTTCTTGAATGAGCGGCCCAGATGCTTGGAGATCTCCTCATCCTCAATGGGTACAATATGGGGAAGCAGCTCAACCAGGGTTACCTCGGTGCCGATGGAGTTGTAAAAATCGGCGAATTCACTGCCAATGGCACCTGAACCAACGACGATCATATTCCTGGGCTGCGCTTCCAGGGTCATGGCTTTTCGGTAACCGATGACCTTCTTGCCGTCCTGCTTGAGATTGGGGAGTTCCCTGGAACGGGCACCGGTAGCCAGAATGATATGGGGGGCCGTATATTGCTGGCTGTTGCCATCGGCATCACTCACTTCAACGGTCCCCTTACCGGTCAGCTTACCCTGCCCGGGAAGATGGTCGATCTTGTTCTTCTTGAAAAGAAACTGTATGCCCTTGCTCATACCGTGGGCTACTTCCCGGCTTCTTTTTACCATGGCCCCGAAATCCGGCTTGACCTCTCCCTGGATGCTCACGCCAAAGTCTTTGGCATGAACCGTATTGCGATAGACCTCTGCACTCCTCAATAAGGCTTTGGTGGGGATACATCCCCAGTTTAAACAAACCCCGCCCAGTTCAGCTTTCTCCACCACGCCTACTTTCATTCCTAACTGCGAGGCCCTGATGGCAGCTACATAACCGCCGGGACCGCTTCCTATAACGATTAGATCATAACTCATAACGATGATGCTTTAAAATGAATAATTGAATGTATGTCCTATAACCCTGTACAGGTTCAAATGTTTTCATGATTCTTGTCAATTCTTCGGGCGCAGCTTGCCACGAAGGTAAAAAACGGTCTTGGTCAGTCCAAAAAGTAGGATCAGCGCAAAAATGATGGAAGCTCCTGAAGGCACATCCTGACTGTATGAAAACAAGAGCCCGGAAATCACACCTACCAGACTGATGCCTACAGAATAGAGGATCATCCGGCTGAAAACCCGGGTGAACTGATTGGCTATAGACTGAGGGACGGTCAAAAGGGAGATCAACAGTATGATGCCCACCACCTTGATGTTGACCACGATGGTCAGGGCCACCAGGCTGATCAGAAGACTTTTCATCAGGCTCACCGGAATGCCGAACACATGGGCATAACTCTCATCAAAGGATATGTATAGGATGATCCGGTAAAAAAAGAAGAAAAAAGCCACGATCACAAGGCTAAGCAGGCCCATGAACAACAGATCGCCCTGGGAGACGGTCAGGATGCTGCCAAACAGGTAGGTCATCAGGTTGGGGGCATACCCCGGCGTCAGATAAATAAAGATGATGCCGATGGCCATACCAAAGGACCACCATATGCCAATGACCGAATCGTGGCGCAATTGCCCTTTCTTGGAGAAAAATTCTATTCCCAGGGCTGAGAGAACACTAAAAACAGCCGCTCCCCAGATGGGATTGATGCCCAGGTAATAAGCCACGCCAATGCCTCCAAAAGAAGAATGGGTGATGCCCCCGCTCAGAAACACAATGCGGTTGCTGACAATATAGGTACCAATGATGCCGCATGTGATGCTTGTGAATAAGGCCGCCCACAAGGCATTAACAAAAAACTGATACTCTAATAGTTCGATCATACTAAGGAGATTCAGTTGTTATTGGTGTTTTCGTAATACGGTATGGGGGATATCCCCGTGGGTGATCAATTGAATTGGGCAATTATAGGCTGAAAGCTGCTGTTCGGTGATCACATTCGAATGGTGATAATGTACCTGCTGATTCACACAGGCAATGGTCTTCACATAGGGGGAGATGGTACCAATGTCGTGGGTTACCAGGATGATCGCCATCTCTTTATTGAGTTCGCGCAGGTGTTCATAGAGCTCCCCTTCAAACTTATTGTCGACAAAGGTATTGGGTTCATCCAGGATCAGCAGCCTGGGGGAGCCGATGACCGCTCTTGCCAGAAACACACGTTGCATCTGCCCCCCGGAGAGCTCCCCAATCACTTTGTTCTTCAAGTGACTCACCCCCATTTTCTCAAGCATTTGCCGGGCCTTCTTTCTGTCTTCCCGGGTATACCGGCGGGTGAGGCCATGATGGGGCATAAGACCGGACATCACCACTTCCTGAGCCGATATGGGAAATTTCTGGTCAATCACACTGAATTGAGGCAGATAGCCAATGCGCTTAACACGCTGGTCATCGTAAACATTATAATAAATCACTTTCCCCCTGAAAGGCTTGAGCACCCCTAGGATCACCTTGAGCAGGGTGGTTTTGCCTCCTCCGTTGGGACCGATCATGCCTATGAAATCCTGACCATAGATCTCCATGTTGGCATCGCGGATCACCGCCTTACCATTGTACCCGGCATCCACCGATTGCAATTCCAAAATCTTATCACTCATGGCTTAAATCAACTTTTGCTTTTTTGGAGTCGTTCTTCAGGGCATCTGCAATGGCCCGGCTCATGCTTTGCATATTCTCAAGCCAGTCGTATGCCAGGGGATCGATGCGCACCACCTCAGCATCCAGTTCCCGGGCAATGGTCCTGGCCTCATCGGTTGAGAACTGCTTCTGAATGAATACAGCTTTGATGTGTGAAGCATCCGAGCGGTCAATAACCTCTTTGATACGGGCCGGAGTAGGCTCTTTTCCCTGATGTTCGAGCGAGATTTGGTTCAGGCCATAATCCCGTGCAAAATAAGAAAGGGCCGGATGAAAAATCAAAAAGTCCGCCTGCTCCAAATCACTGAGCCGCCGGGTAATACGAGCATCCAGCGAATCGATCCGGGTCAGAAACACCCGGGCATTCTCCCTGTAGGTCTTATGATGGGCAGAATCCAGGCGGATCAGAAAATCCCGGATATTCATCACCTGCGTCTTGACTTCACGGGGGGAAGTCCATATATGGGGATCCACTCCCTGTCCCGATCCGGATGAATGGCCCGGTTCGCGGATCAGATCCACGCCCTGTGACTGATCCAGTATCTTGAGGCCGGGATTCACCGAACGGATCTTTTCCATCCATGCCTTCTCGAAGACTATATGGCCGATGCGGATGTAGGCCAGCGAGTGCTCCAGTTTTTTCATCTGGCTGGGTGAGGGATCGTAGGTCACCGGACTGGCTCCCGGCGGAATCATCAGCTGGACCTGAAAATGATCGCCTGCAATCCTCTCAACAAAATATTTCTGGGGCTGTATGCTAACGGTGATCATGGATTTTTGCGACTGCCCCTGCTGCTTTCGGGGAGCCCGGTCACATCCCGTCAACCAACCGGTAAAAACAATTATGAAAATAATGACCTTTTTCATTCAGGTTATTTAAAATCAATTAAAATAACAAAGGTATAAGATTTTTCTCTCTTGAAGAAACGG
>JAGXLL010000028.1:27249-29008 GCA_018334675.1 Bacteroidales bacterium | reverse complement strand
AGATGCTTTTCATCAGATTGGACGCTTTTGTTGTTCCCTAATCTTAAACACGAAAATGAATGCCGGGGAATTGAACGTCTCCGAAAAATTAATCTATCAGGCTATTACACAATTAACCCCAAAAAAAAATTTCCCAGATTTTTAATTGTTAAAAATAGGTGTTATTTTTACACTTATAATCATTCAATCCCAAACGCCATGTTATCTCCCCCGGCATCATCCTTAACACTCTCAAAATCAGCAATATGGCGACTTCCCTGTCCTTTTTGCGCAGCCTCACAAAAGTCCGGAAAAATGTTCATGCTGCTTTCGCTGCGGTTGCAAAAAAAGGCTGGTGGGTGGGCCGGCAATTTCCGGAAAGCGGCCGGGTTGATGGATAGAGCGGATCAGGCCAATTATGAGCTTTACAATTCAATCATTTAACAATTCGACAATTATTCTCCTTATGAAACGTCCATGACAAAATAATCATTAATATCACAAAAGAAGATGATTATTTTGTCATGGTAAGTTACACAAGGCCAATTAAATAAATAAAAAATAATCTTGTGAAAAACCTCATCGCACCGTTTGCACTTTTAGTCATGCTTTTCACCCTGGCTTCCTGCCAGCAGCAAAAAGAAAAGGATTATCCGAACCAGCCCGTATCGTTTACCTCGGTAGAGGTGACCGATGACTTTTGGGCGCCAAGGATCAAAAAAAACCATTCGGAAGGAGCCACGCCCAGGGCACCGATGGAATTGGTGCCATAATCATCAAATATGGGGCGGTAAGTCACTCCGTTGTTGTCGGTTTTCCACACCTCACCATGCCTTGCCGCAATGTACCAGGTGTACCGGTAGGCGGGATCATCCGTCTCGGGTACGGCAATATCACTGACCCAGGCGCTGACCCGGTGCGAACCCATGTTCCGGTATTCAAAGGCTTTCAACATGGCATCATCGATCTTCTGCTGTGCCATGGTCCCTGCCGACAATAAAATGCCTGTCAGCAAAGACATCAAAAAATAATAGGATTTGCTCATTTTCATATCATCAGGGATTGATTCATATTTTCGGAAGGGAATATTGACTTTTCGATGCGAAATGCATACTTTTACAAGTGTCAATATAACACTTATATCAATACATTGCCCCATCCAGGACTCCTTTTTTTATAAAAACAGGGGGCCGGCAAGGAAGTCATTGCATAGACCAAACCCACTGATGATCAACAAAATCGACCTGTTGCCAAAATTGTTCGGTCTGTTGAAAGTGCCACCATTCCGGCGTGAGACAGGCGCACAATTCGGGGTAGTCAGGTAAGAGATACAACCTTTAAAATGTAACCTTTAAAAACCGACAGATATGAAAAAGCGATCCTTCGGAAAAGAACAGCTCCCTGTCTCGGAAGTAGGCCTGGGAAGCTGGCAGATCGGTGCCGGGTGGGGAAAAGTAGAGGACAGCACGGCCCGCGAGATACTGGAAACGGCCCGCGAGCAGGGCATCACCTTCTTCGACACGGCAGATGTATATGGCGACGGGAGAAGCGAAAAACTTATCGGAGCTTTCTTTGAGCAAAAGCCCCGCGAAGTATTCATTGCCACGAAAGTAGGGCGCACCCCCGATCTTTACCCCAACGGTTATACCAAAAGCAAGGTCCGCGAACACATCACCCGGTCGCTTCAAAGGCTTGACACCGATACCCTGGATTTGGTCCAGACCCACTGCATTCCCCGGCAGGTGATGGAAGACGGGGAGATCTATGAATGGCTCAGCGA
>JAGXLL010000028.1:0-26388 GCA_018334675.1 Bacteroidales bacterium | reverse complement strand
CCAAGCCCATTGGGCCCATCTGCAATCTGGACTGCACCTATTGTTATTACCTGGAGAAAAAGAACCTGTATGAATCGGTTCAGAATTTCCGCATGTCGGATGAAGTACTGGAATCCTTCATCCGTCAATACATAGAGAGCCAGAAGAGCCCGGTGGTGAGTTTTGTATGGCAGGGCGGAGAACCGTCCCTGCTGGGGCTGGACTATTTCAAGAAAGCCGTTCGCCTGCAGGAGAAATACAAAGGCAACAAAACCATCGAAAACTCTTTCCAGACCAATGCCACCAAGCTGGACGACGAGTGGTGCCGCTTCCTTGCCGACAACAAATTTTTGGTGGGGGTATCCATCGACGGGCCCAAATGGCTCCACGACAAATACCGCCGCGACAAGAAGGGGGAAGGCAGTTTCAATGATGTGATGCGTGCCGTCGAACTGCTCAAGAAACACCGGGTAGAGTTCAATACCCTGACGGTGGTAAACGATCACAATGGCAAATATCCCAAGGATGTATACCGATTCCTCAAATCCATCGAAAGCAAATTCATGCAATTTATCCCCATCGTGGAACAAATGGCCGCTCCCGGTGAGGATACCCCGGTAGATCTTGTCTCACCCGATTTCAAAGGCAAAGGGGAAGTCACCAACTGGTCGGTAGATCCCCTTCAATACGGCAAATTCCTCACCCGCATATTCGATGAATGGGTGACCCGGGACGTAGGCAAATACTTCGTCCAGATCTTCGATGCCACCCTGGCCAACTGGGTCAACCAGAGCCCGGGCCTCTGTGTGTTCGAAAAAACCTGCGGGGAAGCTGCCGTGCTGGAACACAACGGCGACTTATACTCGTGCGACCACTTCGTTTACCACGAGAATTACCTGGGCAACATACTGGAAACGCCCCTGGCGGAGATGATGAAATCGGAGAAACAGATGGAATTCGGCCTGAGAAAAGAATACAACCTGCCGGAAAAATGCAGCAGATGTAAATTCAGGAATATTTGCCGAGGAGGTTGTCCAAAAAACCGGGTCATTCAAACCAACATACCCGAAAAACACCTGAATTACCTGTGTGAAGGCTATCAGCACTTCTTCAGCCATGTGGCACCCGCCATGAACTATATGGCCAATGAACTGAAAAATAAGAGGCCACCGGCCAACGTGATGAAATGGGCGCAGAGGCATATGGTAACCTGAACAACCTTACAGGACATGACTCCCCCACGCAAATGCCAGAAGCACAGTTTAGGAGAACACCCAATCAATTCAGAATCGATCTAAATTAAGTTTTTATGCAAGAGCCAAGTTGAAATTATTGTTTTTTTTGAGTTAAGTGTTATTTTTACACTTGTATAATTTAAAACAATGACTTCCAAAACCCGAACGAACTCTAAAAAACTCCATTTATGTTAACACTTGACTGGATTGTACTAGGTCTGTTCTTTGTATTACTTATTGGTGTTGTATGGTGGGTAGTCAGGCAAAAGGAGGAGACCTCCGTCGACTATTTCCTGGCCGGACGCAATGCCGGATGGTTTGTAATCGGTGCCTCCATTTTTGCCTCCAATATTGGCTCGGAACACCTGGTGGGATTGGCCGGAGCTGGCGCAGAGAGTGGCATGGCGATGGCTCACTGGGAGATGCAGGCCTGGCTGGTCCTGGTGCTGGGTTGGGTATTTGTACCCTTTTATGCCCGCAGCATGGTCTATACCATGCCTGAGTTCCTGGAAAAAAGGTTTAATGCAGGCTCGAGGACCGTTTTATCACTCATTTCACTGGTAAGCTATGTACTCACCAAGGTTGCCGTAACCGTATGGGCCGGAGGAACCGTGTTTAAGACGGTTTTTGAAATTGAGTACATTGAAGTAGTCGGCACACAAATTGATTTCTTCTGGGTCGGGGCCCTGGGCCTGGTGGTTATCACCGGTTTGTATACCGTATTTGGAGGAATGAAATCGGTGCTGTATACTTCCGCTTTGCAATTGCCCGTGTTGTTAATAGGCTCCATATTTATTGTGGTCATCGGACTCCAGCAGCTGGGCGGATGGGCTGAACTGGAAAACATCCTCCGGGCCCAGCCCACCGGATACGGAGACGACTCCATGATGAACCTGATGCGATCGCCCAATGACCCACAATTCCCATGGACAGGAGTGTTACTTGGCTCGGCCATCATCGGCTTCTGGTATTGGTGTACCGATCAGTATATTGTACAACGAACCCTTTCAGCGGCCAACATCAACCAGGCCCGCAAAGGTACCATCTTTGCCGGCTATTTGAAGCTGCTGCCCGTTTTCATCTTCCTGGTACCCGGCATGATCGCTTTTGCCCTGAATGAACAGGGTATGTTGGTCCTTGACCAGCCTGATGATGCCTTTCCCCTTCTGGTTTCGGAATTGTTGCCCGCCGGAGTGAAAGGTATTGTGGTCGGAGGCATCATCGCGGCCCTGATGAGCTCGCTGGGCTCCCTTTTCAACTCATCGGCAACGCTTTTTACCGTCGACTTCTATAAAAAATTCAGGCCCCACGCGTCCGAAAAGAATCTGGTTTATATCGGAAGAGTCGCAACAGCGGTCATTGTGATCCTGGGTATTTTATGGATCCCTGTGATGGAGAGCATCGGCGACTTCCTCTATGTCTACCTGCAGGACATACAGTCTCTGCTGGCTCCGGGCATAGCCACGGTGTTCCTTCTGGGGGTTTTCTGGAAGGGAACAACTGCCAAGGCGGGATTCTGGGGACTGGTGATTGGCTTTATCCTGGGCATGTTCCGGCTTCTGTTCCGGGTGATCACCAATGTTTTTGTGGTACCTGCCCAGGTTAAGGGCGACCAGGTGCTGGAATGGATCAATGTCAAGGCCATCAATCCGGAAGGACTCAACTGGTTTGAAACCTTCAGCGTCAAGTTCATGTCCCTGAACTGGCTGCATTACGAGATCTTCCTGTTCATCTTTTGTATCATCCTGGTGGTCGTGATCAGCCTGTTCACTGAAAAACCCGATAAGAGCAAGCTGAAAGGACTCACCTTTGCTTATGTTACCAAGGAACAATGGGCCGAGACCCGGGCGAGCATCGGCAAATGGGATGTGATCAATACCGTGATCATTATTGGTATCATACTGGCCTTTTACTCCTATTTCTGGTAATTTTTCTTTACATTAGAGTTGTTTTCAGGAATAGGGTAGTTCAAGCCTTACAGTCATAATTAAACATCGCACAAATGGCGACACAGAAAAATCACCATCATGAACACCACTACAAGGAGAAAGACCGGCATCTGGTGGCCGTAGACAGCATCATCTTTGGCTTCGACAAGGAGAAGCTGCAGATCCTGCTGATCAAAAGAAATTTCGAACCCTGCCTCGGTGAATGGTCGTTAATGGGAGGCTTTTTAAAAAAGGAAGAGAGCCTCGATGATGCTGCCACCCGGGTATTATACAGATTAACCGGCTTGAAGAATGTATACCTGGAGCAACTCTACACTTACGGGGATCTGAACAGGGATCCCGGCGCGCGGGTGCTTTCAACGGCCTACTTTGCATTGATCGACATTGAAAAATACCAGGAGCAGCTCTCGGACAGATACAATGCGAAGTGGTGGGATATTGAGAAATTTCCCGACCTGATATTCGATCACAACCAGATGGTGGACAGGGCCTTGCGCCGGCTACAGCGAAGAACCCGAAATCAGCCCATCGGGTTTGAGTTGCTGCCGGAAAAATTCACCATTCCACAGCTTCAGGCTCTCTACGAGGCTATCCATCGAAGGGAAATGGACAAGCGGAATTTCCGCAAAAAGATCCTATCCTATGATTTCCTGGATCGGCTGGAAGAGAAAGACAAGAGCAACTCCAAGAAGGGAGCCTTCCTCTACAAGTTCAACGAGAAGAAATACAAGGAGTTGGTCCAACGTGGCTATAGTTTTGAAATTTAAAAGAAAGAGAAACATAAAATTCTGATTCAATGGAAATAGACATTCAACATCACGAAGTTTGGTTTGTTACCGGGAGTCAGCACTTATACGGTGAGGGCCCTCTGAAGGAGGTGGCAGACCATGCCAGGCACATCACAAAGGCGCTCAATGAGGCACCTGAGATACCTGTTCAGGTGGTTTTCAAACCCGTTATGACTCATGCTGAAGCCATAGGCAAGCTGATTCGCGAAGCCAACCAGGCTGAACAATGTGTGGGACTGATCATGTGGATGCATACCTTTTCGCCGGCCAAGATCTGGCTTTCGGGGCTGATGAATCTGAACAAGCCTTTTGTGCACCTGCACACCCAATACAACCGCGATATCCCCTGGTCGGAGATCGACATGGACTTCATGAACCTGAACCAGTCGGCCCATGGCGGGCGGGAGTTTGGTTTTATGGCCTCCCGGTTGCGCAAGAACCGCAAGGTTGTGGTGGGTCACTGGCAGGATCCCGAGGTCATTCATAAGCTGGCGGTATGGACCCGCGTTGCTTGTGCCTGGCAGGATGCCCAGGGTGGCAGCATTGTCCGCTTTGGCGACAACATGCGCAATGTGGCCGTAACCGAGGGGGATAAGGTAGCTGCCCAGCAGCAGATGGGATATCAGGTCACCGCCTATGGGGTAGGTGAATTGGTCAGCTATGTAGATCAGGTGACGGATAAGGATATCGACCGCCTGGTGGAAGAATACAGGGATACGTATAAGATGGATCCTGCCCTTCAAGACAAAAGCGAGCAGCGTCAGTCGCTCAAGGATTCCGCCCGTATTGAGCTGGGTATGCGCCGCTTCCTGGAAGATGGCAATTTTAAAGGCTTCACCACCAATTTCGAGGATCTCAACGGCCTGTCTCAGCTGCCCGGCCTGGCCGTGCAGCGGCTGATGGCCGACGGATATGGCTTTGGAGCTGAAGGTGACTGGAAGACGGCAGCCCTGTTGCGCGCCGTTAAGGTGATGAGCAGCGGCCTGAACGGTGGCAGCTCTTTCATGGAGGATTACACGTATCATCTGGAACCCAATAACATGACCGTTCTCGGAGCCCATATGCTGGAGGTATGCCCCTCCCTTAGCAAAAACCAGGTATCCCTGGAGGTCCACCCCCTGTCTATTGGCGGCAAGGATGATCCGGCCCGGCTGGTCTTCGACGTGCCTACGGGCCCAGGCATCAACGCTTCCGTCATGGATATGGGCAACCGGTTCCGCATGGTAGTCAACAAGGTGGATGTGGTAGACATACCCGCCCTGCCCAACCTGCCGGTAGCCCGTGTGGCCTGGAAGCCTCAGCCCGATCTCAAGCAGGCAGCCGAAGCATGGATTCATGCCGGAGGTGCGCATCACACAGCTTTCAGCATGGCCATCGATGAGGAATATTTCGAAGACTTTGCCCGGATGGCCAACATCGAAATGCTGCTGATCGACAAAAATACCGATCTCAACGATTTCAAAAATGAGCTCAGATGGAAAGATCTTTACTACCATCTGGCCCATGGAATACATTAAAACATGACCCGGCATGCTTGAAGCGCTCAAAAAAGCAGTGTATGAAGCCAACCTGGAGCTGGTGCAACATCACCTGGTCATCTTTACCTGGGGCAATGTCAGTGGGATAGACCGCAAATCGGGCCTGATGGTGATCAAGCCCAGCGGTGTATCGTATGAGGAGATGCAACCCGATGACATGGTGGTGGTGGACCTCGATGGCCAGGTGCAGGAAGGCCGGCTCAAGCCTTCCAGTGATGCACCCACCCACCGCATCCTTTATCAAAGGTTTAAAAATATTGGGGGCATTGTCCACACCCACAGCGAGTGGGCTACCAGTTGGGCCCAGGCCGGCAAAAGCATCCCGGCTTATGGCACCACCCATGCCGATCATTTTTACGGTGCGATACCCTGTACCCGTAAGTTGACCCAACAAGAAGTGAATACGGATTATGAGGCCAACACGGGGGAGGTCATTGCAGAGACTTTTAAGCAAAGGGATGAGATGGCTGTCCCGGCCGTGATCGTCAACAGCCACGGCCCTTTCTCCTGGGGGAAAGATGCCGGCCAGGCCGTTCACAACGCCGTTGTCATGGAAGAAGTGGCGAAGATGGCTTTCCGTACCGAGGTGCTGGGCCACCAACAAGCCATCGAGCCTTACCTGCTGGATAAGCATTATCTGAGGAAGCACGGGAAAGATGCCTATTATGGTCAAAAATAAATGCACCCCAACAGGTTAAAACAAGAATCCTCCTGGTTAAAGGAGGCCATTCTTGCCTTCCGGCTGTTGCCTTGGGATTGCTCAACTACATATCAAAAAATTATCAAAATCTGAAAACATACCGATTCATATGGACAAGTACACAATAGGAATAGATTATGGTACGGATTCGGTCCGCACCATCATTGTCAATGCCGGTAACGGGGAAGAGGTGGCCAATGCCGTTTTTGAGTACCCCCGGTGGAAGGAGGGAAAGTACTGTGTGCCTTCCAAAAATCAGTTCCGGCACCATCCCCTGGATTACCAGGAAGGGCTGGAATCATCTGTTCGACAGGCCTTAGAGCAAGCCCCCAATGGGGTGGCCGAAAATGTGGTGGCCATCTCCATCGACACCACCGGTTCCACGCCGGTGGCCGTGGATCGTTCTTCCACTCCCCTGGCAATGAAAGAAGGCTTTTCGGAGAATCCGAACGCCATGTTCGTCCTCTGGAAGGATCATACAGCGGTCAAAGAAGCCGACGAGATCAATGAGCTGGCAGTAAGCTGGGGTGGCGAGGACTACACCAAATATGAAGGCGGCATTTACTCGAGTGAATGGTTCTGGGCCAAGATCCTGCATGTGTTGCGTGAGGACGAGACCATTCGCGACCAGGCTTACTCCTGGGTTGAATTATGCGACTGGATACCCGCTTTGCTGACGGGTGTGAACGACCCGCATCAGCTCATGAGAAGCCGTTGTGCTGCGGGGCATAAAGCCATGTGGCATGAAAGCTGGGGCGGATTGCCTTCCGAAGAGTTTCTCGTGAAGCTTGATCCCCTGCTTCAAGGGCTCAGGGATCGATTATATGAAGAGACGTATACCAGTGACATCCAATTCGGAAACCTCTCGCAGGAATGGGCCGAGAAGCTGGGCCTCTCCACGGAAATATCCGTTGGCGTGGGGGCTTTTGATGCCCACCTGGGAGCCATTGGGGGGGAGATCGAACCCTATTACCTGAGCAAAATCGTAGGTACCTCTACCTGTGATGTGATGATCGCCCCCAGGGAGGAGATAGCCGACAAACTGATAGAAGGCATCGCCGGCCAGGTGGATGGCTCCGTAGCCCCGGACATGGTAGGCCTGGAAGCCGGCCAGTCGGCCTTCGGCGATGTATATGCCTGGTTTAAGGACATGCTGATGTGGCCCATCAACAACATACTCCAGCAGAGCACCTCGCTCGATGAGCAATCCAAACTGAAGCTCACGGAAGAACTCTCTGAGCAGATCATCCCCCGGCTCACCCGGGAGGCGAAAAAAATACCCGTGGAAGAATCTACCGTTCTGGCACTGGACTGGCTCAACGGACGCCGCACACCTGATGCCAATCAAAACCTCAAAGCAGCCATCGCCGGATTATCCCTGGGCTCGGACGCCCCCAGGATCTTTAAGGCCCTGGTGGAATCGACCGCTTTTGGATCCAAAGCCATCGTGGAACGCTTTCGCGAACAGGGCACCCGCATCGACGGTATCATAGCCCTGGGTGGAGTTGCTAAAAAATCGCCCTTTGTGATGCAGGTGCTATCCGATGTATTGAACATGCCTATCAAAGTGGCCAAATCAGAACAAACCACCGCCCTGGGCTCAGCCATGGCCGCCTCAGTGGTAGGCGGGGTGAACGAATCGTTTGGGGAGGCACAGGCAAAGATGGGCAAGGGCTTCGACCGCGAGTATCATCCCGACAGCCACAATGCCGGGCAGTACGAAGAATTGTACCAGCAATATATAAAGCTGGGGCGCTTCGTGGAAAAGGAGCTCACCCAGGCTCCTCGCAAATAAAGAGGAACCGCTCCCTACCAAACACATATCTCCGGAAGCACACCAACATACTTCCGGGGAATGATACATACGCAGAGACTTAAAAGGGGGACTACAGTACTGCGAATCCCCCGCAAACCAATAATAACACATTGTATATGAGTACAGAAATATCGTTACGAGCCGCCAACAACATGCGAATCTTATCTGCCGCCATGGTTGAAAAAGCCAGCTCGGGTCATCCCGGCGGGCCCATGGGCGGGGCAGACTTTATGCACATCCTTTACTCCGAGTTTTTAAGATATGATCCCGACGACATGACCTGGCCCTTCCGCGACCGTTTCTTCCTGGACCCGGGCCACCTCTCGGCCCTGCTCTACTCCACCCTGCACCTGGCAGGGACTTTTGAAAAGGAAGACCTGCAGCAGTTCCGCCAGTGGGGCAGTGCAACGCCCGGACACCCCGAGATAGACCACCAAAAGGGCATTGAGAACACTTCCGGCCCCCTGGGCATGGGCCATTCCTTTGCAGTAGGTGCGGCCATCGCCGAGAAGTTCCTCGTTCACCGTTTTGGTGACTGGATGAGCCATACCATCTACACTTATGTATCGGACGGCGGCATCCAGGAGGAGATATCTCACGGATCGGCCCGTATAGCAGGATTCCTGGGCCTCGACAACCTGATCATGTTCTTCGACTCCAACGATGTGCAGCTCTCTACCTATACCGACGCCGTATCCATCGAGGATACAGCCAAAAGGTACGAATCCTGGCACTGGCAGGTCCTTACCATTGATGGCCATAACCATGATCAAATAAGAGAAGCCATAAGAAAAGCAAAAAATCAGAATGAAAAGCCCACCCTCATCATTGGCAAGACCATCATGGGCAAAGGGGCGGTGGATGAAAACGGCAACTCTTTTGAAAGAAAGGTATCCACCCACGGACAGCCGCTGAGCAAAGCCGGAGCTTCCTTTAACAAGACCGTGGAAAACCTCGGGGGCGATCCCAACGATCCTTTTGCTGTCTTCCCCGAAGTAGCAGAATATTACCGACGCGTAAACGACAAAAAACGGGAACAGGCAGGTGTTAAAAAAGAACTGCACCGGCAGTGGAAGAACGAGAATCCCCATCTGGCCGGCAAACTGGAAAAGTTCCTGAACCAGGAGCTGGCTTTCTTCGATTACGACGGGCTCAAGCCTGTGGAACACGATGCCACCCGCAATGCATCGGGCTATATGCTCTCCCAGTATGTCAACAAGATCGAGAACCTGGTGCTGGCCTCGGCCGACCTGAGTGGCAGCGACAAAACGGCCGGATTTCTCAAGGGCACCCAACCCCTTGTGAAGGGGGATTTTTCGGGCGCCTTCCTGAATGCAGGCGTATCTGAACTTACCATGGCAGCTGTGATGAACGGAATGGCCATCCACGGCGGTGTGATACCCGCGTGCGGCACCTTCTTCGTCTTTTCCGATTACATGAAGCCGGCCGTACGGCTGGCAGCCCTCATGGAGCTGCCGGTGATATACATCTGGAGCCACGACTCGTTCCGGGTTGGGGAAGACGGTCCCACCCATCAGCCGGTAGAGCATGAGGCCCAGATACGAACCATGGAACATCTCAAAAACCACTCGGGAAGAAGCAGTTTGCTGGCGCTCAGGCCCGCCGATTCGGCCGAGACCATCAAAGCCTGGCAGATGGCCCTGGAAAACGACCATACCCCGACGGCCCTCATCCTCTCCAGGCAAAAGATCAAGGATTTGCCAGGCTCAGAAAATCCCAGGCTAACCGAAGCCCGGCAGGCAGAAAAAGGCGCTTATATCGTATATCAAAGCAATGGAAAACCTGATGTGCTGCTTGTAGGCAACGGCTCAGAGGTCTCTACCCTTTATGAAGCTGCCCGCATACTGGAACAAGATCAAAACCTCAAGGTAAGGCTTGTATCTGCCATATCGGAAGGCTTGTTCAGACAGCAACCGGTAGCTTACCAAAAAGAGGTCATACCCGAAGACCTGCCCGTTTTCGGTGTAACCTCCGGTCTCCCCATCACACTGAAAGGCCTGGTAGGTCCCTTCGGTGAAGTATTTGGAATGGAATCCTTCGGCTATTCAGCTCCCGCAAAGGTGCTGGACGAAAAATTCGGATACATCCCCCATGCCATTGCCCAAAAAATCATGGATTACCTGGAAAAAGCCGAATAAAACCTTTATACATTTAAAAAATCCATCATGAAATCTGTCCTTAGCACATCCATCTTGCTGTTAGCTCTTGCCTTGTGGCTCCCCCTGTTTTCCTTCTCCCAGGTAACGGTGGAAGATTATGAAGCTGCCAGGGCTACCGGGGAATACAACGAGAAGGTTTATCGCTCGCGGATCTCCCCCACCTGGATAGGCGACACCCATCACTTTTGGTATGAAGTACAAACCCGTAAAGGGGAAGAATATTACCTGGTGGATGCCGGGCGTACGAATAAAAAAGAAGCTTTTAACCAGGAAGAGCTGGCCCGTGCTTTGAATGAGGCCACAGGGGAAGATTACGAACCCTACGACTTACCCTTGCGTCGCCTGGAGTTTGACAAGGACCTGCAGTCCGTCTCCTTTGTAGTGAACCGGGTGGAATGGCAATACAACCGCTCCGACCAGTCGCTGAAAAAACTCAAAGAACTGGAGGAGGACCGCGACGGGGACCGCGACCACTGGGGCGAGGGAAGGGACTACCTGGACAATGATCCGGAAATATCTCCCGACAGCAACTGGGTGGCCTACATCCAAGACTATGATGTATGGGTGAAAAACCGAAACACCGACAAGGAGCATCAGCTAAGCTTCGACGGATCAGAAGGCGATCTGTATTCCTCTTTTATCCGGTGGTCGCCCGACTCCAAAAAACTGGCCACTTATAAGGTACGCCCCAACAAGGACCGTTACATCCATTTTGTGGAGTCATCGCCCGACGATCAGCTTCAGCCGGAGCTGCACAAGAGAAGGTACCTGAAACCCGGGGATGCGCTTCCCATTAAGCGCCCGAACCTTTTCGACATCGAAAAACTCAAGCAGATACCGGTGAGCGGCGAGCCCTTCGAGCATCAATACAGCACCAGCCGGATAGAATGGTGGGAGGACAGCCGGGGCTTCACCTTTGAGTTCAACCAGAGAGGCCACCAGCTCTACCAGGTGGTAGAAGTAAATGCCCAGACCGGCGACACTAAGGTACTGATCGAAGAGAAAAGTGAGACATTCGTCGATTACAGCAACAGGGCCAAACTTATACGCCACAACATCAACGATGGGGAAGAGATCATCTGGACTTCCGAACGCGATGGATGGAACCACATCTATCTGTTCGACGGTCATACCGGGAAAGTAAAAAACCAGATCACCCAGGGTGAATGGGTAGTCCGCAATATAGTGAATGTAGACGAGGAAGAGCGTACCGTCCTGTTTCAGGCCAGCGGCAGAAACCCAGGGGAAGATCCCTATTCCATCCATTACTACCGGGTAAACTTCGATGGTTCGGATCTTAAACCCCTAACCCCCGAACAAGCCCATCACCGGGCTACCTTTTCCAAGGACCACAAATATTTCGTGGATAACTACTCACGTCCCGACCAGGTTCCCAAAACCGTATTGCGGGAAACAGCCTCGAGCGAAAAATTGATGGAACTGGAAGAAGGTGATATATCTGATCTGCTCGATGAAGGGTGGACCATGCCCGAGGTGTTCACTGCCAAGGGCCGGGACGGCAAAACCAATATCTGGGGCAACATTTACCGGCCCTCGAATTTCGATGAATCCAAAACCTATCCGATCATCGAGGCCATCTATGCCGGCCCCCATGGCTCCCACGTGTCAAAATCCTTCAGACCCTCCCGCGGCGATATCTCCAAACTCACCGAGATGGGCTTCATCGTGGTTCAAATCGACGGGATGGGCACCAACAACCGGTCCAAGGAATTTCTGGACGTATGCTGGCAAAATCTCAAAGATGCAGGCTTCCCCGACCGCATCCTGTGGATGAAAGCGGCAGCTGAACAATATCCTTATATGGATACCTCGCGCGTAGGCATCTATGGCACCTCGGCCGGTGGACAGAGTGCCATGGGAGCCTTGCTTTTTCATCCGGAATTCTATAAAGCAGGGGTAGCCTCCTGTGGTTGCCACGACAACCGCATGGACAAGATGTGGTGGAACGAAGCCTGGATGGGATATCCCATCGGGCCCCATTATGCGGCTTCCTCCAATGTGGTGAATGCCCATAAGCTCGAAGGCGATCTGATGCTCATCGTAGGGGAGATCGACGACAATGTGGATCCCGCCTCCACCTTCCAGGTGGCCGATGCCCTGATCGAAGCCGATAAGGAATTTGAGCTGGTGGTGATGCCCGGTTTCCGCCATACCAGTGGCGGGGATTATGGTACCCGGAAACGGATGGATTTCTTCATCGAACATTTAATGGAAAAAAAACCCCCCCAGTGGAATAAACAATAACATCCGTTTCATCAATTTCCATCCCCGGCCCGGTTTGGCCAAAACAGACCGGGCCGTTTCACGCATCACCGGATCCTGCTATTCAAAGCATCCAACAACAAAATGATAATCCCATGAAAAAATTCAAAAAAATGAAAAAATCCCTCACCCTGTTCATGATTCTTCTAATGGTGTCAATGGGCGGATATACCCAGGAATTCGATTCGCTGGCCCAGACACCTCCCATGGGCTGGAACAGCTGGAACAAATTCGGATGTGATGTCAGTGAGGAATTGATCCGGGAGATGGCCGATGCCATGGTAGAAAGCGGGATGAAAGATGCCGGCTATGAATATGTGGTGATCGATGACTGCTGGCAGATAGAACGGGATGAAGAGGGCAACATCGTGGCCGACCCCGAGCGTTTCCCTTCGGGCATGAAAGCCCTGGCCGATTACATCCATTCCAAAGGCCTGAAATTCGGTATCTATAGCTGTGCCGGTTCCAAGACCTGCCAGGGGCGACCCGGCAGCCGGGGCCATGAGTTCCAGGATGCCCGTCAATATGCCCAATGGGGGGTGGATTATTTGAAATACGACTGGTGTTACAATGAAGGCCAGAAGGCCGAGGCAGCCTATTCCACCATGAGCGATGCCCTGAGAGCAAGTGGTAGGCCCATCGTATTCAGCCTCTGCGAATGGGGAGACAATGAGCCGTGGGAATGGGCACGCGACATTGGCCATCTGTGGCGCACCACCCACGACATCCGCGACTGCTTCGACTGCAAGATCAACTGGGGCGGTGTGGGTGTACTGCAGATCCTGGATCAGCAGGTAGGCCTGGCACGCTATGCCGGCCCGGGTCACTGGAACGACCCCGACATGCTGGAGATAGGCAACGGTGGCATGACAGAGACAGAATACAAGAGTCACTTTTCCCTGTGGGCCATGCTGGCAGCACCCCTGATGGCCGGCAACGACCTGCGCAACATGGACGCCTCCACCACCGAGATCCTCACCAACAAGGAGGTGATCGCCGTCAACCAGGATCCCCTCGGAAGACAGGGCATCAAATACCTCGATATGGGTGCGCATGAAGTGTGGGTCAAGCTGCTGGAGAACGACGAGCTGGCCGTATGCTTTTTGAACCGGGAGGATGAACCCTGGGAGATGGATTATGACTGGCAACGCATCACCCTCTATCATGGAGGCCGCGCCGTGGGTTTTGATGACCCCTGGTTCACCATGAAGGACCTGTGGAAGCATGAGGTCATCGGCACCACCCGGGAACGCCTCACAGAAACCATCCCGGGCCATGGCGTGCTGATGCTGCGGCTCACACCGGAGAAACAATAACCTTTAAAGCCCGAATGAAAAGCTGCCTGCGATACGTTGGTCTCTCCGGAGACCAACAGCGAGGCAGCTTTTTTCTTGCATTTTTTTCGTATTTTTGAATTGGGCCCAACAGGTTAGCCCCCTTGTGGATACGGTAATAGGAAAAGCTGGAGGCTATGCACCCGGATGTTCCGGCCAGTGATCGAATGACCCATGGTTCCCTGGATCATAGAGGGCCCAATCATGAATTTTAAACAACATGTCTATGAAAAAAACGCTCTTTATCCTGCTCTCGACAGCCCTGTTTATTCAAGCTGTTTATTCCCAGACTTATGAATTGTCATCGCCCGATGGCAACATACAGGTGCGTGTTGAAACGGAAAATGGTATTTTCTATTCGGTAGAACACCAGGGAAAAAAAATCCTGGAACATGCCCCTTTGCGGATGTCGCTTCAGGCATGCGGCACCCTGGGAGACGACCCCAATGTGCGCAACACTTCCGTTCGGGAAGTGGATGAAACCATCCAGCCTGTGGTACCCGAGAAAAAGTCCATCATCCGCGATCATTACAAAGAGTTGGTGATCTCATTCGATAAACCCTACGACGTGATCTTCCGGGCCTACAATGAAGGGGTTGCCTACCGTTTTCAAACCTATTTTGAAGAGCAGGTCACCGTGCTGTCGGAGACGGTTGATTTCCCGTTTACCGGTGACCATGAGCTGTTCTTTGCGGGGGTGGAAGGATTCATCACCCACCAGGAAAGCACGTACGATCAGATCCGGCTCTCACAGGTAACTCAGGATACCCTGGGCATCTTCCCCACGGTCATTCGTCGTGTTGATGGCCCGTTGGTAGCCCTCACCGAGGCGGATCTGTATGATTACCCGGGCATGTACTTTCAGGGATCCGGCGGGCATTCGTTGAAAGGAACCTTTCCCGGATACGTGACAAAAGAGAAGCAGGTAGGCGACCGCACGGTGGTGGCTACGGAAAGAGCTGATTTTCTGGCCAAAACGGATGGGCGGCGGACCTACCCCTGGCGTGTTGTGGCCATCGCTGAAAAGGATGCCGATCTGATCACCAACCAACTGGTATACCAGCTCTCCACTCCCTGCCAGGTTGAAGACCCCCGATGGATCCAACCGGGTCTGGTAGCATGGGACTGGTGGAATGCCAACAACATCCACGGGGTGGATTTCAAAGCAGGGATCAACACAGAAACCTATAAGCATTACATTGATTTTGCCGCCGAATATGGCCTGGATTATATCATCCTCGACGAAGGCTGGTCCAATACCGAGGATCTTTTTGACATCAACCCCGATATCGGCCTGGAAGAGATCACGGAATACGCTGCGAGCAAGGATGTAGGTGTTATCCTTTGGATGGTGTGGAAAGTGCTGGACGAACAGCTCGAAAGAGCCATGGACCGTTTCCGGCAGTTGGGGGTTAAAGGCATCAAGGTAGATTTCATGCAACGCGATGATCAATGGATGGTTAACTATTATGAGCGTATTGCCCGGGCCGCAGCGAAGCATCAGCTTATGGTGGATTTCCATGGTTCATACAAGCCTTCCGGTCTGAGAAGGGCCTATCCCAATGTGATGACCCGGGAAGGGGTGGCTGGTCTGGAACAGGCCAAATGGAGCGAGCACCCTACTCCCGAATACAATGTCACCCTGCCTTTCATCCGCATGATGGCCGGCCCTATGGACTATACACCCGGAGCCATGCACAACGCACAAAAAGATAACTTCTGTGCCCGTTTCACCCGGCCCATGAGCCTGGGCACACGCTGCCACCAGATGGCCCTGTACGTGGTCTTCGAAAGCCCCCTGCAAATGCTGGCCGACAGCCCCAACAACTATAGAGAGGAAAAGGAATCGGCTTCCTTTATAGCCGATATGCCCGTGGTATGGGATGACACCCGTGTGTTGAAAGCCAGCATAGGCAATTACATCGCCCTGGCCAGGAAAAAAGAGGATACCTGGTACCTGGCAGCCATGACCGACTGGAATGCCCGCGATATACAGCTGAGCCTGGACTTTCTTGGTGAAGGGGAATACACCATCGAAATATTCAGCGATGGCACCAATGCCGAACGACATGCAGAGGATTATCAAAGAAAAACCAAGCAAGTGAATGCATCCGCCAAACTGAATATTCACCTGGCATCCGGCGGAGGTTGGGTGGCCAAAATCAAACAACGCTAATCCACTTTTGAATCATCATTAAATTTTTACAAATATGACTATATTGTATCGTTATCTTATGTTATGGATCTTTTGTTGTACCCTCCCCCTGATGGGTGCAGCCGATGAACGTCCCAACTGGGACAATCCCGATGTCCTCCAGGTGAACAAACAGGCGCCCCATGCCACCATGATGGTTTTCCCTTCCCGGGAGCAAGCTTCGGTGATGCATCCTGAACGCTCTCCCTGGTATCAAACCCTCAATGGCCGCTGGCAATTCAAATGGTCGAAGAACCCGGCCAGCACGCCGGATGGCTTCCAGCAGAACGGGTATCAAACCAACGGGTGGGACCATATTGAGGTGCCCTCGAACTGGGAGCTGGAAGGATTCGGCACGCCCATCTACAGCAACGTTGCCTATCCCTTCGATATATCGGAGCTTCGCACTCCGAAAGAATGGAACCCGGTGGGCTCCTATAGAAAATGGATTAAAGTTCCGGAGGACTGGGACGGCAGGCGCACCTATCTGCATTTTGAAGGGGTGCAATCGGCCTTTCATCTATGGGTAAACGGGGAAAAGGTAGGATACAGCCAGGGCAGCCGTACTCCGGCCGAATTCGACATCACAGATCATCTGCAAAGGGGCCGCAACCTGGTGGCCGTGCAGGTGTATCGCTGGAGCGACGGCTCCTACCTGGAAGACCAGGATTTCTGGAGGCTCAGTGGCATCTTCCGCGATGTCTATTTGTGGTCGACCGATCGGATGCACGTGCGCGACTTTGAGGTAACCTCTACGCTAGGAGACAACTACGAACATGGCGTCTTTCAGCTCACCGGCGAAGTGCTGGCTGATCATTCCGGCAAAACGGCAAGCATCGAATATGCCCTCTACGATGAACGCGATCAGCTGATCCTGAGTCGGCAACTGGAAAAACAAACCGCCCATGAACCGGTGGCCTTCTCTTTCCCCCGGGAGGAAATTGAAGGGGTGACGCCCTGGAACTCCGAGCAGCCCTATCTGTACGACCTGTATATCCATCTGAAGGATGATCAGGGCAACACCCTGGAGGTGATCCCCCAGAAAGTGGGCTTCCGCAAGGTGGAAATAAAAAATTCACGGTTCTGGGTCAATGGCCGGCAGGTGATCCTGAGAGGCGTCAACCGCCACGAGCACAGTGCCCAACAGGGACATTATGTGACCCGCGAGGATATGATCCGTGACATCCAGCTAATGAAACGGCACAACATCAACGCCGTGCGCACTTCGCACTATCCCAACCGCCCACTCTGGTACAAGCTCTGTGATCAACACGGACTGTTTGTGATCGATGAAGGCAACATCGAGACCCATGGGTTCGGCCTGAACGACAACAACAAGATGAGCCACCATCCCGACTGGAAGGAATCATACCTTGCCCGTGTAAAACGCATGGTATACCGCGACCGCAACCATCCCTCCATCGTCATGTGGTCGCTGGGCAACGAAAGTGGCAACGGCCCCAATATCACCCAGGTATACGAGTGGATCAAGCAGGCCGATCCTTCCCGCCCCTTCCATTATGAGGGCTCCACCCATGGCGATGGCCCCCTGAACTCCGACGTGTATTCCAAGATGTACGCTACTCCCGGTTGGAGCAAAAAACTCATGGAGGAGCACAGCGATGTTCCCTATATGCTTTGTGAATACACCCACGCCATGGGCAACAGCAACGGCGGCCTTCAGGAATACTGGGATTTGATCTATGCCGACAACAACTTCATCGGTGCTTTTGTATGGGACTGGATGGACCAGGGCCTGCGCCAGGATGTGCCTGAGGAGTACCGGGCATCCTCCGGCCGGGATCACTTCCTCGCATATGGCGGATGGTGGGAAGAAGCCAAAGGCATCCACCACGACGGCAACTTCTGCATGAACGGGCTGCTGGCGGCCGATCAAACACCCCACCCCGGCCTTGTTGCCCTGAAATATCATCACCAGTATGTAGCGGTAGAACCCGTTAACCTGGAAGAAGGAACCTTCCGCATAACCAACCGCTACCATTTCTCGAGTCTCGACGACAAACTCTCGGGCCGTTGGAAACTGAAGAAAAACGGGGAAACGCTCCAGACAGGGAAGCTGGACGATCTCCATATTCAGCCCGGTGAAGACAAAATGATCGCTCTCGACCTACCGCAAATAGAAGCCTCGGAAGGTGTAGAATACTTTTTGAACTTCAGCTTCACCAACGCCGACAATACCTTCTTTGCACCGGCCGGATATGAGCTGGCCTACGAACAATTCCGCATGCCGGCCAGCTCATTCGGCAAGCTGAAGAAGCTTCAAACGGAGGCTCCTCAATACCGGCAGGAAGGAAATCACGTGGTGGTGTACTCAGATGACTTCAGCCTGAGGATCAACAAGCTCACCGGCCAAATCCTGTCGTATTACGCCCGGGGGGATAAGCTCCTGGAGCAGGGCCCTGAGGCAGATTTCTGGAGGGCTCCCACCGACAACGACATAGGCGCCCGCAGAAATGGCCAAAAAGGCATTCCTCTGCTCGACATATGGAAAGATGCTGGTGAAGCCCTGATGGAAGAGGTATCCATCGACGGGCAGGACCATGCCCTGAACATCAGCATGGAAGGAGCATTGATCAACATCAACAGCCAGCTGGTCATGAAATATAAGGTATATGGCAACGGAGCGGTGGATGTACACATAGACTATACCCCGAGTGATCAGGAATTGCCTTCTTTCATGCCGCGCTTTGGTACCCGCATGACCCTGTCTCCCGGCTACAACCGGATGATCTGGTATGGACCCGGCCCCGAACCTACCTACTCCGACCGCAATGTGGCTAAAGTGGATATTTATGGCTCCACGGTGGCCGATGAATGGGTGGATTATTCCAAGCCCCAGGAAAACGGCTACAAAACCGAAGTGCGGTGGGTCAAGATGCTCAACGAAAAAGGCCAGGGCCTCAAATTCTCGGGCGATCCACTTGTTGGTGTTGGAGCGGCTCATTACAAACGCGAGGCCATCTCACAAGCCGACTATTCCTTCGAACTGACCCCCAGCCCCCAGATCTATCTGAACATCGATCACAAACAAATGGGTGTAGGCGGAACCAACAGCTGGAGCGAGAATGCCTATCCCACCCCGGAACACCGCGTTCAGAATAAAGCCATGTCGTTCCGATACAGGATAGAACCTGTGAAGTAATCGAAAAACCCTCCGGCCGCTGGCGGAGGGTTTTTTTTATGCTGTCGGGCAGTTATATCTTCATCATGGCGGTTACCGAGCAAGACAGATTTCTAGTCTTGCTGCTTCATAAATGCCTCAATCTTGCCGAGGATCACCTTATATTTGAATGTTTTGCAAATTAATGGTATATTTCGGTTTGAACCAACATCATCCTCTATGATCCGCAAAAATAATTACCTCCTTCTCCCGGTTTTGGTGGTATTTTTTGTTTCCTGCAACAGCCATCAGGGGAATCAAACAAGTAAACCACCCAAACTCCCTGATGAAAAGCAAGGAACCTACTGGGATTATAACCTCCCGGAAGGGAAAAGGGCCGATGATCTGCTTTCCAGGATGACCCTGGAAGAAAAGGTTTCTCAGCTCACCAACCACAGCCAGGCGATTCCCCGGTTGGAGGTGCCCCGATATAACTGGTGGGGGGAAGCGCTGCATGGTGTGGCCCGGCTGAGCAAGGCAACGGTTTTCCCGCAGGCCATTGGGTTGGGTGCCACTTTCGACACCAGCCTGATCCACCGGGTGGCTACTGCTATATCCGACGAGGCCCGTGCCATCTATCATCAGACCCTGGAAAAAGAAAATTACGGCCGGTACCGCAGCCTGACCTTCTGGTCGCCCAATGTGAACATCTTTCGGGATCCCCGATGGGGAAGAGGCCAGGAGACATATGGAGAAGATCCATTTCTCTCGGGGCTCATAGGCAGTTCGTTTGTCAAAGGCATTCAGGGCGATCATCCCCGTTACCTAAAGGCAGGGGCCTGTGCCAAGCATTATGTGGTACACAGCGGACCGGAAGCTATGCGTCATGAATTCAACGCCCTTACCAGCCCCAAAGATCTGTATGAGACTTACCTGCCGGCATTCAAGAAGCTGGTAGACACCGATGTGCTGGGGGTGATGTGTGCCTACAACGAGACCAACGGCCGGCCCTGCTGTGGCAGCAAACCCCTGCTGGTGGATATCCTGCGCGGAGACTGGGATTTCGATGGTTACATTGTTTCTGACTGCTGGGCGTTAAGGGACATACACGAGAATCACCACTACACCCAAACACCCGTTCAATCGGCAGCCGTTGCCATCAACAACACGGTCAACCTGAACTGTGGCGACACGTATCCCTACCTGTTGGAAGCCGTAAAAAACAAGCTGGTGCCTGAAGCAAAGGTCGATTCGGCCTTGAAAACGCTTCTGAAGATCCGTTTCAGGCTGGGCCATTTCGATCCGCCGGAGATGAACCCCTATGCTTCCATCTCTCCGGATGTGATCCATTCCGAAGAACACCAGCAGCTGGCCAGGGAGGCTGCACAGAAATCGCTGGTGCTGCTGAAAAACAAGGATCAAACCCTGCCCCTGAAGAACGATCAGCACTTTATTTACGTGACAGGTCCGAATGCCACCGACCAGCAGGTGCTGCTGGGTAACTACCATGGTCTTTCCGACAACCTGGTAACCATCCTGGAAGGCATCGTTGGCAAGACCCTTCCCGGCAATACCGTTCGTTACCGGCAAGGTGTGCTGCTGGACCGGGAGAACGTCAACCCGCTGGACTGGGCCTCCGGCCTGGCTTCAGACGCCGATGCCACCATAGCCGTGATGGGCATCACCCCCCTCCTGGAAGGTGAAGAGGGCGAATCGCTAGCTTCTCCCCATAGAGGCGACCGGCTCCAGCTGGGACTGCCCAACCACCAGGTTGAATACCTGCGCAAGCTTAAACAGGATAATCCCAACCCCGTGGTGGTGGTGCTGACCGGGGGCAGCCCCATAGCGGCCCCGGAGGTTCAAGAGATAGCCGATGCCGTTCTGTTTGCCTGGTATCCGGGTGAGCAGGGTGGCCATGCCGTGGCCGACGTGCTTTTCGGTGACGCCAACCCTACCGGTAAGCTGCCCATCACCTTCCCCGCCTCGGTGAATCAGCTTCCCCCTTACGATGATTACAGCATGAAAGGGCGAACCTACAAATACATGGAGCAGGAGCCGCTTTATCCCTTTGGTTTCGGCCTTACCTATACACAATGCGAATACACCGGCCTGGAGCTTTCGAAAAAGGAAATCACAGAAGGGGAATCACTGGAAGCCACCCTCACGCTCACCAACAAAGGAAACCGCGTTACAGAAGAGGCCGTGCAGCTTTACCTGAGCGATGTGGAAGCTTCCTTCCGCGTACCCCAATATTCCCTGAAAGGCCTCCAGCGGGTACCCCTGAATCCCGGAGAAACAAAACAGGTGCATTTTACCATCGATCAACAAATGATGGAGGTGATCGACATGGCTGGCAACGCTGTAATCGAACCTGGTGAGTACCGCATCACCATCGGTGCCGCTTCACCGGGTCAAAGAAGCCTGGAGCTCGGAGCACCCGAACCGGTAGTGGGAACCTTCAACATTAAGAATGAATAATACCCGGGTAGCTAATCAGAAAACGATCCCGACGAATCACTGATAATCAATGAGTATTCATATGCACAATCCGGTACAACTTCCATAAACCCTCCCATGAAAAATCCTATACCCACACTGAAAAATCCCTGGCCTTTCTTTTTGTCAGACCAGGGATTTTTCGTTTGAATTCAATTTAACGGGCAAATTTGAAAGACCCGGTTAAAAACCGTTATATACTGTTTTGTTATATTGAAGCAAATCAGTCCTGTTTATTGGGCTTCTCGAGGCCGTAGCCGCTGACCTTGTCATCGCGTTTGAGCAGGAAGGCAAACACCAGTCCCAGCACGCCTGTGCCGGCAAAGGCATACATGGCCGTGGTATAGTCATAGGTGGCATCGATCCCTTGTGCCAGCTTGGCGGAAACCCCGGGGTTGGTCCAGTCCAGGATGCTGCCGATGAGTATCGGAAAGACGAAAAGCCCAATATTCTGGACGGAGAACATCAATCCATAGGCCGAACCCAGTTTGTTCTCCCCAACGATCTTGGTGACTGCCGGCCACATGGCAGCAGGAACCAATGAGAAGGCTACACCCAGGAAGAAAATGGGAATAAACGGGGTGATCATGGTTTCTGCGAACAGCAGGTGAGAAACAATCACGATGGCTGAACCCAGGTACATCAATGTGGCGCTTTTGCCCTTCTTATCTGCTACCCAGCCAAACAAGGGGGTCAACAGGATGGTACCATACATAAGGATGGAAGAGATGTTGCCGCTGATCTGCCTGGCCAGCCCATATTTGTTCATCAGCATGTCGGGAGCATATTTGACGAAAGGAAAGACGGCCGAATAAAAAGTGACACACAACAGGGTGATAAAAATGAACGTGCGGTTGGTAAAGAGAAATTTCAGGTCGGCCCATTGAAAATGTTCCTCCTCGCTCTTGGGTAATGTGGCCTTCACTTCCCGGTCAAGCTTCAGATCCAACAGAGAATAGATCAGGAATACCAGTATACCGATCCACAGGAGCATCGAGCCAAACCAGATGGCGTTGGTCCACTGCGTTTCAGCCAGCTGTGGGGAGATGTTCAGGGCCAGGGCTGTACCCAGCCGTCCGATGGCCACATTCAAGCCCAGGGCCAGAGCCAGCTCCTTACCCTTGAACCATTTAACCACCACCTTCGATAGTACAACACAACTGGTTTCAGCCCCCAGGCCAAAAATAAAAAATCCCAGCGACATCAGTTTCAGGGAGGGCTGCATCTTAGGCCAGAAACTGCTTAGAAATTCATAGCCAAATCCGCCGTTCAAAAACGCATCGGAGGCTCCATATGCCGTAATGGCCGATCCAACGGCCATGAAACCGATGAACATAAAACCGGTAGGGCGGATCCCGATCTTGTCGAGGATGATACCTCCCAGAACAGCCAGAAACAAAAAGGCATTGGGAATGGAATAGGCCGCTACAAAAAAGCCATAATCCGATGAAGTAAACTGAAGATTTTGCTGCATCAGGTCCTTCAGGGGTGATAACGCATCATAAAAATAATAATTGAAAAACATGACGGCACTGGACAAGAACAGCACCAGCCATCTTAAAGCAGGTCGATCCTTAATCGTCATTTTTCTCATATAGATGTGTATTAGTTCTTAAAAGGGTTTCAATGATGTAATCCTGTAAAAATATCATAAAAATCAATTTCTCCCAATCACCTTTAAAGCCTTGAACCAAAGGAAATCCGTTAATTATTCCTTCCAATTTTTTTCAAAGTTATACAACCGGGTGGATATCAAGTGTTTTTTATACACTTAATTTTTAACAACACCTCTATTTAGATTTAAAATAAATTGATAACTTAGGACTTTTAGCTATATATCGATGATTCAGAAGAACCTGGTGGATGAATAACATAGTCGACAACTTTTGCCGGATTGGCTTGTATTAGAGACGGCGTTTTTTTATATGCACGGTGGAATCATTACCTTTGAAGGTTTAAAACGAGATAAAATCAGGGTCTTATGAAAACAACCCAGCTAACAGATATAAGAAAGATCGAAGTAGGCCAGGCTTCTGAACCCGGGCTGATATCGGACACAGATGTTTTGATCCGTGTAGGGGTAGTCGGTGTATGCGGATCGGACATCCATTATTATGAATGGGGCCGCATTGGAGATCAGGTGATCGATTTTCCCTTCACCATCGGCCATGAATTTGCAGGAACGGTGGAGCAGACGGGTTCACTTGTCACCCGTGTCAAACCGGGCGACCGGATCGCGGTGGATCCATCTGTAGCCTGCGGACATTGTGACCAGTGCAAACAGGGAAGGCCTCATACCTGCCGCAACAACAAATTCCTGGGCTGTCCCGGTCAGCTATCGGGCAGCCTCAAAGAAAAGATCGTAATGCCCGAGGAGAATTGCTTTCCTTTACCGGATAATCTGACCCTTGAGGAAGGGGCTTTATCCGAGCCGCTTTCCATCGGGCTCTATGCCGTCAAGCAATCGGGACTTCAAAAAGGCATGAACATTGGCATACTTGGATACGGCCCCATCGGCATGAGTGTATATCTCGCGGCTCAGGCCTATGGTATGGACAAGGCCTATGTATCGGACAAACTGGAGCCACGCCTGGAGATGGCCCGAATGCAAGGAGCTGCCTTAACAGCCAACCCCGACCGGGAGGATGTGGTGGCTCCATTCCAAGAGGCCGAACCCTCCCAGCTGGATGTGGTGTATGAATGCTGCGGGGACCAGCAAGCCCTGGACCAGGCCATTGATTTGGTCAAGCCC
The DNA here is from genome assembly GCA_018334675.1 of Bacteroidales bacterium. GTDB lineage: Bacteria > Bacteroidota > Bacteroidia > Bacteroidales > UBA12077 > JAGXLC01. Next base: position 2,023 of record JAGXLL010000028.1, on the reverse strand, counting down.
GGCGGCAGGATCCTGATCGTTGGGATACCCCCCGTGGATAGATGGGGCTTTGATGTGAACAAGGGCCGCCGGAAGGAGGTCACCCTGATCAATGTGCGCCGGCAGAACGACACTGTACAGGAGACACTTGACCTGATGGCTTCCGGCAGGATTAAGGCCCGTTCGATGGTCACCCACCGTTTCACCCTGGATCAGACACCCCAGGCCTTCGACCTGGTGGCCAATTACCGCGACGGGGTGATGAAGGCCATGGTACAAAACGATTAAAAATAATGTTTATCGGCCGTGGATCAGCTGGCCGTGCATGCGGCGCATGTGCTCCAGGTCGAACTTGATCACTTTGCGGTCGTAGGTCATGAAGCCATTCACCTCGGTTTCCACGTCGGTGGTCTGGGTATATACGGCTGCCGCCAGGCCTTTCTCCTTGAGCGGGATCAGTTTGCGGATCAGCTCATCATACTGGCTGTGCAGCTTCTCTTTCGAGCGGGATGTTTCGTAATGGCCCGGTGCCCGGGAAAAGTCGGTAAGCCAGAGATGCTCCTTCACCACCAGCGCCTGCCCGCCGAACTCGCCAAGCACTGCGGCCCGGTTATCTTCCCTATCAGGCATATCCGGACCGGGATAGGAATGTATATCGATCACATCGCCAACTTTCCTGTCGGACCAGCCGCTTGCGTTGTTGACCAGTCGCGTAGGATCAAGTTTTTTAGTCATCTCCGCGATCTCGCGGGTGTTGAACTGACCCCATCCTTCGTTGAAGGGCACCCACATCACGATAGAGGGATGGTTATAGAAATCACCTATCATCTGTTTGTATTCCTCCTTAAATTGCTTAGCAGAGGCCTCGCTGCGGTAGGGGATCTTACCCGGGCGCATGTCGCCGCTGGGCATATCCTGCCATACCAGTACACCCATCTTGTCGCACCAGTAATAGAAACGCTGCGGCTCCACCTTCACATGCTTACGCAACATGTTGAAGCCCAGGTCGCGGGTCACTTCAACATCATAACGCAAAGCTTCATCGCTGGGAGCTGTGTACAACCCGTCGGGCCACCAACCCTGATCGAGGGGTCCAAAATGGAATAATGGTTTGTTGTTCAGGAACAAACGGGTATAGCCATCGGGGCCTTCCCCCAGTGATATCTTACGCATGCCGAAGTAACTCTCCACTTTATCGACCTGTCCCCCGCTTTCATCGAGCAGCCGGACCTCCAGGTCATAGAGGAAGGGGTGCTGGGGCGACCACAGTTTGGGATCGTCCAGTTCCACAAACAGGCGGTTGTCGTGGAAACCGGTGGATAAGCCCACCACCTGGCTGCCATCCCGGACAATCAGCTTCGCCTGATGGACTTCGCCGGCATGGGCTGCCTCCACTTCCACCTTTACCCTGTTTTGATCTACCTGGGGTGTGATCCGGACATTCCGGATGTAGGTATTGGGCACATATTCGAGCCAAACCGTTTGCCATATACCGGTTACAGCCGTATACCAGATGGATCTCGGGTCATGGGTCTGCTTGCCTACCGGCTGATAACTCAGGTCGGTAGGATCCCAGGCGGTCACTTCCAGCACCTGCCGGCCTCTCTCCTTGAGCTGTTCTGTAATATCAAAGGTAAAGGGGTCATAGCCTCCCTGGTGTTGGCCCACGTGTTCGCCGTTGACAAAGACATCCGACTCCCAGTCGACAGCGCCAAAATGCAGCAGCACCCGGCCATTGGGATAGGGTTGGTTGATCTCAAAGCTGCGGCGGTACCAAACACGGTTTTCGGCTCCCACGGTTTGTTTCACACCCGAGAGGGCCGATTCCACCGGATAGGGCACCAGTATCTGCTCTTTATAGTCGCGGGGACCCCTGGTTTTGGAGGTCATCTGGAAATCCCACAATCCGTTGAGGTTCTGCCAGTGGTCTCTTTTCATCATCGGCCGGGGATATTCGGGCAGGGCATTATCGGGTCCCACCTCTTCGGCCCAGGGCGTAAAAAGCGGATTATCGGCCTTCTGATAAGACTGAGCCTGCGCTTCA
>JAGXLL010000091.1 GCA_018334675.1 Bacteroidales bacterium | reverse complement strand
ACGGTTTCTGGTTAGATAATGGGTTCAAGTTGCATGTTCCAGAAGGTTGAAAAGTTGCATGTTAAACGTTGCATGTTAATGTTGATTTCGAACCTTATAAACCTATAACTTTGAACATTTCAACATTGTCCTGCAACTTTCAACGTGGAACCCTTATTGTTGTGTCTTTGCCCGGATATTCCTGTTGAATTGTTCACGCGTTAGCCATTCGTCCGGGTACAGGAAATAAGGATATTGCCTTTCGTATAGTATATCCTTTTTCTTTAGGATAGCCTTGTAATGGTTCAATTTTTTGCGTACCTGCTCCATTTTTTCCGACAGGAGGTCTTTCATTTCTTCATCCAGCTGCTCCAGCCGGCGGTGATGTTTTCTGCGTTGCTCGCCAGATTCTTCCTGTGACATTTGGCGGACGATCTCTTTCTTTTTCTCCTTGTATTGGGAGGCCACACCATTTTCCAGATGATCTTCCGGACTCCGGTCTACCTGCTTCAGCCATTGTTGCTTTTGTTTATAATCCCGCTGCAGGTTTTCATAATCCGGCAGATTTTCCATCAACGGGAGATAGATATCACCCGAGACAGAGAAAAAGGTCCCTTTGCTTTTCATGGAAAAAAAATCCCTGAGAAAGGTGTTGTTGACCTTCTCATACTCTACGGCGCCTTCCCCATGAATGAATATGTCTGAGAGAAAAAGACGGATCACCTGGGTGAGGGTGGTGGCTTTGGGATATAGCACCACTGAATTCCTGATCGCCTCAATGATGGAGGCTTCGTCTTTGCCGGCAATAACAAGGTTGACCTCCGGCCCCGTTTCCCCGGCTCGGAAAATCAGGCGTTGCTGATCCTTATACAGGTTCACCGGCAATCGTTTGCCATCTTTTTCGAGCCAGAAGGGCAATTCATACCATCCATCCTGATGATGCAGCGTCTTTACCGGCTGGTAATCCTTTCTTTTTCCCTGTTTTACAGCTAAGTTATAATGGCTGGTGTAATCCCGGATGTGTTTAATAATGTACCAGACATAGTGGGCGTAGGGATAGGACCCGACGATCTCGCTTATCTTATGGTCGGTGATCCGGTGGCCCATTGTAGCATCCTGCTTGTTTCTCAGGGCAGAGAGTGCCTCTGTGAATCGATGGCCTGCATCCAGAAGGCCGTAGAAGTTTTGCCTGAATCTGCTGAATGCGTTTTTTATTTGTGAATCGGGAAGGGTAGCCAGATGCTGATCCATGTTTTGAATGAGATGGTCTGTCTCCTGTCTGGGTAGCTGCAGGCTGGTATAGGCCAGGTTTTCAGGGTTGGGAATACTGATAAGGGTTTTGTGGAGTTGCCCGTTGTCATAATAGGGAACAGGTATTTGGAAGTCTGCCAGGTCCGTATCGACGATCAGGTTCCAGGCGGAACCACCAATATGCTTCGCCATTTCTCCCACGAAATGATCTTTAAACAGCAACCCTGGGTAATAGACAACGGGCTGATGGCCGGTGACGATCATGGGTGATGGACCATTGCCGTGCATACCTTGCATATGAGCGGCAAATTCCTTCCTGATCTGTCTGATCTCAGGATGGCCGGAACAAAGGTCTTCCAGCCATTCCTGGTTGTTGCGGACGACCCCGGTTAGTTGTTCCATCATTGTCTATGCCTAAAGAATATTTTCGAGTCCTTGTATGCCCAATACTTCAGGTGTATAGAACGGCTCCCCGTAAGGGCTGCTGATGCGGGAACCATAACGTTTGCCCATGATGCTAAGGAATTCGGGTATATCCCTGTTTTTGTGCTGAAACTGTGAATGATAAGCACTCACGGCCCGGACCTTCTTCTGGAAAACCTCCTCCGACAGGGGCAGCACGAAGGAAGGAGATGGATCGATCTTGAAATGAGAGGTGAAATAGTACAGGATTTTGGGCGGGTAGTAGGGTTCGCCCCTCATCCCGGTTTTGGTCAGTTTGGCATAAAACCGGGCTGCAGTGCCTAGCTGGGAAGCGGCGATGTGGTCGGGATGCTGATCGAGCTGGGTTTGGACCAGCATCACCTCGGGTCGTATCTGACGGATGTGTTCGGCTACTGCCTGCCGGTTCTCGATGGTATCCTGAAGATACCGGTTGGGCAGATCCATGATGATCCTTCTTTGGAGCTTCAGGATCCGGTCTGCCTCCTCAGCTTCGCGCAGTCGTGTCTCTACCGTACCATTGGGTGTGGGTTCTCCATTGGTGAAATTCAGCAGATAAACCTCATCTCCTTTTTCTGCCTGTGTAAGCATGGTGCCTCCGATAGATATCTCTGCATCATCGGGATGAGCGGCTAATATGAGTAGTTTCATATGCTTGCGTTTCTTTTTCTATGATTTTCAAATAGTATCTGTATCGCCGGCACAAATTCATTAACGAGGGATAGGCAACCCCGGTGTTGTGATCAAAATAGATCAGTTCAACAGGCACTTCGCTGACGCTTAGCTTGTTTATGCCGGCCTGGATCCAGAGTTGGAGGGGCATGCCATAACCCGGTTCCGTAAGCTTGAGTTTTTTTAGGGCGTCTACCCGGTAAAGCTTAAACCCGCAGAAGGCATCGGTAAGTTGATAACCCGTCAGGGCGTTGATCTTCTCTGTTATGCGCCGATTGACTTTAACCCGGTCGACCGGTGCCTTCATGTAGGTTTCCTGACCCGGATGCAGATAGCGGCTGCCGGAAAGGATATCCGAACGGCTGCCTTCTGCAGCTTCTAAGAATAAGGGGATTTCTTCAGGTTGATGCTGCTTGTCGCTGTCAATGGTGATTACATTGTCATACCCCTTTTCAATACAATAGTTGAAGCCGTCGATCAGGGTTTGACCATAGCCCTCGTTGGATGCATGAAAAATGGTATGAATGCCGGAAATATCCTGCAGAATAGCCTTGGTGTTGTCTTCCGAGCCATCATCAATGACCAGAACATTCAGATCATAAGGCAGATCTTGTATTTGCCTTATGATCTGGTGGATGTTCTTTTCTTCGTTGTATACTGGTATAAAAACCAGGTAGTTTTTGCTCATGATCGCTCTATTAGGTCTGCAGGTTTCGTGGTTACAGTTGGGCAAAAATACTCAAAAAATGTAGCGCACCGATACAGCGGCTTATTTTTGAATTTGTTTGCTGGCTTGATCCAGTATTTCCATTTCCTCCCCGGTAAGGTCCAGATGCATCGACCGGGCATTGCTCCCGGCCTGTTGGGTATTGGATGCACCCGGTATGGCAAATACTGTTCCGTTGTGGTAGTGGGTCAGCCAGTTAAGTGCCACCTGGGCGGCCGTAGCCTGGTGATTATCAGCTACCTCCCGGAGTTTGTCAATGAGGGGACGGGTCTTTTCCAGCCCTTTTTCCTTAAACGAGCCGATCCTTTTGCGAAAGCCTTGTTTGGACTTGATCTCTTGGGGTGCATCGTGGTATTTGCCCGTAAGGATGCCCTGGGCAAGGGGCGAATAGGCTATGATAGCAATGTTCAGTTCCCGGGCTGCTTCCATAATCCCATTGTACTCGATTTTCCTGTTGACCATATTGTAATGTACCTGGTTGGATACCAGACGAATACTATGTTTAGCCAGCTCCGCATGGGCTTTTCTCATTTGGGAGGCTGAAAAGTTGCTGACTCCCACATACCGGATCTTTTTGTCTTTCACCAGCTCTGCCATAGCCTTCATTTGAGCGCCAATACCGGAAAATGAAAGAGGGTTGTGCACCTGATGCAGGGAAATGGTATGTCCATCCAGGACTTCTATTCTTTGGTCAATGGTTTTTTTGATGGAGCGGGCCGTCCTGAAAATGGGCATCCATTTGGTGGCCACTACCACATCCTCGTTGCGTATGCCTGCGGATTGCAGGGCACGGGCCAGTGTTTTTTCGGATTCCCCGTTGCCATACATCTCCGCCGAATCAAACCAGTTAACGCCGTTGTTATATGTGGTTTGCACGATATCATAACTTTCTTCATCGCTCAGCATGGGCCAGTATTTGCCGGCCAGGTTTTTGCGTTTGCTGAACTGCCAGGTTCCCAAGCCAATGGGACTAACCATCAGTTCGGAATTGCCAAGGGGTCTTTTATAATCTTGTTGGCTCATGATTTTTGTTTTTTACTTTATAGGGCCTCTTCCGGGTTAATTCTCCGGGGGTATCCCCGTTTGGTTTCTGTTAACAGACAATACAAAGGATGGTTTTGTTTAACCGGTATTTCTCATTAATCCAATTCTATTCGTATATTTACTCTTCCAATCAAACCCTACCTGAACCATAAGGCTTCGGCTTTTTCGGGATGATAAGCAAGCCAACCTTCGCATGAGGGTTTGGTTGATACTGGCTAAGTTACCGGGACTTTTGTTTAATGCCTGGTCCATCAATTGGTTAGCCGATCGGGGACATGATGCCTGCCCGGCTGATACGAACCGGGTGAAGACCCGGATACCAGATCCAAGTGATGCCATGCCCCCCGGTGAGAAGGGAGGCTATGCAAAAATTTTGAAAATTGAACAGTTTTTGCGATATTCAGTTAACCTAATTGGTATAAGATTTTGTGTATGATTTTTCAACGAACTTATTATTTATCATGGTTGGTCCTACCGGGTGTCTTGCTTTTGGCTTTTTCATCCTGTGGCACGAAAAAACAGGAGGAAGAGAAGAAGGAAGCAACCATCAAGGAGGTCAGCCTGGATATGCCTGCCATTCGTGAACGAGACACTTTACGGGCCATTACCTATTACAGTTCCACCAGTTATTTCCTTTACCGGGGTCAGCCCATGGGATATGAATATGACTTGTTGGAACTGTTGGCAGAAGATCTGAACCTGGAACTGGATATCGTCATTGCCCATGATTTGGACACAGAGATCCAGATGCTCAAAAAGGGCGAGGGGGATATCATTGCCCATGGGCTGACCATCACCCAGGACCGCAAGCAAAGCATCACCTTTACCGAGCCCCACACCCAGACCCATCAGGTTCTTGTTCAGAAGAAGCCCGAAAACTGGCGGCAGATGAAACTGCATGAGATCCGCAACCAGATCATATCCGATCCCATTGAACTACTGGGCAAAAAAGTGTATGTCCGTAAGAATTCGTCCTATTATAAACGGCTTCAGAACCTGGAGGAAGAGATGGGTGGTGAGATCGATATCGTGGAGATGCCGGGTGATCTGACCACCGAGGACCTGATCGACCAGGTGGCCGATGGGGAGATACCATACACCGTGGCCGACTATAATATTGCCGCACTCAACAAGACCTACAACCCCGATCTGGACATCTCTGTCTCCCTGAGTTTTTCACAGCGTATTGCCTGGGCTGTCCGGGAAAGCTCTCCCAAGCTGTTAAATGAGGTCAATGAGTGGATAGGAAAAATGAAACAGACCACCGATTATTATGTGATCTATAACAAATACTTCAAAAACAGTAAGTTTTACAGGCGAAGGATCAAAAGTGATTTTTTCTCCCTGGAAAGCGGTCGCATATCGCAATACGACGATTTGATCCGTCAGTATGCCGACTCGGTTGACCTGGACTGGCGTTTGTTGAGTTCACTGATATATCAGGAATCCCGTTTTGATCCCCGAACCAGGTCATGGGCAGGTGCCCGCGGGCTGATGCAGCTTATGCCTGCTACCGCCCGTCAGTTTGGCATCAGGGATCTTTATGAGCCGGAGAAAAGCATCCGGGGGGGTACCCGTTATCTATCCTATCTCCAAAATCAATGGCATGCGGCATTGCCCGACTCCAGCGAACGGATCAAATTCATGCTGGCTTCCTACAACGCTGGCCCCGGTCACATCAAAGATGCACAAAGGCTGGCTCGCAAGTACAAGGATAACGAACACAGCTGGAATAGCATCCGCGAATATGTGCTCAAGCTTTCCAATCCCGAACATTATAATGACCCGGTAGTCAAATATGGTTATGTGCGAGGTGAGGAGCCCGTGAATTATGTAAGTGAGATCATCAAACGTTATGAACATTATCGTAAATTTGTACCCAGGAATCCATAAGATATAAATTGAATGGCCCATTCAGCGGATTAAAGGATGTTGATTAAACGAATTCCTGGTGGTGGCATCTAAGAAATTGTAAACATCTTCAATACAATGTGTCCATGCCTGCCCGGTTGGGAAGGCAGGCATTCAATTCCCGCCTCCACTTTCGTTACGCGGCGGGACAAGCATTCAATCCCGTCTCCACTAAAGCTTCGGGGCAGTTAACATATAAACATTTAATCATATAAACATTTAATCCTTCTTCCCCATGAAACGATCCCTTTTCCTATTCATCGCTTTGATTGTACTTTCCGTCTATTCCCGGGGCCAAAGCCCGCAGGGCGGTTTGAATTGTTTTACCATGGTGGCCGGCAAAGATGCAACAGCAGATGGTTCGGTGATCATTGCCCACAATGAGGATGATCACGGAAAGAACCTCGTCAATTGGTACCGTGTTCCCCAAAAGAATCATGAACAAGGCGAAACCATTACCCTGGCAACGGGTGCTGAGGTCTCCCAGGTGGAGACCACTTATGGTTATATATGGCTGGAGATGCCGGGTATGAAATTCGCTGATTCCTATATGAATGAACACGGTGTGGTGATTGCCTCCAATGCTTGTGCTTCGAGAGAAGACAATCCGGAGCTCACCGACGGGGGGATTGGTTACTGGCTGCGCCGGCTGATGGCCGAGCGGGCTGCCAGCGCCAGAGAGGCGGTTGAAGTGGCCGGAGAGCTGATAGAACAATACGGTTATGCTTCTTCGGGCCGTACTTATAGTGTTGCCGATGATCAGGAAGCCTGGGTTATGTCGGTGGTCAATGGCAAACATTGGGTGGCCCGTCGTGTGCCCGATGATAAGGTGATGGTTATACCGAACTATTATACCATCCGGCAGGTGAACCTTTCTAATGGGGAGGTTTTTATGGGCTCGGACGATCTCATTGACTATGCCCGGAAGCGGGGCTGGTATGATCCCCACAAGGAGGGGGCCTTTAACTTCAGGAAAGCATATGGTCATCCCGGTTCACTGGCCAGTGACGGAAATATACCCAGAAAATGGAGGGGGTTGGAGCTGATCAGCGGCCGGGATTTTGAGATGGAGCAGAGCTTTCCCTTTGCCATTGTTCCCGAAAAAAGCCTTGAAGTTAAAGATTTCATGAGGGTTCTGGCCGATCATTATGAAGGCACCGAGTGGGATGAGAGTCAGCGTTACCGCAATGGCGAGCCTCATGCCCATGGAGTCAATTCTATCTGTGCCCCGCATAATCAATATGGCTTTGTCACCCAGCTAAGAGATGATATGCCGGTAGATATCGGCACCGTTATGTGGCTGGCCCCGCGTAGGCCTTGTATTCAGCCTTTCGTTCCCTGGTACCTGGGTATGCGGGATATGCCCGCCAGCTTAGCCCAGAGTGATCCTCAAACCGCTTTGGAAAACCATTTTGAGGCTCCTGAAAACATGTATGAAGCCGCTCCGGAACATACCTTTACCCAATATGCACGTTTTGCCAATTATGTGGATAAGCATTATGGGGGGCTCTTCAAAACGATTCATGATTTCAAATCCAAAACCCAGCAACAGATGTTCCGCGAGCAGAGCAAGGTAGAAAAACAGGCCGTGGAGCTCTACCAAAAGGACAAGGAAGAAGCCCTCGAATGGCTAACGGAGTTCACCCTGAAATATCTGGACAGGACGAAAAGATTCATGCAGGAATTTCCTGTGCCGCAATAATTTTATTTGGCCCGCACAGGGGGATCCGGTTTGGTAACCCCCGGCTTTTTGTGATCCTCAAGTTTGTCCAGTATCATTTCCACGGCTTTCTCCAGTTGGGGGTCGCCTCCGTTGATGACCTCTTTTGGGGTCATTTCCACCTCCACATCGGGGTGCACCCCTTCGTTTTCGATGATCCATTCCCCGTCTTTGGAGAAGATGCCGAACCGCGGGGCAGTCACATAGCCGCCGTCCATCAGGGTGGGGTATCCATAGATGCC
>JAGXLL010000090.1 GCA_018334675.1 Bacteroidales bacterium | reverse complement strand
ACAAGTTTAATAAAATTAGCCAATATGCACAATATTTAGTTGATCAAAGATGCTATTGTCCGATCATATCTAAGAAATCGGATTCGGAGATGACCGGGATATTGTTTTTCCGGGCCTGATCCAGTTTTTTGGAGCCGACATTTTCTCCTGCCAGCAGGTAATCGGTATGAGAAGACACCGAGGAGGTATTCTTGCCTCCATGTTGTTCGATCATTTCCTGGAGTTGTTTTCGTGAGTAATGATCGAAGGTTCCGGATATCACGATGGTCAGTCCACTAAGCTTCTGATTTCCGGTCTCTTCTGCGTCGTTTTGCTTTTTCAGTTGTACGCCTGCTTTTTTCAGCTTATCTATGATCTCCAGGTTTTTATCCTGACGGAAGTAGTGGGTGATGCTTCGTGCGATGCGGTCGCCGATCTCATTGATGGCTACCAGCTCGTCATAACTGGCCCGGGCGAGTTTGTCGATGGAAGGAAAATGAGCGGCCAGTTTTTTAGCTACGGTCTCACCCACGAATCGTATACCCAGTGCATAGAGCACGCGGGGAAATGGTACTTGTTTGGCCGACTGGATGCTATCGACCAGGTTTTGGGCCGATTTGTCGGCAAAGCGTTCCAGTTGGAGCAGGTCGTCTTTGGAGAGGAAAAACAGGTCGCCCACGTCGTTTACCAGACCTTTTTGGTAAAGGGCGTCGATGGTAGCTTCGGCTGCTTCGATGTCCATGGCCCTGCGCGAGACAAAGTGTTCCAGTTTGCCTTTGATCTGGGGTGGACAGCCATTTTCATTGGGACAGTAATGGCGGGCTTCACCTTCGGGCTTGATCAGCTCTGTGCCGCATTCCGGACACCGGCGTATGAACTCGATGGCCTGGCTGTCACCGGGCCTTTTGTCCTTATCCACGCCCACGATCTTGGGGATGATCTCTCCGCCCTTCTCTATATATACCTTATCGTTGATGCGTACGTCCAACAGGCGTATCTGGTCTTGATTATGGAGGGAGGCTCTTTTAACCGTGGTACCTCCCAGGTATACCGGTTCCAGGTTGGCTACTGGTGTTACGGCTCCTGTGCGTCCTACCTGATATTGGATGCTTTTGAGGGTGGTTTCAGCCTGTTCGGCTTTGAACTTGTAGGCGATGGCCCACCGGGGGGATTTAGCCGTGTAACCCAGTGTATCCTGTTGCTGATAGGAATTGACCTTGATCACCACCCCGTCGATGTCGTAAGGCAGGTTGGACCTTTGTTCATCCCAGTAGTTGATGTATTCGAATATCTCTTCGATGTCGCGGCATTTCTGCAGCTGGGCAGAGATCTTAAAGCCCCAGTCTCTGGCTTTTTTCAGGTTCTCATAGTGTTTGGAGTAAGGCAGCTCTTCACCCACCACCGAATAAAGAAAACAGTCGAGTGGGCGCTGAGCCACCATAGAGGATTTTTGAAGTTTAAGGGTTCCGGCTGCCGCATTTCTGGGATTGGCAAAAGGAGCCTCGCCTTTGGCCTTTTTCTCCCGGTTGATGCGTTCAAAACTGTTATGAGAGAAAAGGATCTCACCCCGGATCACGAAGGCAGAAGGGTAATCATCTCCTCTGAGCCTTAAAGGGATGCTTTTGATGGTTTTGACGTTTTCCGTTACATCATCCCCCTGGACACCATCTCCACGGGTCACCGCCCGCACAAGCACACCGTTCTGATAGGACAGGGCAATGGCAACTCCGTCATATTTGAGTTCACAGACATATTCGATCTCCCCGCCGAGGCTCTTTTTGATGCGTTTCTCAAATTCCTGCACCTCCTCGGGGGAATAGGTGTTGCTGAGCGAATACATCGGATAGCGGTGGCGGACCTGCTCAAACTCCTTGTTGATGTCACTGCCCACACGTTGGCTGGGCGAATGGGGATCCCGGAACTGGGGGTATTCTTCCTCCAGCCGGATCAGTTCATTCATCAGGTTGTCATATTCAAAGTCACTGATGCTGGGTTGAGCCAATACGTAGTACCGGTAGTTGTGCTCCTGGATTTCTTTCCTCAGCTGTTCAATTCGTGCTCTCGCTTCCTGTTTTTTCATCGGCGTGGGATTGGTTGCAGCAACAAATGTAGCAATGCCTGGTGAAATAAAAAAATCGCCCCCGAAAAGGAGCGATTGGTTTAATGTGAAGAGCAGGGGGATTATTTCTTTTCAAACTTACCCATCAGCTCTGCTTTTTCAATCGTATGATCCTCCACTTTCTCATCGAACTGGTCCATGGTATTGATGCTTCCCAGCGATTCCACATCCAGGGCATGCAGGCGGAAATAATAACGGTGTATGCCTGATGGGGGACAGGGGCCGCCATAGGCTTCTTTCCCGAAATTGTTCTTCACCTGTTTGCCCGGAACGGTCTTCTCTGGTATGTTGCGGGTATCTTTATCAATGTCGTATACCAGCCAGTGAACAAAAGTACCGATGGGGGCATCCGGGTCCTTTACGCTGAGGGCAAAGCTCCTGGTGCCTTCCGGTACGTTTTCCCAGTGCAGCTCGGGATTGATGTCCTGCCCACGGCATGAATATTTATCGGGGATAAATTCCTCCTGCTTGAATCCTTTGCTGAATAATTCCATATGCGCACCTCCTGTTTGTGTTTTTTTATGTTTGGTGAATGACTGCAGTCCTACAATGAACACCAGTAAGATCACGCCCAGACTGCCAATAAAGTACTGTTGCACTTTGTGTTTGTCCATGATGGCATCATGATTGATTCTATCAAATGTAAGGAATTTGACACGAATTGTCAATAGATCTTTTCCCGTGATTTAATGTTGAATGTCAGAGAGAAATTAGGATGAAGGTTTGCAGTTGCAGTTGCAGTTGCAGTTGCAGTAGCAGTTGCAGTAGCAGGTGCAGTTGCAATCATTTAGCTATTCTTTTTCTTTTGACAACAACTGAACAATTTAACATTATAACATCTTAACATGTAATACTTTAATACATAACATATGCATATGCAACATTTTTCTTATCTTCACAAACTATTCAAACGGTTCAATGAATTTGGTTATGCCAAACATGGATGAATTCAGGAAGCATGCGCAACAAGCAATCGAATGGATTGCACGATATTATGAAAACATAGAGGACTATCCCGTTAAGTCGCAGGTTCAGCCCGGGGAGATATACAACGAGTTGCCAGCTAGCATGCCCGATACGGGTGAGCAGATCGACCGGATGATTCGCGATTTTGATGATACTTTGCTGAAAGGTATCACCCATTGGCAGAGCCCAAAGTTTTTTGCCTATTTCCCTGCCAATACCAGCGTTCCCTCTATGGTTGCAGAGATGATGACTGCTGCAATGGGTGTGCAGGGGATGAAATGGGAGACCTCCCCGGCTGCAGCTGAGCTGGAACAGAAGGTGATGGAATGGCTGCGGGATGCCATAGGTCTGCCCGGGGAATTTGAAGGAACCATCCAGGATTCGGCTTCCACCTCCACCCTGGTTTCTATCCTCACGGCGCGGGAGAAGGCGACCGGTTATGCGGTCAATGAGGAAGGTTTGGAGGGTAAAGGGGCCTTTCGCGTTTACGGCTCTGTGGAGACCCATTCTTCGATTGAGCGCGCGGTTAAGGTTGCCGGACTGGGGCGTAAAAATTTTGTTAAGGTACCTGTAGATGAGGCTTACAGGATGCGGCCCGGCGAGCTCGAGGCAGCCATCAAAAGGGACCTGCAGGATGGCCACCGGCCTCTCTGTATCGTAGCCACCCTGGGTACCACCGGCTCCACCTCTATCGATCCGTTGCCCCGGATTGCTGAGATATCAGAGAAGTATGGTATATGGCTTCATGTGGACGCTGCATTTGCCGGGTCGGCACTGATCCTGAAAGATTATCGCTGGATGATCGAAGGCATGGAGGCCGTCGACACTTTTGTTTTTAACCCCCATAAATGGCTTTTCACCAATTTCGACAGTTCGGCTTATTTTGTCAGAGACGCTAGAGCCCTGACCAATACCTTTCAGCTGATCCCTGAATACCTGAAGACCCGCTCCGATGAACAGGTGAACAATTATTCCGACTGGACCATTCCCCTGGGAAGACGGTTCAGGGCCCTGAAGCTGTGGTTTGTCCTTCGTTACTATGGTTTGAATGGGCTGCAGGAGAAACTGACCCGGCACATTGAGATGGCCAAAACATTTGAGCAACAGGTAAACGAACACCCGCACTTCGAGCGTTTGGCTCCCAGAACGATGAATGTGGTTTGTTTTCGCATGAATCCCGGGGATATCACTTCAAAAGAACAACTTAATGCACTCAATGAGGAGTTGCTTCATTCCATCAACCGGAGCGGGGAGATCTATTTGACCCATACCAGGCTTGACGGGAAATATACGCTTCGGATGGTAATAGCCCAGACCCATGTTGAAGACCGGCATGTGGAACAGGCCTGGGAGGTTATACGCCACACGGCAAAGGACATTCATGCTTCCATGTAACGATGGTTCAACTTGTTATTCCTGCTTCTCAGCATGATAAACCTCTTCTCCCTGCACAAGGGTTCTCACCACCCGGACTTCAGGGACCCTGTCTATGGGGATCTCCATGATGTCCCTGTCGGTCACAACCAGGTCGGCTTTTTTGCCGGCCTCGATGCTGCCTTTTTCATCTTCCTCGAACATGGAACGGGCAGCCCAGATGGTCATGGCTCTAAGGGCCTGGCGGTGGTTCAGGGCATTTTCCTGCTGGAAACCGCCTTCCGGATGCCCTTCCAGGTCCTGGCGGGCCACGGCGGCATAAAATCCATAGAGGGGGTTGATGTGTTCGACCGGGAAGTCGCTGCCATTGGGGAGCCAACCGTTTTCATCGAGCAATTGACGGTAGGCATAGGCATGTTGAAGCCTGTTTTTCCCTAACCGTTCGTCGGCCCAGTACATATCGGAGGTGGCATGGGTGGTGTTCACCGCCGGTATGATCGAATATTTGCCAAACATGGAAAAATCATCGGGATGGATGATCTGGGCATGTTCAATCCGCCACCTGCGGTCGTTATCCTTTTGAAGAAGCTCCCCGTATATCTCCAGCATCACCCGGTTGGCCGAATCCCCAATGGCATGGGTATTCACCTGGTAGTCGTGTTCATAGGCCATTTGGGCATATTTTCGGAGCTCTTCCCTGGGGGTGACCAGAAATCCTCTGTTGCCCGGATCATCCGAATAGGATTCCAGCAGGCAGGCTCCCCTGGAACCCAGGGCCCCGTCGGCAAAGAGTTTGATGGATTCAATATGCATATAAGGGGTTCGGTAGCGTCCCTTTTCCATGTATTTTTCAAAATTCTTTTCGGTGGGCGAAAGCATCACATAGGTCTGCATCTTCATCTTACCGGCTTGTTGCAGTGAATCCATCAGCTCAATGGGTTCGTGACCCAGGCCCGCATCTGCAATGGAGGTAAGTCCCACACCGTAACAATTATCCGCTCCCTTCTGCAGGGCGGATATTTTCTCTTCCCGGGTGGGCTCGGGTATAAGTTTGGATACCAGTGACGTGGCGTTATCGATGAGGACTCCGGTAGGCTGGCCTCCTTTTTTGATCACCTTACCGCCTTCTACCGTGGTGGTGCCGTCAATCCCCGCTTTTCGAAGGGCCAGGGAATTAGCTAGCGCTGCATGACCATCAATGCGGGTAAGGAAAACCGGTTTGTCCGGAAAAACTTCATCCAGAGCCTCTTTGGAAGGATATTCCTTTACGGGCCAGTCATTCTGATCCCAGCCCCTGCCGACAATCCATTCTGTTTGATGTTGCCGGTTATATTGCCTGAGGGCTTCCAGGATCTCCTGAAAAGATCCGGTGCCCACCAGATCTACCTGCCTGAGGTTCAAGCTGTAACCATAAAAATGACAGTGGGCATCTATGAATCCCGGATAAACGGGTCGGCCCTGTAAATCGATGGTTTGATCCGCCTTATAGGTTTCCAGAATTTGCTGATCGCTTCCAACGGCTGCTATTTTTTTGTCTCTCACCGCAATGGCCGATGCCATGGTGAATGAGCTGTCTACTGTATAGACTTTACCATTGGTGAGGATCAGATCGGCCTGTTTCTTCATCTGTGAGCAGGATGTGATGATTAAGACAAACAATAGGGCGAGCGGGGCATATTTTTTCATGGCAGGAAATATCTTTTCCGGCAAATATAAAAAAATCCGCAATACCCTCATTTCATCTTTATGATTTAAACAAAAGTATATTTTTGTGTTCTCATGAACCCTTATCCTTAACATTTGCCCCTGTCGAATACGGGGCTGGAAAGATTGCCGCCATTGACAGGCCGGCTGCTTATTCCGTATTTGTCACTTATCTGCTTCGCGCTCCTCCCTCCAGGGCATAATCTTTTCTTTTGACCTCCATTTTTATCCTTTTATTAGTTTTTCATACTCTATAAAAAATGAATTTATGAGAAGATTGATGCTCGTTGCTTTCATTTTTCTGGGCACTTTGCAGGGTATGCAAGCGCAGAACACACTGAAAGGAACCATCCTGGCGAAGGATCATCCATCCCGGTTTGAGTCACCTACCGAAGGATATTTTCTCATGGGCTTGAATTTAGGTACCCAGGTGAGTATTGCTTCCCGGCAGGTTCATTTAGGTGTAACCGTAAACAATCTTTTCGATGTGAAATACACCGATCACTTGTCAACGCTTAAGAACCTTCAATATAACAACATGGGAAGAAATATCATATTCCGGATCCTGTTGCCTTTTGGCTATTCCTTGTAGGATCATGGATTGAATGGCAAAATGATTGTGTAGATGATTTATTATTAGAAGGCTATTTGATTTTTTTGTATATTTGTTTTTAGGCTTTTACCCACGCATCAGCTATAAGAACATTGTTCAGATTGATGGTGTTTTACCAGCTGTTCATTCAACGGGCTATAATACTTTTGATCTGTTCATTATGTGTGTGACCGGATACCCATTCCGGGTATTTCGGCTTTTCCCACCCGAGAGATCCATCCGGGTGTGTATATATTTTATAGCAGATATCAGGTCATTTTAAAAATTTCAACTACCTCCAAGCCATTGGTTTCTTAAGGGAGACTTGGTTTTTATCGGAAAAATACGGACGTTTTTCCAGTAATTTTATTGTCAGGAAACTAAACAATTTCAGATGAGTTTTGTTTCCATTTTGTTTAACATTATAATTTATTTTTTAAACGAAAACATTTATTTATGAGAGTTAAGACTTTTACCCTTTTCTTATTGGCTGTTTTGTTGAGTACAAGTTTTTTGTACGCAC
The DNA here is from genome assembly GCA_018334675.1 of Bacteroidales bacterium. Lineage (GTDB taxonomy): Bacteria > Bacteroidota > Bacteroidia > Bacteroidales > UBA12077 > JAGXLC01. Next base: position 732 of record JAGXLL010000090.1, on the reverse strand, counting down.
AAACGGCACGTGTACAGATCATCCACAATTCCGCTGATGATGCTGCGGACACCGTGGATGTTTATCTGGATGGGAGTTTGCTTCTGGATAATTTTGCCTTCCGGAATGCTACCCCCTTTATTGATGCACCCGCTGGAGTTGTTGTGGATGTGGGAGTTGCTCCACAAGCCAGTACCAGCGTGGAGGATACCATTTATAATGCCAAAGTAACTTTCGCTGAAAACGAAACTTACGTGGTTGTTGCCAGTGGCATCGTCAGCGGTTCGGGTTACAGTCCCCATACCGATTTTGATCTTTACATCAACCCCACTGGACAGGAAGAAGCCTCCACGACTGGAGAGACGGATGTGCTGGTCTTCCATGGTTCGACAGATGCTCCCATCGTGGATGTAGCCGAACCCAATGTGCCCGCTACATTGGTGGATGACCTTGATTATGGAGCATTCACCCCAGGCTACCTGAACCTGGCAACGGCTGACTACAGCCTGCAGGTGCAGGATGAGACCGGACAAACTGCAGTGGCTCAGTTCGGGGCTCCCCTGGAAACCCTGGGTTTGGAAGATTCGGCCCTGGTAGTGGTGGCCTCCGGCTTCCTGGATCCGGCCAGCAACAGCGACGGACCGGCCTTTGGTCTGTATGCTGCCCTGCCTTCGGGAGGCGAGATGGTACAGCTGCCGGCCGAGGATATTTCTACCGCTCAGGTTCAGGTGATCCACAACTCCGCCGACCTGG
>JAGXLL010000027.1 GCA_018334675.1 Bacteroidales bacterium | reverse complement strand
GGTAACCGGATGGGAAGTGGAATTAAAGGCTTTTATATTGTAGTGATTGAAGGGTGTTGATCAAACATGATGAAAAAACCGCAACCCATGAATGGATTGCGGTTTTTGAGTTGAGGTCGCGGGCGGATTCGAACCGCCGTAACCGGTTTTGCAGACCGGTGCCTAAGCCCCTCGGCCACGCGACCCTTTACTTCTTTGTTCGGGCTTTTGGCCCTTTAGTGGTGTGCGCAAAGATAAAAATTTATTACAACTTACCCGAATGGCCTCAGCAAATTTTTCCCTCTATCCCATCAACGTCCCCCCGGGCAACCTTATTGGACATCCATCCAATAAAGATCCTGTTTTATTTTCAAAGATAACAAAATCTTTGGTTGACTGGCCGTAATACCCTAGTTTTGTCTGGGGTTCAATGGCTAACGATTCAACCGAGCCCGATCATCAGGTACCGCCATTCGTTACCAATCCTATTGTACACCATCATTGAAAATAAGTATTTAATGATAAAGAATGTTCAAAATATCGCCCCGCTTCGTTTTTTTAACCACCTGTACCAACATGATAGCATCCTTCACTTTGTCTCCTCGCGTGGTGGAGGTGTCAGTAAGGGGGTCTATCATTCGCTCAACCTGAGCTATACTGCAGGGGATGATACGGAGCACGTAACAGAGAACCGAAAGAGGCTGGCAGAAGAGTTGGGTCTTACCCCGGCCCATCTTGTTTTTCCCGGTCAGACCCATACGGCCAACATCCGGGTAATAAGAAATGTGGCGGAGATCAAGGGACCCATCAAAGAAACCGATGCTCTGATCACACAAGCGCCCGGCGTTTGTGTATCGGTGCAGGTGGCCGACTGTGTGCCCTTGTTGTTTTATGATCCGGATAAACAGGTGGTGGCATCCGCCCACGCAGGATGGAGGGGCACCGTCCGGTCTATCGCCTTCAAAGTGGTGGAGGAGATGAAAAAGACCTTCGGCTCGGATCCTGCTGCTATCCTGGCGGGAATAGGGCCTTCCATTGGCCCCGACAGTTATGAGGTGGGAGAGAATGTGGTGCGGGAGGTCAAACGCAACATCCACCTGGATGAGGAAAAGGTGCTGCTTTATCCGGCCGGTGAAAAAGCCCGTTTTGACCTGTGGGCCGCCAACCGCATGCAGCTTGAACATGCCGGTCTGAACCCCGGGCATATCGAAGAGGCCCGCATCGATACCTATCAGACTCAGGAGCTTTTTTTCTCCGCCCGAAGGCTGGGAAATCCCTGCGGCAGGTTCGCGGCTGGGATTATGATCCTATAATTGTGTTCCTTGTTTCTGATTTCACGTTTTAAGAGATTGAATGTTAAAGGCCTGAATGTTTGAATGTTGCACATTAGACAAGGCAAACCATCGATATTTTCTCCTCTATTCACGCATTTAAGCATTCACACCTTTTTTATTCAATCTTTCACGCATTCAAACCTCCCAACCTTCAACGTTCAACTTCCCAGCTTCAACGTTCAACATTCATTCTATGCCTTCGCCTGATTGCTCCAAGCCCACGTGTTGAGGTTTAATAAAAAACCCAGGCCTGAACCGACCCGGGAATTCTGAGCGTATAGTTGCAGAAGACAAACCCAATCTGGTAAACAGATATACGCCCGTCTTTATTCTTGTGAAAGCATGGACTTGACCTTGTCGGCGATGGCTTTGCCCTCGGCTTTGCCGGCCAGCTGACGGTTGGCAATGCCCATCACCTTACCCATATCTTTCATGGACGAGGCTCCGGTTTCTTCGATGATCCCCCTGATGATGTTGGTCAGTTCCTCATCGCTGATGGGCTCCGGCAGGAACTCACCGATAACTTCAGCTTCCTTCCGCTCGGCCTCTGCCAGTTCCCTTCGGCCCTGCTGTTCGTAAACCTCCGCCGATTCTTTCCTCTGTTTCATCTGTTTTTGCAATACCTGTATCTCCTTATCCTCGGTTAGTTGCTGATTGGCGCCTTTCTCTGTCTTGGCGTTCCACAGCGCCGTCTTAACCGAACGCAGAGCTTCCAGGCGTTCTTTCTTCTTGTTTTTTAGGGCATTTCTGATTTCTGCCTCTATTTTTTCCAGTATAGCCATTTTGATTGATTTTTTGGATCATACATCTTTCATTTTAACAGCCGTGCCAAATGCCAGGATCTCGCTTACCCCCCGGGCAATATTGGAGGTAGTGAAGCGGACATTTTTAATGAAAACCACGATGTCGCGGCCGAAGAAACGGGCCCGGGTGGAATTGCCTCGCACCATTCCCAGGGTCTCAGTGATCTCTTTATGAGCAATTGTTTCTGTATTGGTCATCAACATGTCCGGGTATTTTAATCAACGTTGTCATGCAAATAGGAATTGTTTTCCTTTAGTCTTGTTTTGCTTTCCTCGTCATCATCGGACAGGGTGTAGCGTGACACCTTCGATTCCTTGCTGTGATTGGGGTTATCCAGCTTAATCTTTTTGCGTTTGTAAGCCGGCTCGCTTTCCAGGGCCTCGATGTTTTTCATGTTGCGCATGATGTTCTTGGAATTGACAGCCGACTGGTCCCGGTTCTCCCGAATCTTCTCCATCACCTGATCCTTGTCGATGGTTTCATGCTCCTCGTCACGATCCTGTTGTTTTTTATTTTTGACGACGAACTCCTCACGATCGCTGCGGATATCGAAGTTGAAGGTTCTTTGGTGTGTGCTGTTGGCCTGCTGGTCCTCTTTCTCCTTCTGCCGGGATGAGCCGGAAGGGATCACTTCGTCTTTCCGGTTGTTGGGATCCTCATGGATGGTGAATTTTCTTTTCTGCGATTTCTTGGCATAGATCTCCGGGATGCTGGAGTCCTCAAAGCCGGTGGCGATGATGGTTACGCTGATGCTGTTGTCCAGCGATGCTTCGGTTCCGGTGCCCCAGATGATGTTGGGAGTAGCGCCTACCTCGGCGTTTATGAAGTCGGTGATCTCTCCGATCTCGTCCATAGTGATTTCTTCCGTTCCAGAATGGATGTTAAGCAGGATGTTCTCCGTGCCGGTGATGTCGTTGTCGTTGAGCAGGGGAGAGGTCAGTGCTTCTTCGATGGCTTTGGTGGCCCGGTTCTCCCCTTCCGCCGTGCCGGTGCCCATGATGGCCACACCGCTGTCGGCCAGCACGGTGTTGACATCGGCGAAGTCCACGTTGATGTATCCGGGAACGGTGATGATCTCGGCGATGCCTTTGGCAGCTGCTGCCAGGATGTTGTCGGCATGGGAGAAAGCCTCCGAGAGTTTCATATTACCAGCCACTTCCCGCAGTTTTTCGTTGTTGATCACCAGCAGGGAATCCACGTGTTGTCCCAGTTCGTGGATGCCTTCGATGGCCTGGTTGATCCTTCTTTGTCCCTCGAAGCGGAAGGGGATGGTGATGATGGCTACCGTGAGGATGCCCTGCTCCCTGGCGGCCTTGGCGATGATGGGGATGGCCCCGGTGCCTGTCCCTCCGCCCATGCCGGCGGTGAGAAACACCATTTTGGTGTTGCTGCTGAGGATGTCCATCACCTGGTCCAGGCTCTCTATGGCCGCCTCTCGTCCTATCTCTGGTTTGTTACCGGCTCCGCGGCCTTCAGTGAGGGACTCGCCCAGCTGGACTTGCACCGCCACGGGGCTCCTGGAGAGGGCCTGCGCATCGGTGTTGCATACAACGAAGTTCACATCTTTGATGCCTTCATTGTACATGTGATTCACGGCGTTGCCTCCGCCTCCGCCTATTCCCACTACCTTGATGATAGAGGAACGGTCTACCGGCAGGTCGAAATGCATCAATTCTTCGGACATAATATCTTGTTTTGCTGGTTAACAAATGGGTTCATATGATGGTTGATCTGGATCAAAATGAGTCGTTCGTGCCGGTTACATCTCCGCGTCGTTCTCCTCGAAGATATCGTTGAAGGCCTGCTTGAGCTTGCCAAAAAGCCCTTTCCTGTACGAGGGGGATCCGGTTTCCTCTATTTCTTCCTGCGAGGCTTCTGGCTGTTTCTCCTCGGTTTCCTGCTGCTCTTTTTTATGCTGCTCATAAAATTCGAAGCCTTTGAGCACCAGTCCGACACTGGTGGAGAACATGGGGTTGTTGACATCCTCCACACTCTCTGATGCCAGGGTTTCTCCCGGATAACCCAGGCGCACGTCCATACCCGTGACGAACTTGACCAGCTGCGGCAGGTCTTTTAGCAGAGCCCCGCCTCCGGTGATGACGATGCCTGCGCTTAGACGCTCATAATACCCCGAGTTTTCTATTTCATAGAGCACAGCGTTGAGGATCTCCTCCATCCTGGACTGGATGATGTAAGCCAGGCTCTTCAGGGATATCTCTTTGGGCTCGCGTCCGCTGATGCCGGGGATGCTAACCACCTCATCATCGCGGGCCAGATCACCCAGGGCCGAACCATACTGAATCTTTAGCAGCTCTGCCTGCCGTTGCAGGATCGAGGATCCTTCTTTGATGTCCTTGGTCACCACATCTCCTCCAAACGGAATGACAGCCGTGTGCCGTATGATGTCGTCATAATAGACGGCCACATCGGTGGTGCCGCCGCCGATGTCCACCAGGGCCACACCGGCCTCCTTCTCATCGGCCGTGAGCACAGCTGACGAAGAAGCCAGGGGCTCGAGTATCAGCTCGTTCAAGGAAAGACCTGCCTTGGTGATGCACTTGCCGATGTTGCGGGCCGAGGTGATCTGACCGATCACGATGTGGAAATTGGCTTCCACCCTGCGGCCAAGCATACCCACCGGGTTCTTGATGCCCGTCTCGTTGTCGACGATAAAGTTCTGGGGCAGTACATGTATGATCTCTTCACCCACATCGATGGAGATGTTGTACATCTCCCGGATCAGGTCGTCGATGTCCCTGCGGGTAATCTCATCCTCATAGGAATCGCGGTTGATGTAACCGCGGTTGCGGATGGTCTTGATGTGTTGTCCGGCGATGCCGACGAAAACGTCGGAGATCCTGGCGCCTGAAGCAGATTCAACATCCTCAACGGTCTTGCGGATGGCATTGACCGTCTCGTCAATGTTTTGTACCACACCTCGCTTGATCCCGGTTGAGGGTGTCTTGCTGATGCCCAGAATCTCGATCCGTCCGTTTTCCTTCTTTTTTCCCGTGATGGCAACAACTTTGGTTGTTCCAATGTCTATAGCAGCAACTAGGTTTTCTTGTTGACTCATTTTGATTTATCTTTTGGTGCAAATGATTTGATTGTCATATTTCAGGTTGATCTCCAGATATTGGTTCCAACCCACATTGTTGAGCCCTTTCTGGTAGAAGGCCTTCAGGTGGCGGAACTTCTCCCGGAAGCCGTCGTAGCCTCCCAGTCGGATAAGGTGACCGCCCACCCGGGGGATCAATTCAAATTCCCCCTTCTTATTGAGGTAGATCTGTTCGATCTGGGATTCCCAGAAAGGATGATCGTGGATGAAGGTGGCGATATCGTAGATCTTACATATTGTATAGTTTTTTTCACCGCCGTACTTTTTCGGGCAGGGCAGCCGGCTGGTTCGTGCCAGCTCAAAGAACTCAACGATCTCCCCGCTTGCGACAAGCACATGCGAGTAATAGTTGGATGACAGGGGGATGATCACGCCGTGGCGGTCGATATAGTAGCTGCGGCCTTTGGCATTGATCACGCGCAGGATCGGATTTCGCTGATCGATCTCGATGTGCAGGTCGCCATTGGCTGTGAAATACAGTTCGGCATGGTGGATGGCCGCCTTATCTTCCAGGTATCTCTCCATCTCCCTGATGTTGATGGAGCTGGAGGGTTCGCCCCGCACCTTCATGTCCAGGTCATAGATAAAGTCCTGCACTTCATTTTCTGTTACAAACCGGTCTTCCAGGCTGTCGAGGATGCTTACCCGCACCTTGCTGCATATGGTATCCTTCCTTTTGCTGTTTACAAAGGACAGGGAAAGAATGAGATAGAGCAGTATTGCGCTCCAAAGCGCTATGGTTTTAAATTTTTTCATTCTTTTGCAGCTCGTTTTTTCATCATATCGTGAATGGGGCCAACCATTTGATCGATATCGCCGGCCCCCAGGGTCATCAGGGTTTCAACATGTCTGTTGCTCAGCACGTTCATCAGCTCCTTCTTGCTGGTGAGCAGGGCCGGGGTGTTTTGGATGTGGTTCAGGATCAGTTGAGAGGTCACGCCTTCTATTGGCTCCTCCCGTGCCGGATAGATATCCAGCAGGATCAACTCGTCGAGCATCTCGAGGCTCTCCGCAAATTCTTTGGCAAAGTACTGGGTACGGGAATAGAGATGGGGCTGGAAGATCCCTGTGATTCTCTTGTTGGGATAGAATTCCCGGACTGAACGGATGGTATAGGCTATTTCCACCGGGTGATGTGCATAATCGTCGATGTAGAGCAGCTTGTCCTTATGGAACCGGATATCAAAGCGCCGTTCTATTCCCTGGAAGGAATTCAGGTTTTTGTAAAGGCTTTCGCGTTCAATACCCTGGAGATAAGCGAGGCTCAGCGCAGCCAGGGCATTCTCCACATTCACCAGGCCGGGCAGGGGCAGGGAGAAACCGTGCAGGGTCTCCCGCGGGGTTACCAGGTCGAAGCGGTATTTGCCGTCGCTGATCGTCAGGTTGGCCGGATAGAAGTCGGCTTCGGCCTGAAGGGAATAGGTGTAAGCCTGCAGGTTTTGGGTAGCTTCTTTCCGCAGGGGCACCTTATGATGATATAATAAAACACCCTGCTCCGGCAGCCGTCCTGTAAACTCCTCAAAGGCTTTGTGTATGGATTTTTCATTGTTGTATACGTCCAGGTGATCGGCATCCATGGAAGTGATCACTGCCATGTTGGGGTTCAGCTGCAGAAAAGAACGGTCAAATTCATCGGCCTCGACCACCATCAGGGGACTCCTGGGGTTGACGATCACGTTGCTTTGATAGTTCTTGGTCACACCGCCCAGGAAAGCATTGCATCCACCGGAGCTCTGGTTGAGCAGGTGCGCGATCAGGGAGGAGACAGATGTCTTTCCGTGTGTGCCGGCTACGGCCAGGCAGGTCTTGGTTTTGGATATCTCTCCCAGCACCTCTGAGCGTTTAAGTACGGTGTATCCCTTCTCCCTGAAATAATTCAGCTCTTTGTGATTGCTTGGGACAGCAGGGGTATAGACGATCAGCGTCTTTTTCTTATTCTGGGTGAAGGCCGAAGGGATCAGATCGGGCTCGTCCTCATAATGGATGATCACCCCTTCGCTTTCCAGCCTTTGGGTCAGGGGTTTGGATACCACATCATAACCGGCCACTTCCTTGCCCAGGGCATTAAAATACCTTGCAAGGGCGCTCATGCCGATTCCTCCCACGCCTATCAGATATACTCTGTTGATTCGGTCCAGATTCATGATTTAGCCAGTTTGATAACTTCTTCCGCGATTTTCCCGGCGGAATCAGGTTTTGCTATTTCTGCTATTTGTTTGGACAGGCTTTGAGCCTTGTCTTCGTCCTCCAGTATTTCAAAAGCCTTTTGCACCAAGAGATAGGGTGCTTCTTCATCGGGTATCAGGATGGCCGCATCTCTGTCGGCCAGTGACCGGGCGTTGCTTGTTTGATGGTCTTCGGCCACATTGGGTGAAGGAACCAGTATCACCGGCTTTTTCACCAGGGCCAGCTCCGAGATGGTTCCTGCTCCGGCTCGCGAGACAATGACATCGGCGGCGGCATAAGCCAGGTCCATCCGGTCGATGAAATCGACCAGGCGGATGTTGGGCAGGCTATAGGGGCTCATCGCCCGAACCGCCTGATCATGGTAATTTTTGCCGCACTGCCAGATCATCTGTACCTGTTTTTTCTCAAAGTCCTGCAGGTGGGTCATGATGCTTTCATTGACCGAGCGTGCTCCCAGGCTGCCTCCAATTACCAGTATGGTCTTTATGTTTTCCGACAGGTGCCAGTGCTCCAGGGCTTCCCGTTTTTTATCCGGATCGGGTATCAGTTCTTCGCGGACAGGATTGCCCGTGAGCACAATTTTCTCTTTGGGGAAATACTTTTCCATCCCTTCATAGGCCACGCATATCTTGCTGGCTTTATGGGCCAACAGGCGATTGGTTACCCCGGCATAAGAGTTCTGTTCCTGTATCAGGGCCGGGATGCCTTTTCTTTGCGCTACCCTCAGTACCGGACCGCTGGCATAGCCGCCCACGCCTACCACCACGTCGGGTTGAAAGTCCTTTATGATCCGCCCCGATTGCCTGAGGCTGCGGATGAGCTTGAAGGGCACCAGCAGGTTTTTCCAGGTCAGGCGCCGTTGTACTCCGGCGACCGGCAAACCAATGATCCGGTATCCGGCCTCGGGTACTTTCTTCATCTCCAGCTTGCCTTTGGCCCCGACAAAAAGGATCTTAGCCTCGGCATTCATATTTTTCAGGGCGTGGGCGATCGAAATGGCCGGAAATACATGACCTCCGGTGCCCCCTCCGCTTATAATGATATGTGGTGCCTTGTTATTCATCTTTCCTTTCTTTTTTCTTTTTGTTGGCCGGCTCATCTCCAACCGAGCGGCTTACACTTAATATGATGCCGATGGCGATGCTGGTGAAAAGCAGGGAGGACCCCCCCATGCTTACAAAAGGGAGGGTTTGTCCGGTGACGGGTATCAGATGCACGGTGACCGCCATGTTGATCAGGGCCTGGATCACCAGCAGCAGGGCCAGGCCAATGGACAGAAAAGCCCCGAAAGTGCGGGTGCTTCGTTTTACGATCACCCCGGCACGATAAAGCAGGAACAGGTAAAGGAAAAGGATCACCAGTCCCCCTACAAAACCATATTCCTCTACTATGATGGCATAGATAAAGTCCGAGTAGGCAAAAGGCAGAAAATCGCGCTGTGTGCTGTTGCCCGGACCTTTACCCAGTATGCCGCCGGTGGCAATGGCAATCTTGGATTTTTCTACCTGGTAATTCTCGGCCTCCTCGCCGTCCATGAAATGTTCGATCCGGCTTTGCCAGGTGGCAATACGTCCTTCTTTGCCCGTAAGCATGATGCCGCCGATGAGCATGCCCAGCAGCACGATGCCTATCCCGACAAACCCCAGGATGTATTTCATCCGGACCCGGCCGATGAACAAAAGGATCATCACCGTGGCAAACAGGATCAGTGCGGTCGACAGGTTGGCCGGAAGAATCAGCCCACAGATGATGATGGTGGGTATGAACAGGTATCCCAGCACTTCACGCGAATCGCCAATCTTGTATTGCTTGACCGACAATATCCGGGCAATGTACATCACCAGGGCCAGCTTGGCAAAGTCGGAGGTCTGAATGGTCAGCCCGATGCCGGGCAGGGTCAGCCACCGCTTGGCCTGGTTGACGCTGGTACCCATTAGCAGGGTAAGCAGCAGCAACACGAGGGCAATAACCACAAAAAGCTGGGATAGCTTCGAATAATATTTATAGGGGATGTTGTGGATGATGAAGATGATCACCAGGCTCAACACCAGCAGCGAGAAATGCTTAAGGATATAGGTAGCGGTGCTGGCATCCTGACTCTGGTAGGCCAGTGAGCCCGTGGAGCTGTATACTGCCAGCAGCGAGAACAACGACAATAGGATCACCACACCCCATATCACGCCGTCGCCTTTAAAATATTTTGCCAGTATTTCCCGCATCACTTCAAGGTGTCTTTCATGGTTTTACAATTCACGTACTGCTTTTTTGAACTGGTTGCCCCGGTCTTCATAGCTTTCGAAAAGATCGAAGCTGGCGCAGGCCGGTGACAGCAGCACCGTATCGCCTTTCTTGCTCAGGTAATAAGCCGTATGGACTGCCTCCTGAGCGGTTCCTGTGTCAACGATGGTGCCCACCAGATCCTTAAACGCCTGGTGGATCTTTGAATTGTCCACTCCCAGGCATATGATTACTTTGACCTTTTGGCGAACCAACTCCTGCAGGGCCGTGTAGTCATTGCCTTTGTCCATTCCCCCGGCAATCCAGATCAGGTTGTCGGGCATGCTCTCCAGGGCGTACCAGGTGGAGTTGACATTGGTGGCCTTGGAGTCGTTGATGAAATGGATGCCGTGAATCTTCAGAACATGTTCCAGACGATGCTCCACACCCTTAAAGTGGATCAGGCTGTTGCGGATCGACTCCTTTCGGATGTCGAGCGCCCGGGCAGCAATGGATGCTGCCATCGAATTATAGGCATTGTGCTTGCCTTTTAAGGCCAAATCATGTATAGACATAGTGAATGTATTGTTTTTATAGTGTATGTTGATATATTCATCTTCAATCCAGCCCGTCCGGCCGGGTCCTGCCTCCAGTGAAAAAGCTGCTTTCCGGGCGGGTATGTTTCTTCTTTCCAGCTTCTCCCGAATGATGGGGTCATCGCCATTATAGATAAACAGATCTTCTGCTTTGAGATTCTGTGTGATCCGGAACTTACTCTGCACATATTTTTCCAGCTGATGGCCATAACGGTCCAGGTGGTCCGGGGTGATGTTCAGCAGAATGGCAATATCCGGTTTGAAACGGTAGATGCCGTCGAGCTGAAAGGAACTGAGCTCAATGACATAGTAGGAACGATCCTTTTCAGCTACCTGGCGGGCAAAGCTGTTGCCCACGTTTCCCGCCAATCCCGCATCAACACCTGCATCGGTCAATATCTGGTGAATCAGCTTTGCTGTGGTGGTTTTGCCATTGCTTCCCGTGATGCAGATGCAATAAGCCTGGCTGTAACGGGCTGCAAATTCTATCTCGGAAATCACCGGAATACCGGCTTCCCTGATCTTGTTTACCATCTCTGCATCATCGGGTATGCCCGGACTCTTGATCACTTCTTCTGCCTCCAGCAAGGCTTCTGTCGTATGTTGCCCCTGTTCGTATTCAATATCCCACTTCTCCAGGATCGTCGTGTATTGCGGCTTGATGCTGCCGCTATCCGACACAAAGACTCCCCATCCCTGTTTTTTTGCCAAAACAGCGGAACCCGTGCCGCTCTCTCCTGCTCCCAATATGACGATCTTCTTGCTCATGCTCCTTTTTATCTGATTTTAAGGGTTACGATCGTGATCACTGCCAGTAGTATGGCAACGATCATGAATCTTGTAACGATTTTAGGCTCCGGATATCCTTTCATCTGATAATGATGATGAATGGGTGTCATCCGGAAGATACGACGTCCTAACCCGTATTTTTTCCGGGTATATTTGAAATACGATACCTGCAGCAGTACCGAGATGCTTTCCACGAAGAAAACTCCGCATAGAATGGGTATAAGCAGCTCCTTGCGGATGATGATGGCGAACACGGCGATGATGCCGCCCAGGGCCAGACTGCCCGTATCACCCATAAACACCTGGGCAGGGTAGGAGTTGTACCACATAAACCCGATGGTGGCCCCGATAAAGGCGCTGATGTATACCACCAGTTCGCCGGTGTAAGGGATGTACATGATATTCAGGTAATCGGCATATATCATGTTACCCGACACATAGGCGAGTATGCCCAGGGTGACCCCGATGATGGCCGATGTGCCGGTGGCCAGTCCGTCCAACCCGTCGGTCAGGTTGGCCCCGTTGGAGACCGCCGTGACAATGAGGATGGTAACGATCACAAAGGCCACCCACGCGAGCTTATCGCTGTGCTTTCCGGCGAAGGCCACCAGGTATTCGTAGTCAAATTCATTGTTTTTGAAGAAAGGGATGGTGGTGATGGTGGATTTGACGTCCCGGGTATAGGTCTTTTCCTCGTCCCCATTGCGCTCATATCCATCCATGACCTGTACCGCTGTCTTATCTTTGATCTCGTCGGGATCAACCTTTTGGCGTACCGTTACATCGTCGCTGACATAGAGGGTGATGCCTACGATGAGCCCCAGGATCACCTGTCCTGCGATCTTGAATTTGGCGGCCAGTCCTTCTTTGTTCTTTCGGAATATCTTGATATAATCGTCGATGAAGCCCACCAGCCCCAGCCACACTGTAGTGATCAGCATTATTATGACATATACATTGTTCAGATTGGCAAACAGCAGGGTGGGTATTAATATGGAGGCGAGAATGATGACGCCGCCCATGCTGGGTGTTCCTGCCTTTACCTTTTCTCCTTTAAGGCCCAGGTCCCGGACTTTCTCACCTATCTGCTGGCGGATCAGGTAGTTGATGATCCTTTTCCCGAATAGTAGAGATATGATCAGTGAAGTGATCACGGTCATGGCCGAACGGAAAGAGATGTACTGAAACATCCCTGCTCCGGGAAAATCCAGCTGATCCAGATATTGAAACAAATGATACAACATAACGGTCTTGTTCTAATTCTATCGATTAAATATCTCTCTGATCACTTCGCGGTCGTCAAAATGATGTCGGACGCCGTGTATTTCCTGATAGGTCTCATGACCCTTCCCGGCCACCAGGATGATGTCGCCGCTTTGGGCCATCATACAGGCTGTACGAATTCCTTCTTTTCTGTTAACAATGCTTACCACCTTATGAGCCTGCTCCTGGCTGATGCCATGCCGCATGTCTTCCAGGATGGCCTCCGGATCCTCTGTTCTGGGGTTGTCGGAGGTGAACACCACCCGGTGGCTGTATTTGAGTGCGATAGCAGCCATCTGCGGTCTTTTGGCGGTGTCACGGTCTCCTCCTGCTCCCACCACGGTGATCAGCTGCTGATGTTTCTTCTGCACCCCTTGTAGGGTTGAAAGCACATTTTCCAGGGCATCAGGGCTATGGGCGTAGTCTACCACGGCCGTTTTTTTATCCGGCGACTGGATCGTCTCGAAGCGCCCTTCCACCGGCGGCAGCTTGCTGATGTCCTTTAAAAGCTCTTCTTCCCGGTAACCCAACAGGCGGGCTGTAGCGTATACCCCGAGCAGGTTGTACACGTTGAAGCGCCCCACCAGCGGGGTCCATACTTCCTTCTGGTCGACGGTGAACAGGGTCCCGTCAATATGTTTCTCCAGGATGCGGGCCTTGAAGTCGGCATGAGTCTTAAGGGCGAAGGTATATACCGAAGCCGGTGTGTTTTGCACTATGATGCCGCTGCGGCGGTCATCGGCATTGACCAGGGCAAACGAGCGTTTGTCCAGGTAATGGTCGAACAGCAGTTTCTTGGAGTGGATATAGTCCTCAAAGGTCTGGTGGTAGTCCAGGTGCTCATGGGTGATGTTGGTGAACAGGGCACCATGGAACCGCAGGCCGGCCGTGCGCATCTGCTTGAGGGCATGGGAACTTACCTCCATGAAGGCATATTCGCATCCCTTCTCCACCATATGACTCAGAAGCTTGTTGAGCTGAACGGCGTCGGGGGTGGTGAAACGGGTCTTCAGCTTTTCTTTATTGACATAGTTGGCAATGGTTGATATAAGCCCAGTATGCATACCCCGCTGGAGGAAGAGTTTATAAAGGAGTGTGGCGCTGGTGGTTTTGCCATTTGTTCCGGTGATGCCAATGAGTTTGAGCTTTTGCGAGGGGTTACCGTAAAAATTGGAAGCCATCTTACCCAGGGCCTGAGCCGTATCCTCTACCACCAGGTAGCTGGTACCGTTATTCAGGCTGGCAGGCATCTTTTCACATACGATGGCTTCAGCTCCCTGATCAACCGCTTGTTCTATATAGGCATGTCCATCCACGGTAAGCCCTTTCACGGCTATAAACAGCGAGCCAGGCTCCACCTGCCGGGAGTCGAAGTGAAGGGAAGAGATCTGCCGATCCATACTACCGGTCTGATCCAGCAGTTCAATGCCCTGCAATATGTCCTTCAGCTGTTTCATGAATGAAATGTCATAGTTAGTACCACTTTATCACCCTTATCGATGGGTTGGCCCGGGGCTATGGACTGCTCCCGGATGCTCCCCCGGCCCCTGATCTGTACATTCAAACCCAGGTTCTCCAGGATGTAAAGAGCATCTTTCACGCCCATGCCGATGACGTTGGGCATGGTGTGCTCATCGATATAGCGGTTGGCCAGCTCTATGTGCGAGTCTTTCTTGCGGGTAACCACCCACCTGGAGTCCACATGCTGTTCATCCACCTTCACCCCGATGTCGCGGAGCACATTTTTTAACTCCTGCCGGTGACTGTGCTTGGTGTATGGGATCTCTTTGGAATCGCTGCTTTTGGCCAGCTTGAGTCCCCGGTGCATGTCGAAGCTGGTGGCATATACCTTGTCGGCTATCTCTTTGAATACCGGACCGGCCACCACATTGCCGTAATACACATTGCGGTTGGGGGCGTTGACTACCACGATGCACGAATAGGTAGGGTTATCGGCGGGGAAGTAGCCCACAAAGGATGCCTGATAACTGATCCCCGAATCCCTGCGGTAGCCGTATTTTTGATGGGCTATCTGGGCAGTGCCTGTTTTACCGGCAATCTGATAATTGGTGTTTTTCAGGTTGGTGGCCGTGCCATGCTCCACCACCCCTTCCAGCAGCTCCTGTGTTTTCCGTATGGTGGGCCGGGAGCTGATCGAAGGATTGATCACCTGGGTCTGGAAGGTCTTGACTACCTGGCCGTGTTCTTTGATCTTTTTGACGAAACGGGGTTTGACCATCTTGCCGTCATTGGCCACGGCGTTGTAAAAGGTCAGGATCTGCAGGGGCGTCAGCCGCACTTCATAACCAATCGACATCATAGGCAGGGAGATACCCGACCAGTATTTGTCGCCGGGATATTTGATGTGGGGCTGACCTTCGCCCCTGATCTCCAGTTCCAGCTTTTCATCCAGGTTCATGCTGTAGAGCCGGTCGATGAACTGACTGGGCCTGTTGCGGTAATTTTCGGTGATGATTTTGGATATGCCCACGTTGGAGGAATGGGTGAAGGCCTTTCGCACCGATATTTTTCCGTAGCCGCCGGGCTTGGTGTCGGAGAGTTTCTTGTCGTAATAATATACGGTACCGTCTTCGGTGTCAACGGAATCATCCAGGTTGACGTAGTTATCTTCCAGGGCTGCCATGATGGTGGCCAGCTTGAAGGTAGATCCCGGTTCCCGGCTTTCTCCCACTGCATAATTGTAGATCTCCTTGTAGCGGCCCGACCCGGTCTTGCCCAGGTTGGCGATGGCCTTGACCTCTCCGGTTTTGACTTCCATGAGTACCGCCGTTCCGTGATCGGCGTTGTGCGCTTTAAGCTGCTCGCGAAGGGCACTCTCCGCCACGTCCTGGATGTTGATGTCAATGGTGGTGACTAGATCCCTGCCGCTTTGAGGTTCGATCTCATTCTCATCCGTCACGGGGATCCAAACACCACCCTGTATGCGGCGCATCATCCGGATGCCCTTGGTGCCCTTCAGATAGGAGTTGTAAGCTCCCTCAATGCCTACAATGTTGCCCCCTTTCCAGTCGGTGGTATAACCGATGGTTCTGGAAGCCAGATTGTCATGGGGCTGGATGCGGATGTTGTTCTGTATGACGATGAACCCCCCTTTGTAACGGCCCTTCCTGAAAAGGGGAAACGTCTTGAGTTTCTTCAACTCCTTGTAGTTGACCCTTTCCTTGATCAGATAGAACCGTTCGCCCTTTTTGCGGGCCCGGTAAAGTTCCCGTCGGTAAGCGGAAGCTGGCCGATCGCCAAAGAGCTGGGAGAGCCGGTGGGAGAGGGTGTCCAGCTTCCTGAAATAGGCCTCCCCGTCGATGCTCAGGCCTGTGCTTCGCGTGTCAAGCCTTATATCGTAAAAAGGGACGGAGCTGGCCAGCAATCGGCCATTGGTCGAATAAATGTCGCCCCGGTTGGATTCCACCATCATACTCTTCATTTGCAGCTCCTGGGCTTTCCTGCCCAGCTGCTTGCCTTCGAAGACCTGCAGGTACAGGACCTTGCCGGCAATGAGCAGCCCCATCAGCAAGACCACCGAGTAGACTACCCCAACCCGCCACAATATGTCTTTCTTTAACGGCATATCTATTCGTCCTTTTCAACGACAATTTTTCTGGGTGGTGTGACCGATTCACGAAGTCCAAGGTTTTTCTCACGGATCAGCCGCACAACCTCCGATTGCTTGCTCAGATGCATCAGCTCGGCCGATGTGGAAATGGATTTGGCCCGGAGCTCTTTAACCTGATCCTGAAGTTTCGAGTTCTCCCTGACCAGCCTTTCGGCATGGTAGCGGTTACCAATATAAATAAAAGCCAGTAAGGTCAGAAAAAGGATGAACGGCAGCTGACGAACCACCTTTTCCCTGGTCAGCAGCGAACCGGCAAGCAACCCTTTCAGTGTGCCTGCCCGTTTGAGCTCCTTGCGCTCGCGTGATTCATCAATGAATTCTATGTTCTTCCTCTTATCGCTCATGACCTATTGCTTTTCTGCAATTCTAAGTTTGGCACTCCTTGCGCGGTTGTTGCTCTGTATCTCCCGGTGCGACGGTGTGATCACCTTTTTGTTGATCACCCGCAAAGGGGTTTGCTCATGACCATAAAAATCCTTGGCCACTTCCCCTTCAAAATTACCGGTTTTCATGAAGTTTTTTACCACCCGGTCTTCGACAGAGTGGTAAGAAATCACCGCTAATCTACCCTGTTTTTTTAATATCTCATTGCTTTGGCCGAGAAAATATTTTAAGTTCTCAACCTCCCGGTTCACCTCGATCCTAAGAGCCTGAAAGATCCTGGCCAGAAACTTGTTCCGGTATTTTACCGGTGTTTGACTTTTCAGGATCCCGGTGAGCTGAAAGGTCGATTCGATATATTGTTGTTCCCTTGCTTCCACAATGGCGTCCACGATGGAGCGGGTCTTGCGCAACTCCCCATACTCCCTGAACATCTCCTGCAGCCGCGAAGGATTGTATTCGTTGATCACATCTACGGCCCTCAAAGGGGCACGCTGATCCATCCGCATGTCCAGGGGCGCATCAAAACGAAACGAGAAACCCCGCTCCGGGGCATCCAGGTGATGCGAAGATACACCCAGATCTGCCAACACCCCATCTACCTGCTCATATCCCAGGTACTTCAGGAAATTCTTCATGTACCTGAAGTTGTGTTTGATGAAGATCAGCCGACTGTCATCCATGATGTGCTCCTGTGCATCTTCATCCTGATCGAATGCGATCAGTTTGCCGTTGCCCAGTTTTTCAAGGATCTTTTTGCTGTGCCCGCCACCTCCGTACGTGGCATCTACATATATGCCTTCCGGGTTGATTTGTAACCCTTCGATGCTTTCTTTCAACAATACAGGCTGATGATACATTGCCCTCATCCTTATCTGCCCTCCTCCTCCGGGTTGCCCATGATCTTCTCAGCCAGCACGGCAAAATCATCTTCCGATTCCCCGACCTGTTCGTAGAGATGTTTGGCCCATATTTCTATCTTGCCATCCTGACCGGCCATAATAACCTCCCTGGAGACTTCCACCAGGTCCAGCAACCTTTTGGGGATCAGCAACCGGCTGTTGCCATCCAGCACCAGTTCGGCCGTACCTTTGTAAAAATTTCTCAGGAATTTGTTGTGCTCTTTGTTATAGGGGTTGATCCGCTCGCGGATAAGCCGGTTCTGCCGCTCCCATTCATTGAAAGGATAAAGCACCAGGCATTTTTCAAAGATGTCTTTTTTGACCACAAAATGGTCGCCGGAAGCAGTATCCATCTGCTTCTTAAAGGCAGAAGGCAGCGTGATACGCCCCTTTGCATCGACCTTGCATGTATAATCTCCTATAAACGTGGTCATACACTACACCTAAATTAACCGTAAATATAAATAAAATATTTCCACATGCAACCACTTTAACCCATTTTTTACCACTATGTTGATAATTTTCCCCAGCCTCCCGGAAATTTTTTCCCGAACCTCCTGGATCCATAATGCAAGGCCTTTGATAATTGTTGGTTTAAGGTAAATTTTGTATTTTTATCCACTTATCTATAAAAGAAAGAAGGATTATGGCCGAGGAAAGACATCCAATCGAAAGAATTGATGTTCGGGAAGTGTTTCACAGGAAGAATCCACGCGTAGCCAGGTTTATTCCGGGTTTCGTGTACCGCTACCTGGAGCGCATCGTCCACCAGCAGGAGATCAATGAGGTCATGCCGAAAATTAGTCATCTGGAAGGTCTGGAATTTGTCCGGGCGGGATTGGATCATTTCGGCATCAACATCCACAGTTACGGAAAGGAAAACATACCGCGCCAGGGACGTTTTATTTTTGTTGCCAATCACCCGCTCGGAGGTCTCGATGGGCTGGCTTTTGGCAAGGAAGTGGGGGATATTTACCCGAACCTCCAATTCATCGTCAATGACATCCTTTTGAATATCAAGAACCTGGAACCCATTTTCGTGCCGGTCAACAAACATGGCAAGCAGTCGACCGATTATGTAAGGCGCATTGAGGAGACGTATCGTTCGGATGCCCAGATACTGAATTTCCCGGCGGGTTTGTGTTCAAGAAAGATCAAGGGAAAGATTGTGGACCTGGAATGGCACAAGAGCTTTATCAACAAGGCCCGTAAGCACGAACGCGATATCATCCCGGTGCATATCAGTGGCAGGAATTCCAATTTCTTTTATAATCTGGCCAGGATCAGGGCTTTTTTAGGCATTAAGGCCAATATAGAGATGTTTTATCTGCCCAATGAGATGTTCAAGCAACAGGAAAAGAATATTGTGCTGACTTTTGGCCAACCCATCAGCCACCAGACCCTGGACAAGAGATATACTCCAAAGCAATGGGCCGACAAAATAAAAGCACATGTTTATGAGCTAAGCAAGAACCGCCAGGAGCCATTCAATCCTTAGAATTCATCAAAAAATTCATACATTTGACTTCTAAAATATTGAAGCATGCAGGATATCATCGAACCGGTTGGCAAGGAGCTACTGAAGAAGGAACTCACAGGGGAAAAATTTCTCCGGCATACGCATTACGGGAACAATGAGTTGTACATCATCACCCAGCATGATGCTCCCAATGTGATGCGGGAGATTGGCAGGTTGCGTGAAGTAACCTTCAGGCAAGCCGGAGGAGGAACGGGAAAAGACATCGATATTGACGGGTTCGATGTCAGCGATGATCCTTATCAACAGCTTATCTCCTGGGATCCAAAGGAAGAGGAGATACTCGGGGGATATCGGTTCAAGGTATGCCAGGGTCATACCCGGGCCGAAGAGCTGGCCACCTATAAGCTTTTTCATTTCTCCACTGATTTTGTAAGGGATTACATGCCCTATACCATTGAGCTGGGGCGCTCCTTCATTCAGCCCAGCTTTCAGTCGACCGGTTCAGGACGCAGAACCCTCTATGCCCTCGACAATCTTTGGGACGGTCTGGGGGCCTTGGTGGTGCTGCACCCCGACCACAAATACTTTTTTGGTAAAGTAACCATGTACCCCCATTTCAACCGGAAGGCCCGGGATCTGATCCTGTATTTCCTGCATGATAAATTCCAGGATGCCCGTGATTTGGTTCACCCCAAGGAACCCTTGAAGATGACTACCGATGAGGCAAAGATAAAGCCGCTTTTTCATGATGAGCCCTTTGACAAGGCTTTAAAAGTCCTCTCCCGCGAGGTTCGTCAGTTGGGCGAGAACATCCCGCCACTGATCAATGCTTACATGAATCTTTCGAGTACCATGAAGATCTTCGGCACGGCCCTGAACGAATCGTTCGGTAATGTGGAGGAGACGGGTATCATGATCATCATCCAGGACATCTACCCCAAGAAGGTGCACCGCCACGTCGATTCCTTTTCGCCGGATGAAAAACGGTAACCCCTTTGATTACAGGCATCAGTAGGCCCTTTTGTCCTTTCCTTCAATGAAGTCAATAAAGGAGGTATTGACTACCTTGTTGCCTCCCGGGGTGGGGTAGTTACCGGTGAAATACCAGTCGCCCGTATCGTTGGGACAGGCCTGGTGCAGACCTTCAATGGTTTGATAAACGATATGAACTTCTGACCGGATGTTTTCAGCCTTCAGCAGCGAGCTGATCCTGGCCGATACCTCTTCATGGGTGAAGGGTTTGTAGATCTCCTTAACGTAGTTGACTACCTGCTCCTTGGGCAGATTCTCCTGCTCCTTGGAATTTTTGTAGACTTCATTGATCACGTTTCCCATGCCTCTTTCCTTCAGCAGGGAGATGGCAGCCTGGAAAGCAACGAAATTGCCCAGCTTGGCCATGTCGATGCCATAGCAGTCGGGGTAACGTATTTGCGGGGATGAGGAGACTACCACGATCTTTTTGGGTTCCAGGCGGTCCAGTATCTGCAGGATGCTCTCTTTCAGGGTAGTACCCCTAACAATGCTGTCGTCGATGATCACCAGGTTGTCGATGCCTTTGCGAACCGTTCCGTAGGTGACATCATATACGTGGCCCACCAGGTCCTTGCGCCCGCTTTCCTGTGCGATGAAAGTACGGAGCTTAACATCCTTGATGGCGATCTTTTCTACCCGTATGTTTTTGGTTAGCATATCATCCAGATATGCTTCGGTTAGGTTGTCCTTGTGGCGTAGGATCTCTTTCTTCTTGTCGTCGAGCTGGTAACGTTCCAGACCGTGCAGCATTCCGTAATAAGCAATTTCTGCGGTATTGGGGATGAATGAGAACACCGAGTTGTCCAGGTCGTAGTTGATGGCCCTCAGTACTTCGGGAACCAGCAGCTCCCCAAGCTTGCGGCGTTCCCGGTATATGTCCTTGTCACTGCCCCTGGAGAAATATATCCGCTCAAAAGAGCAGGACCTTTTTTCCTGCGGCACACGTACCTCTTTTTCGCTGACCCGCCCGTCCTTCTTCATGATAAGCGCTGAGCCGGGGGAGAGCTCATGCACATGCTCTGCCGGAACATTCATCACGGTCTGGATCACCGGCCTTTCACTGGCGGCTACCACCACTTCCTCGTCGGCGTAATAATAGGCCGGACGGATGCCCCAGGGGTCGCGCATGACAAAAGAATCACCGTGGCCTACCATGCCGGCAATGGCGTAACCACCATCCCAGTCCTTGCTGGCTTCCTGAAGAATCTTGCTTATGCTAAGGTTTCGGGCGATCAGCCCGGATATCTCTTTGTTGTTGTAACCCTCATTTTTGTATTGGCGGAACAAGAGCTGATTCTCCTCGTCCAGAAAATGACCTACCTTCTCCAATACGGTTTCCGTGTCGGAATAATCCTTGGGGTGCTGGCCCAGGTCAATGAGCAGCTTAAAAAGCTCATCTACATTGGTCAGATTGAAGTTCCCGGCCAAAACCAGGTTGCGCGACTTCCAGTTGTTCTCGCGCATCACCGGGTGTACATATTCTATGTTGTTGTGGCCAAATGTGCCGTAACGCAGGTGTCCAAGATAAATCTCTCCCGCAAAGGGCAGATGATCCTTGGCCCATACTGGATCGTTGAGCAAGTCGGGTTTGGATCGGCTGATGAGCTGGTGCTGCTCATCAATATGATCAAAGACCCGCTTGATGGGCGTACTTTTGTTGGTGCGTACCCGGTGAATGTATTTTTTGCCCGGAGGCAGATCAAACTTCAGGCTTGTGATGCCTGCCCCATCCTGACCCCTGTTGTGCTGCTTCTCCAAAAGAAGGTACAGCTTCTGCAAACCATACATCCAGCTGCCATATTTGGCCTGGTAGTATTCCAGGGGTTTAAGAAAGCGGATCATGCCGATCCCGCATTCGTGTTTGATTTGATCACTCATAGCTTTCTGCTGCTGTTACTCGTCCAACTCCGGTAAATTGATCTGATCGGGTACGATGAAGGCAGCCGGAAATTCACGCTTTACCTTTTTCATCGATTTGATCGCCTCGATCTTGGTTCTGAAATCCCCTACATATACTTTCCAGTAAGGCCGGTCATAGTCCTGGTATATGGGGATGTCAGGAAAATTCTCGTAAAACCGTGCTTTGTATTCCTCCGACTCCTTGCGGGCGTGGGTACCTAGATCCGAATAAATACGGATCCTGTATCCGTTAATTTTCGGGTTCTGTTGGTTTTGGATCATGTGCCTGAACACCAGGTCCTGTATCAGGCTGTCTTGTTGAAAACGGATCTTACCCTGGCTCTTGGATTGTATCTTTTCGAAGATGTTAGCCGGGAGTTTGCCGGGAGCTTCATCCTGAGCCATGACCGGAAAAAAAAGACAAACAAGCAGGATAATCAACAATGGCCGTTTCATAGATCTGTTTTTTTAATATGTGTGGCACGCCACCAACCCTGGTGAAGATCCTCTTTGGGAGGGGCTTCACCCATTTATTCAGTTTTTTTCGTGCTTCAAAATTAATCAATTTTACAGCACCCGCTTCGCCTTTTCTAATTGTTCAATTCCAAAGTTTTCTGTTCAGTAAAGGGAATCTCCTTTTTATAAAGGAAAGAGCGGGTGGTGAGGCTCCCATTAATTTTCAGATCCAGCTTCCCCCGGCGCATAATTTCCATCACGGAGATGCCCGAACTGAGCAAGTCCGAAAAGCTCACGTCCAGCTTGAGCCGATGCACCTCATGGGACCGGGAAGGCAGGGTGATCTTCTCCTTGTTTATGATCTCTCCGGCTTTTGTTTGGTTGATATAGGCATCGGCACGTATATGGGTGACACGGATCTTGTAGATATTGGGATTCTTAATAGGCAGGGCGATCTCCAGGTTCACCTTACTGCCCGAAAGGGAGGACACTTTCAGGTCGGTGGGCTCCCCCACTTCTACCGGCTGAAAAGACTTACAGGCTCCCGACAGCAGGATGATGCCCAGAAGCATCCCTTTAATAATCGGTTTCATACGCTTATCTTTTATTTAATAATTTGGCCGTATGGAACCCCCATGCTTAAACATGTCCTTGTTGTGTAGGTTCCTGGATGGGGGTTTCATGGCTACTTTCTTTTTTGTTTAAAATAATCGATCAACAGATTGCTGCATTCATCCTCTAGAACTCCCGAAGAGAGCTTGGTCTTGGGGTGGAGGATGTCGAGCTTCATGTTCAGGAAGCCCCTTTTGGTATCTTCCGCGCCATAGACAATGCGGGAGATCTGGGTCCAGTAGGCCGCCCCTGCACACATCGGGCATGGCTCGATGGTTACATACAGTGTACACCCCTTGAGGTATTTGGCACCCAACTGGTTTTCAGCAGCCGTGAAAGCCTGCATCTCCGCATGGGCGGTGACATCATTCAGTGTTTCCGTTAAGTTGTGCGCCCGGGCTACAATCTGCCCCTTGCAGACGATGACAGCCCCTACCGGTACCTCATCGCGCAGCATGGCCTTTTTGGCCTCCTTGATGGCCTCTCTCATAAAATGTTCGTCGCTCAACATATACCGCATGATTTATGATATCCCTCCGGATATCGACCCTTGCAAACGAGCATGCAAAATAACAAAAATAGATGGATAGATGCCTGCCGCCAGTGATAAAAATCCAGGGATCCTGCCGTTATGCCTCCTCCAGTAATCCACGGAGCGTTTGTGCATCCTCCGGGGCGTAGCCGTAAAAATCATTGTTGAAGTAACAGAAAACTTCCTTCACTTGTTGAGTTTTTACCAGCTGCCGGATGGCATCAGTCCATCGACCCAGTTGTTCCCGGGAATACTTCGAGGCATAGGGCTTGTCGGGGCCGTGAAAACGAAAATAGGCAATGTCTGAAGCGTGCATGACGTCATCCGGCATACTCAAACCTGATACCGTGCAGAATGCCACGCGATGATGTTTCAATAGGCGGGTAACCTGCTCGTTCCACCAGGATGAATGCCTGAACTCCAACACATTTTTTCTCCGGGGATCGGTATTTTTCAGAAAATCCTCCAGCACCGCCAGGTTCTGTTTATTATAATGAAAAGAAGGGGGCGCCTGAAACAGGATGCATCCAGCCTGATCTTCCATTTGTCCGACCAGGGAATAAAATCTCCTCAGATCTTCTTCGGTGTCACGAAATTTTTTGCGGTGGGTGATTTGGCGGTGGGCTTTAAAAGTCATGGTGAAATTTTCCGGGACCTTTTTTTTCCAGCCTTTGAGCATGTTTTGAAAAGGATACCGGTAAAAGGACATGTTCAGTTCTACCGTATCAAAATGTCGGGCGTAATGAGCGAGCCACTGGTTCTTCTGCAAATCTTCCGGATAAAACAAACCGCTCCAGTGTTCATAACTCCATCCGCTTGTGCCAACGTGTATCATTGCCATCACCAAATTTATTTGCCTGCCATGGATTTGTTTGTTAAATTTAATGAAATTCTCGGAAACAGCCGAGCAGTAGGACGATTAATTTCAACGCTTTATGGACAGGGATCAATTGGAGCAGGCCATGCATATTTCCCCTGCTGAGGTAGCGAAGCAGCTGGATCGTGGCATGCTTGACTATTTAAAATCGATGAACCGGGATCGCCTGGTTTTTGGCTTGAGTGGGGGGGTGGATTCTGCTGTTGTGGCGAAGTTGTGTGCCCGTATAGTGCCCAATGATAAGATCATGGCCCTGATCATGCCCGACAAAGAGGGTAGGGCAGGGAATACCCGGGATGCCGTTGATCTGGCCCGGGAGTTGGGCATCCCTTATAAGGTTATTCCTTTGGATCGTTACCTGGAGCAGGCCAATGTGCGTTTTCCAGTACCTTTCGTAGGTTATTCGGTGAAATCCTGGTTGGTGAGACGTTTTTACAGGAAGATGAAAAAACGCACCGGTGAAACACCCTTGCAAACGATTCTGAAGGGCGGAGGGGATTATCGTTTTAGTCGTTATCTGAATAAGGGCATCGCCAATTATCGCTTTAAACACCGGTTGAGGCTGACGTTCCTCTACCAGGCCGCCGAGGAAACCAATGCGATGGTGGTAGGTGCGGCCAACCGGACCGAATACCTTACCGGGTTTTTTGTCAAGTTTGGAATCGATCACCATGCAGATATCATGCCCCTGCTCAATCTTTATAAAGTTCAGGTTTATGAACTGGCGTCCTGGTTGGAGCTTCCGGGTAAATTCATCGACAAGCCCCCCAGCCCGGATATGATCCCGGGCATAACCGATGAGTTTGCCCTTGAACTTCACTACGAGGAACTGGATATGCTGCTTTATGCCCTTGAAAACGGCATCACCCCCGAGGGCAGCCTGGCTGCTCATAAGGATTATGTTCAGTCATTGATGGATCATTCCACCCGTATGCGACGGGTGCATGTACCCGATGCCGGAGTCAGCCACCCATTGGGGGACCTTTGACTTGCAGGCATAGTCCAGGGCTGCAGGAACCTCTTTGATAAGGAGAGCAAGCTGTTTTGAAAAGGATGCCTTATGGCTTATAAACCAGAATATTATTACCGGCAATCGGCTGTTATTCCCTACCTCTGGAATAAAGGACAGGTGAAGGTAATGCTGATCACCACCCAAAAAAAGAAGAAGTGGACCCTGCCCAAAGGTATCATTGAACCCGGGCTGTCCCCACCCCGCTCCGCCGCCAGGGAAGCCTATGAAGAAGCCGGAGTGCTTGGTGAAGTGGACGAGGAGCTCTTTGATCATTTTGAATATGACAAATGGGGAGGTACCTGCCACGTGCAGGTTTTCCTTATGGAGATCACCGAATTGCTTGATCAATGGCCTGAACAATATCAACGCAGCAGGAAGCTGGTGGATGCCTGCATGGCTCCTCAATTGATCGGTAGGGAATCCATCAGACCCGTACTTCGAAGATTTTGCAAAATAAATGCCCGCTCCAGCTGAAAGCCGGTTGGATCAACGATTTAAAAAAATGGGAATGCCCCGCAACTTTGTGCTGATGAAATACATCTATTCAGTAAAAGTACATATGTTCAACAACTATAGAAAGATCGGAATGACAGGTATTTTCTTGTTGCTTGCGGTGTTAATGAACTGCTGTGAGGAAAAAAATACCGAAATGGTATATGAGCTGAAGGAGCCTGATGATCTTTCCGGGGAGGTTTATGAGGTGTTCTCGAAGATGATCACCAGTTATTACGGTGATCAGGATTATGTGGTGGTTCAGCAGGAAACCGATACCTCCCTGCACCGCAATATATGCTATGACCTTCTGGCATCCGATACGACAAGCCTGACAGAAAATACCCTGCAGAATTATCTACAAAACAACCAGGAATCGAAAAACCTGGGTCCTTCTTTTTTCACCCTGAATCAGGTCAAACTGATCACCAGGGAGGAATTGAATTCTTATGAGAACTGGGACCGTTTTCATGAGAATTATCCCGATGGTGAGGGGGTGTTGGTTTTGAGACTCCCGGGCTTCGATCAGGATAAAACCCGGGCTTTGTTTGAGTTTTCCTGGTGCAGTGGAAATGAATCAGAGGGCGACCATTTGGTTTATATGGAATATGCAAATGATGCCTGGCATATCCGGGCCCATGTAGCCTTTTGAGGTTAAGCGATCCCTTTTCTCCTGCAGATGCCTCGAAATATCATCCGCTTTGATCCAGACAGGCTTACTGATCTTTTCCCGGATGATCAGGTGATGCAACCATGGCTTTCGACTGGGCTTATATATCCTCCGGGTTATCGATCGTTCGCTCGTTTCTCATGTCCCCTGTATTTCGGGTGGAGACGGGCTCAAACAACAGCACACAGGCTTCTTGCTCTGCCCGGGGCCGGTGAAAGGCTCCCCTGGGCACGATCACCATTTCCCCTGCCTCCAGATGAAGGCTCTTTTCCTGGAGCTCCAGCTTAAAGGACCCTTCCAGCACCAGGAACATTTCATCTTCCTGGTCATGTTTGTGCCAGTCGAATGTGCCTTTGAATCTGGCCAGTTTAACGTGTTGACCGTTGAGTTGGCCCACGATCCTGGGATCCCAGTAATTCTCAATTTTTTTGAGCTTTTCGGAAAGATTGATCTTTTGTGTCATGGTTGGATTCAGAATTCGGACCCGGAAGTCTTTTTATTTAGAACGCCTCTAAATAGAATGGCGATCGGTAGATTTTCCCGTCAAAATTTGGATGGGAATTTTTTGCTTGCTTATTTTGGTATTCCAATACCAGAATATTCAATATTATTTCAGCATGAACCGAAAGATAATAAAAATAGATGAGCAAAAGTGTGATGGATGCGGATTGTGCATTCCCAACTGCCATGAAGGTGCCCTTCAGATCATTGACGGGAAGGCGCGTTTGGTTAGCGATTTGATGTGTGACGGATTGGGTGCCTGCATAGGTTATTGCCCACAGGGAGCCATCACCCTTGAGGAAAGAGAAGCGGCACCTTACAACGAGGAAGCGGTGATGAAGGAGATGATCCCCAAAGGATTCAATACGGTGGTGGCTCATCTGGAACACCTCAAGGAACACAAAGAATTCGGATACCTCAAGCAGGGGGTTCGTTATTTAAATGCCCACCGCGAGGAGCTGTCGTTCGACCCCGATGAGGTGGTGGCACGGATCCACAGCAAAGATACTTCACGCCATCAGCCTGCTATGGCCGAGGCCCGTCATCAGGGCGGAGGATGCGGAGGGGGTGGTTGCCCCGGAACACAGGAACAAACCATAGAAAGCCATGCCCCCGAAACGGGAACCTCCTACGCTCCGCAGCCATCTCAACTCAAGCACTGGCCTGTTCAGATGCACCTGATCCATCCCTCCAGCGATCATTTTAAGGGGTCTGATCTGCTGCTGGCTGCCGATTGTGTGGCTTATGCCATGGGCGATTTTCACAGCCGCTATCTGAAATCCCGGCCCCTGGCTATAGCCTGCCCCAAACTGGACAGCAATAAGGAGACGTATGTACAGAAACTCATCGCCCTGATCAATGAGGCGAAGGTTAATACCATCACCCTGATGAAGATGGAAGTGCCCTGCTGTGGGGGATTATTGCAGTTGGCCCATATGGCCCGGGAACATGCCCGGCGCAAAGTACCCCTGAAGGCTGTCACCGTTGGTATTCAGGGCGATGTGCTCAGCGAAGAATGGATATAATATAATATGAATGATATAATGAACCATTAAAAAGGAGAAGAATTATGAAAGACATGAAAATGTTTTGTTTCCAGTGTCAAGAATCAGCGAAGAATACAGGATGCACCATTAAAGGTGTATGTGGAAAATCGGATGATGAAGCCAACCTGATGGACCTGTTGATCTATGTGACTAAGGGTATATCCATCTATTCCCAACAAGCAAGGAAGCATAAGGTGGATTATGACAGGGCCCGTGTGGATCGTTTTGTCTTTGATGGATTGTTTGCCACCATCACCAATGCCAACTTTGATAAGGAGGCCATCTCAGAGTACATTCGTCAGGCGTTGGACATCCGGAATGAGTTGCGTCAAACCCTTAAGTCCAATGGTATTGAATTCAGCAATGATGAGCTGCATGACGCCGCCACCTGGCAGGGCTTCACACCTGATGAATTCCTGAGAAAAGGACAGGACATCGGTGTACTGGATACGGAAAATGAAGATATCCGTTCGCTGCGTGAGCTAATCACCTACGGTGTCAAAGGAATTGCTGCCTACGCCGAGCATGCCTGGAACCTGGATCAGAAAAACGATGATATATACAACTTCATACAGGATGCCCTGGTGGCTACCACCGATGACAGCCTGAGCGTGGATGAGCTGATCAATTGGGTCATGGCAACCGGCAAACATGGCGTGGATGTGATGGCCCTGCTGGATAAAGCCAACACCAATGCTTATGGCCACCCGGAGATCAGCGAGGTGAACCTGGGAGTGAGAGATCGTCCGGCTATTCTCATTAGTGGTCATGACATGAAAGACATGGAGGAGCTGCTGGAACAGACAAAGGGTACCGGGGTGGATGTTTACACCCACAGCGAGATGCTGCCGGCCAATTACTATCCGGCTTTCAAGAAATACGACCATTTCGTGGGCAACTACGGCAATTCCTGGTGGAAGCAGAAGGAGGAGTTTGAGACCTTCAACGGCCCCATCCTCTTCACCACCAACTGCATCGTTCCCCCGTCCAAAAAGGCTGCCTACCGCGAGAGGATCTATACAACCGGTTCCTCGGGACTGGAAGGTTGCACCCATATTCCTGCCCGCGAAGACGGCAAGCCCAAGGATTTCTCTCCCATCATCGACCATGCTAAAAAGTGCGATCCTCCGCAGGAGATCGAAACCGGCAAGATCGTCGGTGGCTTTGCCCACAACCAGGTGGAACAATTGGCCGATAAGGTGGTCGAGGCCGTGAAATCCGGAGCCATCAGGAAGTTTTTTGTCATGGCCGGTTGCGACGGACGGTTCAAGAGCCGCGAATACTATACCCGCTTTGCCGAAGAACTGCCCCGGGATACGGTTATCCTGACGGCCGGATGTGCCAAGTACCGCTACAACAAACTCAACCTGGGTGATATTGGAGGGATTCCCAGGGTGCTGGATGCCGGACAATGCAACGATTCCTACTCTCTGGCAGTTATTGCCCTGAAGCTGAAAGAGGTCTTTGAGCTGAACGACATCAATGAGCTGCCCATTGAGTACAACATTGCCTGGTATGAGCAGAAAGCCGTGATCGTACTGTTGGCCCTGCTCTACCTGGGTGTGAAGAACATCAAGCTGGGTCCCACCCTGCCTGCTTTCCTCTCCCCCAACGTAGCCAACGTGCTGGTCGATAAGTTCGGCATCAACGGCATCAATACCGTAGAAGAAGATATAAAAGCCATGGCATAATCGGGCATAAAATAATCAAGCGCTTAGCGCTGCGCTAAGCGGTCCC
>JAGXLL010000089.1 GCA_018334675.1 Bacteroidales bacterium | reverse complement strand
CCGGATTTCCTGGAGGCGATCAAGTCGGGTGATCTTTTCCAGGAGGCCCACCGGTTGGTTCATTCAGGGTACTGCGCTGTGATGATCCTGGAGGGCACCAAAAAAGAGGTGCGGCAGACCCGGATGAAAAGAGCTTCTATCCAGGGTACCCTCATCCACCTGATGGTGTTCATGGGAGTACCTATCCTGCGATCGGTAGGTCCGGAAGAGACAGCCCGGCTGATCCGTTATGCCGGTCTGCAGCTCAATGCCAAACACCAATCCAAACGCAACCGAACCGCAATACAAAATACCGGTCTGAAGCTGACCCATCCACAAAAAGACGGCATGGGCGTTTTGATGAGCATCCCCGGCATCGGCTGCGAGAAAGCCCTGTCCATCATGGATCGCTATGAGAACCTGAAGGGGATCTTTAACGCGGAAATCCGGGAACTCGAAGAAATAAAAGGTATAGGCCCAAAACTAGCCGAAAGCATCTATCAGCTCATCAATAGATCCTTTTCGGCAAGGAGAATACCGGCAGACAAGGAAAAAATTGAATCGGGTTTGCACTTTTGATAAACAGAAAAGGATTACACCGGTTGTTGCTGTTCTTCAGCGTCAGGTAAACGGCGGGAAACGATCAGAATGATGGCTACACCCAGCAAAACGCCAAGGATGTTGCTTAGCCCGTCCATCTCCCGGAAGAAAAGGATCTCAATACCATTGTAGATGACCAGAACCCAGGACCCATAAAGGATGATGCGGTGCATCTTTCTGCGGTTCCTCTGACGTGTGAAAAGGTAAAACAATACAAAAAGGGTACAGGTAAAAGCTGAATAGCTGAGTATGCTTACTAGGAATGAAAGATTGGGCATCAGAGCCTGCTGCTCAGCCGTGATGCGGATGTCCCAGATTGTCAACACCACCATAGCAGCGGCGAAGACAATCAGCAACCAGATATGAACATTTCTATTGCTTTCTTTTTCCTTTATCAATGTGATTGGTTTGATGGTTTTTTATTTATTGCCTTATCCTGTTGTCACCTCTTATGCCATCGACATCTTCGGATCCGGGAAAGGTCAGGAAGAACTCGGCGCGCACTTCTACCGGAGTCTGATATACATAAGATCGCTTGATCTTGCTGTAAGTGATCTCAGCGCCCCGGATGCGCAGCTCGTCCAGGCAGTTGTAGAGCTGGCTTTTGGAGATGCCCAGCTTACGGGCAAACTCACCGGGCGTTCCGGTGTTTTCTCTCTTGATCAACAGATGCATTTTCTTGTAACGATCCATTGTCCTTTCGAGCATCATAACTCAATGATTGTGGGTTAAAGATAATTTATTGTAAATGGGTTTGGTATATTAAAGTTAGGAATTTATTCTATAAGGGGCAAATTTTTTTGAAAAAGGAGTGAATTTTTTTCGAAGCTGTGTGGAAAGGATTATGAATATAGGCTAAGGCTAAGGCTGAGGGAAGAATTGTTGAATTGTTGAATTGTCGAATTGTTAAATTGTTGAAGAGGAAAAACTCAGAAAGTCAGGGTGAAGGTGGTGCCTTCTTCGGGTTCGGAATGGGCGGTGGTGGAATCGTTTCCTGGTTTTGCGCAAAAAGTTTTCATTAGTAATGAAAAATAGTTTATATTTGTAATGAAAACTTTTGTTCATTGGTAATATAAAGAGAATGCTCAGGGAACAACTTTATAAATCTGTCCAGGCCCAGGAAGAATGGCTTGCTGGAAGCGAAGAGGGAATCCAACGTGAGATCCTGAATGAGATCCAGTTGGAGAATCCTTATATTAATGTTATCTCCGGAATACGCAGAAGCGGAAAAAGTACCCTTTTGCATCAATTGATGAAGCATTACAAAAATCCTGTTTACTTTAATTTTGAAGATCACCGGGTGTATGATTTTGAAATAAATGATTTTGAAAAACTTGACCAGATCCTGGCCGAAAAAAATCCCGATGCCTGGTTTTTTGATGAGATGCAGAATGTAAAAGGATGGGAACGCTATGTAAGATCTGCACATGACCAGGGAAGAAAGATCTTCATTACCGGTTCCAATGCTTCTTTATTGAGCAGAGAGCTGGGAACAAAATTAACCGGCAGATACCTCCAGTATTTGTTGTATCCATTTTCATATCAAGAATTTCTGAGTTTTAAAGATCTGACTCCAGGTTCCGGGAGTCTGAAACAATATATGTCGATCGGAGGGTTCCCGGAGTACATAAAAATGCGTGATACCGGTATTTTACAACAACTATTTGAAGATATTATCATGCGGGACGTAGTGGTCCGATATGAGATCAGGCGGGAGGAGACCCTCAAATCTCTGGCTCTTTTTCTGATCAGCAATACCGGAAAGGAATTCTCATACAATAAATTAAGCAAAAGGTTTCAGCTTGGATCGGCCAATACAATAATCAATTACGTTCATTACCTGTCCAATAGCTATCTTTTGTCACCCTTGTCTTTATATACATATTCTCTTAAAAAACGTGCTGTCAATCCCAAAAAAATTTATGCCATCGACACGGGTCTGATCGATGCCAATACACTCTCTTTTAATGAAGACGTGGGTCGAATCCTTGAAAACGTTGTTTATATCGAATTACGCCGCCGTTATAAGGAAATATATTATCATCGCAATGACCAGGAATGTGATTTTGTTGTAAGAAAGGAAAATGGCCTTTGGAGTGCCATACAGGTGAGTTATCAACTAGATTCGGATAATTTGAACAGGGAGATGAATGGGATCAAGGAAACAAAAGGATCCCAGGTGGATGAAAAATTGATCATCACTTTTGACCAGGAAGACAGCCTCGGAGATATCCATGTAATACCTGCCTGGAAATGGCTTTCCGGAATTAAAAAGTCAGGGTGAAGGTGGTGCCTTCCTCGGGTTCGGATTTGGCGGTGATGGAGCCCCCGTGCAGGCGCATGATCTGTTTGGAGAGGCTCAGGCCGATTCCGGAGCCTTTGGGCTTTGTGGTGAAAAAGGGGATGAAGATCTTGTCCAGCACATCCTGGAGGATACCCCGGCCGTTGTCGGTGACCGTGATGGTGGGGCGGCCGCGCTTGCTGCGGAAGGCTTTCATGTCGATGCGCCCGTCGCGCCGATCCTCCAGGGCGTGAATGGCATTGGTGATCAGGTTGATCAGCACCTGCTCGATGAGCTTGTGGTCGGCATAGAACTCCAGGTGGTCGGGATCGACAGTGGTGACAAACCGGATGTTGTTGTTCACCAGGTCCTTCTCCATCAGGGGTTTGATATTATTGAACAGCTCTTTGGCCCGGATACTCTCGAAGTTGGGTTTCGGTATCTTGGTAAGGCTCCGGTAGGTGTTCACAAAGTGCAGCAATCCTTCGCTACGTTTATGGATGGTGCTCAGCGCCTTCTGTATCTCCTCGGTCGACTCCTCGTCCAGCCGTCCGCCGTGCTCCTCCTTGGTGTCCTTGACCATCAGGCTCAGGGTAGAGGTGAGGGAGGCCACCGGGGTGATGGAGTTCATGATCTCGTGGGTAAGCACACGGATAAGCTTCTGCCAGGTCTCGGTCTCCTGTTCTTCCAGTACATACTGGATGTCCTTGATGGTCACCAGCATGATGCGCTTGGTGTGCAGGCGGAACTCCGAGCCATAGACGGCCAGCTGGAGGATGTCGTCTTCCTGCTTGATCTTCAGAACGTAGTTCTTGCCCGGCTCCAGCTTCATCAGGATATCTGCCAGCTCCTGGTTCACCTTCTCGAGCTGCCGTATGTTCTTGAGGTTGTATACCTGGAACAGGTTCTGGAAGGCCTTGTTCATCATATCTACCGTACCATCCTTGTGGTAGGTGATGATGGAGATGTCGATGTTGCGGACGATGCTCTGCAGATACTGGTATTGCTCCTCGAGCTGCTGGCGAATCTTCTGAAAGTCGCCGATCACCTCGTTGAAGGCTTTGTTCAGCTCTTCGAACGAATCGCCCATGCCTTCGATGTGGAAGGAACGGCTGAACTCGGAGAAACGTATGGATTCCAGGAAGCTGGCCAGGTTGCGGTTGGTAGTATCCACATACCGTACCAGCAAGATGATCTGGAAGATGATCAGCACCCCGATCAAAAACGGGGTGATGAAATACTCCAGGGTGAGGGTATAGAAAAAAAGAAATATGGTGGCCGCCAGCAACAGTATCCTGAAGGAGACAACCAGCCTGAAATTCTTATAGATCATACTTTTCCATTCTTCGGTACAGGGAGGTGCGGGTCAGTCCGAGCTGCTCAGCTGCCTTGGTGACGTTGCCCTGGTTTTGCTTGAGCACCTTGCGGATCACGTTCTTCTCGATGGTCTCCAGGTCATAGCTTTCCAGCTCGATCTCTTCTTTTTTTTGTCCGGTGGAGGAGAGGATGAAATCGTCCTCTTCCAGGGTGGTGGAGTCGCACATGATCACGGCCCTTTCGATGGCGTGCTGCAGCTCGCGCACGTTGCCCGGCCAGCTGTGCTGGTTGAGCTTCTTGAGGGCCTCTGAACTGATCCGCTTGATGGGTTTCTTGTATTTTTTTGAGTAGTGCTTAAGGAAATGGTCGGCCAGCAGGGGGATGTCGTCGGTGCGTTCGCGCAGGGGCGGCAGGTGCACCTCCACGGTGTTGACGCGGTAGAGCAGATCCTGCCGGAAGTCCTCGTTGGCCACCATCTTATGGATGTCGTTGTTGGTGGCGCATATCAGGCGCACGTCGATGGTGCGCGACTGGTTGGAGCCCAGGCGGGTGACCTCCTTGCGTTCGATGGCCGTCAGCAGCTTGGCCTGCAGGGGCAGGGTGAGGTTGCCGATCTCGTCGAGGAAGAGGGTGCCGCCGCTGGCTACCTCGAAGCGCCCGGCCTTATCTTTCTTGGCATCGGTGAAGGCACCCTTCACATGGCCGAACAGCTCGCTCTCGAAAAGGTTCTCATGTATCGAGCCCAGGTCGACGCTGATGAACACCTCGTCCTGGCGGTTGGAGCTGCGGTGCAGGGCCCTTGCCACCAGCTCCTTGCCGGTGCCGTTCTCACCGAGTATCAGCACGTTGGCATCGGTCTGCGCCACCTTGTTGATGGTCCTGAAAACCTCCTTCATCTCGGGCGAATCGCCGATGAACTCATGAAAGGGGCGGTCCTGTATGTCACTGATCTCTTTCTGGCGTTCCTTCAGATCGCCGGCTTCGCGCTTCGAGCGGCGTAGCTTGATGGCTGAAGAGATGGTGGCCAGCAGCTTCTCGTTCTGCCAGGGCTTAAGCACAAAATCGGTGGCGCCCGCCTTGATGGCCTTCACCGCCTTCTCGGCATCGCCATAAGCCGTGATGAACACCACCACCGCATCGGGATCCAGATCGAGGATCTTCTGCAGCCAGTCGAACCCTTCCTGCCCGCTGATGGCATCCTTGGTGAAGTTCATATCCAGAAGGATCACATCGTAGCTGTCTTCCTTCATCAATTGGGGGATCTTATCGGGGGAGGTCTCCGTCGTGACCTTCTCCACATGGTTCTTGAGCAAAAGTTTCAGGGCAAACAGGATGTCTTCATTGTCATCTACTGCCAGTACTTTGCCTTCTTTCTTTTCCATATCCGGTAAATTTTAATTGCTTGATTATCCTTGCTGGTGGTAAAGATAAGAAGAAAAGAGATACAATGTTCGGATTCGTACTATAAATGTTTCATTATCGAACATTACAAAATGGCTGCGGAGAAGCGATTATCTTTGTATGTCCTTGTTATTTAGTTTACTATGTGTTTTGGCACGGAAGATGATAAAAGATAGGGCAAATGCATCACAAAAAACTGAGTTATGGACCGAGTCATTGAAAAGAA
Source organism: Bacteroidales bacterium (assembly GCA_018334675.1). Lineage (GTDB taxonomy): Bacteria > Bacteroidota > Bacteroidia > Bacteroidales > UBA12077 > JAGXLC01. The sequence continues at coordinate 2,372 of JAGXLL010000089.1, read as the reverse complement.
GAACAGACTGCTGAGTAAACGAAACATCTGGATCATGGTGGGGGGTATCCTTGCAGCGCTGGTGATTTATAACATCTTCTTCGGGGATAAGAGCTCGAAACTGAATGTGGAGAAGGAGAAGATCACCATCGAGACCATCGAGAAGGATGTCTTTAAAGATTATATTGCTGTCATCGGTACGGTGGAGCCCATCAAGACCATCTACCTGGACGCCGTGGAAGGGGGGCGTGTGGAAGATATCATGATAGAGGAAGGCAACATGGTAGAGAAAGGTGATGAGATCATCCGTTTGAGCAATACCGATCTGATGCTTCAGATCTCCAACAACGAAGCCCAGGTGGCCCGTGCGATCAATGAGTTGCGACAGGCCAGGTTGCAGATGCAGCAACAGCAGCTGAACAATGAAAGTGAACTGATCGATCTGCAGCGGGAGCTGAACAAGCAGCGAAGGGAATACGAGAACAATGAGAGGCTGTATAAGAACGAACACATCTCTTACGAGGAATATAAGCAAAGTAAGGAAAGACACGAGGCAACTGTGAAGAAGTTTGATCTTTTCAAGAAGGCGCAGAAACAGGACAGCATCTTCCGGGCCATCCAGATCGAGGGACTGGAGAAGTCGGTGGACCGGCTCGAGAAATCTGTGGATGTGGTTCGCGATAAGCTGGAGAACCTGAATGTTCAAGCACCTGTTCATGGCGAGCTGGCCAGTTTAAATCCTGAAGAGGGGCAGGTGATCAATTATGGGGAGCGCATCGGAAAGATCAACATTCTGGATGATTATAAGCTGAATGTAGAGATTGATGAACATTATATCTCACGTGTCCGCAACGGGCTCCCCGGTAGTTTTGACTACAGCGGCAGCAATTATGACCTGAAGCTGGTAAAGAAGTATCCCGAGGTCAACCAGGGCAAATTCACCGTGGACATGGTCTTCACCAACCACACTCCTGAAGACATCAATATCGGCCAGACTTTCCGCATCAAGCTGGAGCTGGGTCAGTCCAAGACAGCCGTGCTGATACCCAGAGGCGGCTTCTATCAGAGTACCGGCGGACAATGGGTCTACGTAGTGGATGAGTCGGGAGATTTTGCCACCAAGCGCAACATCCGCATCGGCCGTCAGAATCCGCAGTACTACGAAGTGATCGAAGGACTGCAGCCGGGTGAGAAGGTTATTGTCTCCAGCTATGACAATTTTAATGAGGTGGATAAGTTGATGCTGAAAGATTAGGCTGAGGCTAAGGTTAAGGCTAAGGCTAAGGCTAAGGCGAAGGCGAAGGAAGAGAATGCTAGAATGATTGAATGGAAGAGGGAAGAAATTGTTGGATTGTTAAATGGTTCATTTGTTAAAAGAAGAAGAGAAATATAAGAATCCAACAATAGAACAATAAAACAATAAAATTTTAAGAAAACCCTAAAACTAAGTAAGATGATACGCACAAAAGAATTAGTTAAAGTTTTCAGAACCGACGAGGTGGAGACCACCGCATTGAATAAAGTAAACCTGGAAGTTGAATCCGGCGAGTTTGTTGCCATCATGGGTCCTTCCGGATGTGGAAAATCAACCCTGCTGAACCTCGTGGGGTTGCTGGACAATCCCTCCGGTGGTGAGCTTCATTTCATGGATCACGAGGTAGCCGGATATACCGAGCGCAAGCGTACCAACCTGCGCAAAGCCAATATCGGCTTTGTTTTTCAGAGTTTTAACCTGATCGATGAACTGAACGTCTATGAAAATGTTGAATTGCCCCTGTTGTATCTCAACAAGCCCAACAGCGAAAGGAAGCAGCGTGTGGAAGAGGTGCTCGAGCGCATGAAGATGTCGCACCGTAAGAAACACTTCCCCCAGCAGCTCTCCGGCGGACAGCAGCAGCGGGTGGCCATCGCCCGTGCCGTGGTGGCCAATCCGAAGCTGATCCTGGCGGACGAGCCCACTGGTAACCTGGACTCCGCTCACGGCGAAGAGGTGATGAACCTGCTCCAGCAGCTCAACAACGAAGGCACCACCATCGTGATGGTGACCCACTCGCCTTCCGATGCAGAGAAAGCCCATCGCATCGTTCAGCTGTTCGACGGTCAGATCGTCACCGAGAACATCAAGCAGGTACTGTAAGGAAAATAAATTTCGGGGACCAAAACTATTGATTATGAGAACCACAAGCATCACCTTAGGCCTGATCTTCATGCTGATAGCCGGTTTCAGTCAGGCAGCCGGCCTGACTTCTGCAAATATTGCCAGGAGCCAGGATTATGAGAAGACCATCGACGTAAAGGATTTCCATTCTCTGGACATCACCATTGCCTGCGAGTTGTATTTGCGGCAGGGCGATGAGGAGTCGATGCGCATCGAGGCCAATAAGAACATTCTG
>JAGXLL010000088.1 GCA_018334675.1 Bacteroidales bacterium | reverse complement strand
CGTTGTCGGAACCACCTTCCTTCTTCAACGAGGATTTGAGGGATTGCTTATCTTCAGCATTGCCCACGTGATCCACCGCATAATAGACCAATTCATTGCTGGTGTTGTCGAATTGCTGAACAGATATGGGGCCCTCGTAAACCTGTTCTTCTCCCCCGTTGATGGAAAAATGTATCTCTTTCACTCCCGAAAGGCTGTCTTTGCTGGAAAGTTCGATGTATGAATCATTGCCCAGTATATTTTTCTTGTTATCTCCTTCAATGGAATAAGTTGTGGAGGGAGCTGTACGATCCACCATAAACTTAATTGAATGGGGCTTCTCAACATTTCTTACATGATCTGTCGAATAATACTGGATGCGGTAGCGCTTCTCCTGCTTACAGTCAACGGGCTTCTGATAAGGCTGATATGGCTCGCCGTCCATCGAATAATAGATCTGCTCCAGTCCCGAGAGGGCATCCCGGCCGGTCAGCTCAAATTTCATCTCTTCTCCGAAGTAGATCATGCCTGCCTCTCCACGATGATCGACTTCAGGAAGTTGAATCTCACTTTTCGGGGCCCTGCTGTCGGCATATACCTCAAAAATAATATCCTTCATGGGATAAACCACTTCCCTGGTCGAGGTATCGACCGCCGAAGGAGAACGAACGGTATTCCATCCTTCGGTATCAAAATACATGGGATTGGAATACTTAGAGGTCTCTTCACTCTTGAGCAAATAAGACCTGGCATCTTCATCCGGGGAAGTAGCAATGCGTAAGTAAACCGGCATGGATTTCTGAATGTAGATTTTGCCTTCAGGAGAGGCATAAATCCTTTTTTGATGTTCAAGCGGCTTTTGCGTCAACCCGGCAAGGGGCCAAATGATTAAAAAACAAAGAATAAGCGAAATTAAATGTGTTTTCATGATCCAGATATTTGCTTTTTGGTCACATTTACTTTTTATGGAGGGAAGTAGTTGTTATTTTTTGACCAAGTCAGGTTTTGGTTTGACAAGGATTTATTCTGCAGATAATTGGCTTTCTGATAAATTCTCCTTAACTTGCTGTATAACAACGAGCATTTTGTATAAAAAAGCAGGTTAAACTTGAACACCCATGTCTCCAGATTCCGACAATAAATCCACAAATCTGTCATTTGGCACCATTACCCCCCTGGATTCGGGAATATATGAGATCATAGCTTATCCCGATATGGAAATCAAATCGGGCCACATTCAGGAGATAATGGATTTTTTAAAGCAACAGCCTGATGAAGAGGACTTTGGTATATTGATCAACCGAAAGCACTCCTATCATTATGCATTCGATGCCATGCGAAGATTCGGAACCCTAAAGATGATCCGTGCAATTGCTGTTCTGGCTGAAAACCGGCAAAGCTATATTCGAAGCAAAACCATCGTTGGTTCACTCAGCATCGTCAGCCAAAACAGCAGGAAAATTGAACTTTTCCGGGACAGAAATAGGGCCCTGAAATGGTTGAAAGAATCAGTGAACAACCAGTCAGATTGATCCAGCGCACGGTATATTAGTTTCAACCAGGTTTTATCATCCAAATGCCCCGATGGCTGAAAAATTGATTATTTTCGTAGATCTGTGAATATAATGCATAGATGTACCAGGGAATATAACAATCAGCATGGTGAAGAATGGATGGAATTGATCATACCCGGAAAAACAGGAATCAATGAAACAAGCGAACGAACTTAAATCAATAGCGGTTTTCTGTGGCTCAAGCCAGGGAACCAATAAGCAATACCGGGATCAGGCCTGTGAGCTGGGCAGGTTTCTGGCTGAAGAAGGCATAGAGATCATTTATGGAGGTGCTAAGGTGGGTTTGATGGGGCATCTGGCAAAAGGAGCACTGGCTGCACAAGGGGATATCACCGGGGTGATCCCCGGCTTCCTAAAAGAAAAGGAGATCGCTCATGATCAACTCACCCGGTTGATCCAGGTTGAATCGATGCACGAACGCAAACAACGCATGCATGAACTCTCCGACGGAGTCATTGCCCTGCCCGGCGGGTATGGTACGCTGGAAGAATTTTTCGAAACCCTCACCTGGGGTCAGCTGGGTCTGCACCGCAAGCCCGTTGCCCTTCTGAATATCAACGGCTTCTACGACCCACTCAAACAACTCACCGATTCCATGGTCAGGGAAGGATTCCTCAATCCGGTGAACCGGCAAATGCTCATCATCAGCTCAGATATAACCGAACTGATCAAACAGATGAAGGAGCAGCCTGTTCCTCTATCCGATAAATGGACCAACCAAAAGCAATGGTAAGAATAATCAAATCAATGGTTTAACCAACAAAAACAGATACTATGAATCAAGTAACTACTTTGGAATTCTGGAACAGTGTATTGGAAAAGCTTATTCAATGGAGCATTACTGAATTGCCACCCATACTGATCCTGATCGTAGCAACCATTGTTATTTTAAAAATATTTAGAGCCTTTATCAAACGGCTGAAAAAAGTGTTCACCAAAAGGCTGGAAAGAAAAGAAGTTATTGAATCCGAGGAAAGTGGCAAAAGGGTGGAAACCCTTATGAATATCGTCTACGGCACGGGAAAAGTGATCATATACGTTATTTTCATCATGATCCTGCTGAAAAAACTCGGTTTAGACATTGCCCCCCTACTGGCCGGTGCCGGAATACTCGGTTTAGCCATCGGCTTCGGGTCACAGGAACTGGTCAGAGATTTTCTCTCGGGTTTCTTCATTCTGCTGGAAAACCAGATCCGCAAGGGGGATGTGGCCATCATCGACGGAACAGGAGGACTGGTTGAGGCCATTGAGCTAAGAACCATTACCCTGCGCGATTTCACTGGCACAACCCACATCTTCCCCAACGGAAAGATCAATACCATTTCCAATATGACCATGGAATGGTCGGCCATGGTATTTGATATTGGCGTGGCCTATAAGGAAGACCCCGAGCAAGTCATATCCATAATGAAACAGGTAGGTGAAGATCTTGCCAATGATCCCGATTTTAAAGATTTGATCATTGCGCCGCTGGAAGTATTCGGTGTGGACAAGTTTGCCGACAGTGCAGTGATCATAAAAGCACGGATTAAAACCAAGCCCATCCAGCAATGGACCGTGGGAAGAGAATACAAAAAACGGCTCAAATACGCCTTTGATAATAATGGCATCGAGATACCATTCCCACATACCACCGTATATTGGGGAGAAGAAATCAACCCCCTCAAACTTCAGATCGAAAAAGAACTCAAAGGAGATAGTCAATAATAGACTATCCCCTGAAAAGAAGACCTACTGCATCAACAAGATCTATAAGTGTAAAAATCACACTTTACCCTTTACAAGTGTGATTTTTTTATTATATTTGTATATTAACCTCAAGAGGATTATGTACAACATGGCATTTTCCATCCACACCAAGTACCACCCTTTTGGAAAGGGGCTCTATGAATGTTGGATTTGCTGACAGATCTCGCCTCATCCCCCATTGCTGCATCCCCATCTTTTAACACAATATTTCAGAACATTATGAAAGGTTTGATCTTTGATATCAAACATTACGCTATACACGACGGGCCTGGGATCAGACAAACGATCTTTTTCAAGGGTTGTCCGCTTTCCTGCTGGTGGTGTCACAATCCCGAAAGCCAGTCATCCAGGGTGGAGACCTATACAAAAAAGAAAAGGCTCGACGGCCGTTTGTTTGAAAAACAGGAAAAAATAGGCTATTACATTGAAGCAGATGAATTGTTCCGCACCATCGAATCGGATACCATCTTTTATGATGAATCAGCAGGAGGAGTGACATTCTCCGGAGGTGAGCCCCTCATGCAACCCCAATTTCTGGGGGAAATCGCACAAAAAAGCCACCGGGCAAAGATTCATACTGCCCTGGATACTTCGGGTTACGCCAGTCAGCGAACCCTGTTGAAGGTGCTGGAATATATAGATCTGGTACTCTACGACCTGAAAATCATTGACGATGAGCTGCACCGCAAATACACCGGTGTTTCCAACAAGGTCATCCTGGAAAACCTGGAACTCCTCAACCAATCCGGAAAGGATGTCCGGGTTCGGTTTCCGGTGATACCCGGAATCACGGATACATCAACGAACCTGCAGCAGGTTCAAAGCTACTTAACTCAACTGAATCAAATCAAGAACATCGATATTCTCGACTATCATGATATCTCCAGGGGCAAGTATGAGCGTTTCGGCAAGGAGAATAAGATGGGCGATCAAAGACCGGGCCCGGGCGTGACGGAAGAGATCAAGCAACAGTTTGAAAACCTGGGATACCAGGTAAGTATCGGTGGATAAAAATCATAAACCATGAACCAACGCATCGAAAAACTCAGAAACCAAAGTCTGGAAGCTGTCAACCGCATCACATCCGAGCGCGGCATGCTGGTGACCGAATTTTATAAAAACGGTAAGGCCAGCGCCTCTTCCATACCCGTTCAAAGGGCCAAAGCCTTTGAGTACATATTGTCGAATAAAGCAATCTGCATCAACGAAGGCGAGTTGATTGTGGGAGAAAGAGGCCCTGAGCCCAAAGCTACTCCAACCTATCCGGAGATCAACCTGCATTCTGTGGAAGACCTGGACATACTTGATTCCAGAGAGAAGGTATCCTTCAAAGTTGATGAGCAAACCCGTAAGGACTATGAACAGGTGATCATTCCCTATTGGAAAGGCCGGACCCAGCGGGAGCGCATCTTCCGGCATTTGTCACCGGAGTGGATAAACGCTTACGAAGCCGGGGTGTTTACCGAGTTTCAGGAACAAAGGGCTCCCGGCCATACCGTAGCCGGCAAGCAGGTATTTGAAAAAGGCATGCTGGATTGGATCGAAGAGATCCATGCGGCGCTGTCCCACCTGGATGAGCTGAATGATCCGGAAGCTCCCCGGAAGCGTGATGAGCTGGAAGCCATGGAGATCGTTGCCCGTGCCATGATCCATTATGCCGAGCGCCACAGCGACAAGCTCCGGGAGATGGCTGAGAGCACTCAGGATACCCAACGTAAGGGGGAACTTGAGAACATGGCCGCGATCTGCCGCCGTGTCCCTGCCCATGCCCCCCAAACCCTGCACGAGGCCCTTCAGCATTACTGGTTCATCCATTTGGGCGTGATCACAGAACTCAATCCCTGGGACTCCTTCAACCCCGGACGACTGGACCAGCATCTCAACCCGCTTTTCCAAAAAGAACAGCAGGCCGGCTCCATCGATCGTGACCAGGCAGTGGAACTGCTGGAATCCTTCTGGGTAAAATTCAACAACCACCCCTCTCCCCCCAAAGTAGGCGTAACGGCACAGGAAAGCAACACTTACACCGACTTTGCCCTGATCAATGTTGGGGGATTGGATGAACGCGGCCATGACGCTACCAACGAGATGACCTACATCCTGCTGGATGTGATCGAAGAGATGCGCATTCTTCAGCCCAGCTCCATGGTGCAGGTAAGCAAAAAAAGCCCCGACCGGCTGCTGAAGCGTACCGCTCAAATAACCCAAACCGGCTTCGGGCAGCCCTCCTACTTCAACACCGATGCCATCATCCAGGAGCTGCTGCGTCAGGGCAAGGACATCGAGGATGCGCGCAACGGAGGGGCCAGTGGTTGCGTCGAAACAGGCGCTTTTGGAAAGGAGCGTTACATCCTTACCGGCTATTTTAACCTGAACAAGGTGCTGGAGGTTACCCTTCACAATGGCACCGATCCCCGATCAGGCAAGAAGATCGGCATCGAAACAGGCGAACCGGATTCATTCCAAACCTTCGAGGCCCTGTTTGAGGCTTTCCAAAAACAACTGCGTTTTTTCACTGAGGTCAAGCTCCGGGGCAACAACATCATCGAAGATCTCTACGCCCGCTTCATGCCGGTTCCATTTCTCTCCCTGATCATCGACGATTGCATCAGCAATGGCCAAGACTACAATGCCGGAGGTGCCAGATACAACACCAGCTATGTACAGGGAGTGGGTATCGGCAGCCTTACCGACAACCTGACGGCTCTGGAATACCATGTCTTCGACAGGAAGGATGTTTCCATGGCCCAGATGATGGAGGCCATCAACTCCAACTTCGACGGACACGAGCAGCTGCGTTACAACATGATTTATGAGACCCCCAAATATGGCAACGACGACGATTATGCCGACAAGCATACCGTGAAGATTTTCGATGCCTTCTATGAGAGCATCAATGGCAAACCCACTGCCCGCGGAGGGGTCTTTCGGATCAACCTGTTGCCCACCACCAGCCATGTATACTTTGGCAGTGTCATTGAAGCCATGCCCGACGGCAGGAAAGCCCATGAACCCCTTTCAGAAGGCATCAGCCCGGTGCAGGGTACCGACCGCAAAGGGCCTACCGCCGTGGTACAATCGGCGGCAAAGATCGACCACCTCAAGACCGGCGGAACGCTCCTGAATCAGAAGTTCAGCCCCTCATTCTTTAATGACGAAGCAGGGGTGGAAAAGTTCGTCCGGCTGATCCGAAGCTATTTCAAAATGGACGGCCACCACATCCAGTTCAACGTGGTCGATGCCGATACCCTCAGGGAAGCCCAAAAACATCCGGAGAAGTATGAGGATCTGATCGTCCGGGTTGCCGGATACAGCGATTATTTTAATGATCTGGGCACCGACCTTCAGAATGAGATCATCAAACGAACCGAACATGAAACCCTGTAACCTGCAGCTCAATTGCAAACTCTACAAAAGGGCCGGTCCAATCAATACCTAACAACGCTCAAAGTGGCCTTATGCCGGGATCTTCCCGGCATGGGGCCTTGCATATTCGAACCACTAAAAATACCTTACTATGTTTCAAAAATCCACCTATCAACAACGCCGGGATCATCTGAGGAAACAACTGGATGAGGGGATCATTCTCTTTGTTGGCAATGATGAAAGCCCCATGAATTATGCCGACAATCCTTTTCATTTTCGCCAGGACAGCACCTTCCTCTATTATTTCGGCGTGGATAAGCCCGAGCTCTATGCCCTGATGGACATAGATGCAGGGAAAGATTTTATCTTCGGCGATGACTTCACCGTCGAAGATTTCGTATGGATGGGTTATCAGCCCCCCATCAGGGAGCTGAGCAGCGAATTTGGAGTCGAAAATACCGGTAACCTCAAAGAGCTGAAGGCTTATCTGGATAAGGCAAGACAACAGGGCCGCGCCATTCACTTCCTGCCACCCTACCGGCCTGAGCATGAGCTGAAACTCTGGCGCATGCTGGAGATATCCCCCGAAGAATCTGAATCCCGCTCTTCCCTGCCTCTGATACAGGCCATTGGCGAGCAGCGCATCATTAAAAGCAAAGAAGAGATCGCTGAGATAGAAAAAGCGGTCAACATCAGCGTGGACATGCACCTGGCTGCCATGCACACGGCCAAACCCGGAATGAAAGAGTATGAAGTGATGGCCCGTATCCATGAGGTTGCCCTGGAAAACGGTGCCAACCTGGCCTTTCCCATCATTGCTACCATACATGGGGAGTTTCTGCACAACCACTACCATGGCAATACCATCAACAGCGGTGACCTATTCCTGGTAGACGCAGGCGCTGAGACCGATATGCATTATGCAGGCGATCTGTCCAGTACCTTCCCGGTGGATCCCACCTTCACCCAGGAACAAAAAGAAATCTTTAATGTGGCCCTGAAGGCCCACGAGGGTGCCCTGCAAGCCCTAACACCGGGTAAGAATTTCCGGGAAGTACACCTGGAAGCCGCCCGCAACCTGGCAGAGGGAATGAAAGAGCTGGGCTTCATGAAAGGTAACACCGATGATGCCGTACAAGCCGGTGCCCACGCCCTTTTCTTCCCCTGTGGACTGGGACACCTGATGGGCTTGGATGCCCACGACATGGAAAACCTGGGCGAACAAAACTTCGGATACCTGGGGCAGCCCAAAAGCAAACAGTTCGGTCTCAAGTCCCTGCGCCTGGGACGTGAACTGAAACCCGGATTCGTAATTACCATAGAGCCAGGCGTTTACTTTAGCCCCCAACTGATCGATGACTGGAAGTCAACCGGCAAACATGCCGACTTCATTAATTATGATAAGGTCGAGGCCTATAAAAATTTCGGCGGCACCCGAAACGAGGAGAATGTATTGATCACCCCTGACGGTTACCGCATCCTGGGCAAACAGAAACCCAAGACCATTGAACAGGTGGAGAAAGAAAGGCAAAAGGCTTTCAATGGATAAATTTACCGGCGACCTCAACTGGAATGTGCCCGATGACTGGC